>JAJYPL010000003.1:0-28580 GCA_021795355.1 bacterium | reverse complement strand
TATTTAAAATCTTTCATTAGGGTATTTAAAATCTTTCACAGCCTATTTAAAATCTTTCATTAGGGTATTTAAAATCTTTCACAGCCTATTTAAAATCTTTCATTAGGGTATTTAAAATCTTTCACAGCCTATTTAAAATCTTTCATCGACCCCCTTCAAACACAATAACCGCAAGGCTTTGATTTTTCGTAAAATATATTAAAATAAAAGCTATTAAAATATTTAAAACTAACTCTCTTAAAACAAAAACCGAAAAAAAATGCGAGAGAGATTTGTGAAAAAAAAAGAAAAAATAAAACTACAATAGGGGGATTCGCTTTTGGCGACAAAAGCTATCCCCCCATATACCCCCCAAGTAAAATCGGGAATGTCATAGAAACCCGTCAGGCTTGTCCTGAATTAAATGCTCCCGTTGGTCGCATATTGCTTTTATTTTTATCGTGCATTTAAAGCGTAAAAGCGATTATTAAGGGAAAACCTTTAAAAACCCGCTTTTCCGTCTTTTTATCAAAAAAAATCCTTTCAGATTTGACCTATAGGGGCTTTAATTTCCGCTTCAGGTAGTTTTGTATTAAGTTTTTTGCCTATAAAAATAAAAAAGATTTAGCTTGTCGTCGTGAGTTTTTCAATAGCCCCCTGCCTGTGAGCAAATCGCTTTTGATTTGGTCATCAGGCGTCCATAGATTTATCAAAGCGAGAGCGTCGGGCTTTAGCCTGTTGATTAATCTGTGGGCGGGGTTGTTGAAAAACTTTTTTTCTTAAACACGTCGTCAACCGCTTTTTTAAGCGTCTCCGGAACTAAATGCGAATACCTTTTCGTCATCTGGATCGTCCGGTGTCCCAGAAGCTCCCCCGTGATAAAAAGCGACGTGCCGTTCATTACCATTTTGCTTGCGAAGACGTGCCTTAAGTCGTGAATGTGCATATCCTTAAAACCGGCATTTTTGCAGGCGGTATGAAAAGACTTCTTGAAATCGCCTAATTTGCGTCCGTTATCGTTGAACAGGTATAAACAGTCCTGATGTTTTTCTATACTGCCTAAAAGCTCTTTTAACTGCGTGTGAATAGGAATATAGCGGTCGTGTTTAGTCTTAGTTCCTTTAATCGCTATTACGTCGTTCTGTAAGTCCACGTCGTCCCATTTAAGATTTAAGGCCTCGCCCTTCCGGCAGCCGGTATAAATCAGAAAGGTTATTAAATCCCGGGTTAATTTGTTCGTGGCGCCGGCGATGAGCTTCTCGATGTCGGAGTCAGATAAAGTTTTTAACCTGGCCAGCTCGTTAAGTTTTTTTATGCCAGCCGCCGGATTTTTTTCGAGATAGCCTTTTTTAATGCAGTAATTAAAAAAATGGTGCAATACGACCAATTCATAATTTACGCTTCGGAAAGATATTTCGCTATCCCTTTTATTTATATTTTTCGGCAGGTTTATAATTTCTAAACGCCTGGTTCTTTGATATTCCTCTATGTCCATATTTTTAATATCTTCGACCGGCACATTTTCAAAAACAGGCAAGAAATGCTTCGAAGCGATACCGGCGCGCCTTATCGTTTCTCTTTCGGTCGATTGACTTTTGAAATATTCTTTCCAGACTGTGCTCAAACTGTGATTATTTTTAATCACACCAGGAAGCTCGAATTTTTGGCGGATATAATCGCTTTCCACTGCCGTGGCTATTTTTTCCGCAAGTTTTTTATCCGGAGTTTTAGTCGAACCCCTAAATTGTTTGCCGTCGAGTCGGAATTGATACCAGTAATTTTCCGAATTAGGTCTTTTAAATAAACTTGCCATTGCAACCCCGCATAAAATAAGGAATACTTAATTTAAGGCGTATAATAAGCGATTTAAGGCGATGTTTTATCGTTTTAGTAGTTTCATATGGACGAACACATTAAAATAAAATCTTGCCCCTGTTCCGTTGGTTTTTTCCATAAATGCGAAGATAGATTTAAACGGTTATAAACTAAACTGTGATTAATCACATAAAGCCGGTTTTATCAAGCCCTTTATTTTACTGAACTCTTATGTGCGCTAAAGGGTGATTATTTTTATCATTTTTTAACCGATTTAAGCATATTATAGCATAGTTTATTTAAAAATAGCAATATTTTTTTATTGCTATCAATGGCAGGATTTATAAGCTTTTCAGGTGGTGCCGAGAGGCGGAATCGAACCGTCGACACGAGGATTTTCAGTCCTCTGCTCTACCGACTGAGCTATCTCGGCATTAAACGTAATAAGTTTTATTATGTTATCATAAAACTTATTTAAATACAAATATTTTTATAGTATTATAGGCTTTTATGGTGCCGAGGGCCGGAATCGAACCGGCACGGAACTAAGTTCCGAGGGATTTTAAGTCCCTTGCGTCTACCACTTCCGCCACCCCGGCAATTATTTAATTGAGAAGACGGACTTCAAAAAATGCATTATATAATATCTCACAAATCTCAATATTTGTCAAATATTACCATATTCCGGTTTCTAAGTATTTATCTATTGCAACCGCCGCTTTTTTTCCGGCGCCCATTGCAAGTATGACGGTTGCGGCTCCCGTGACTATGTCTCCGCCGGCAAAAACCCCTTTCTTTGAGGTTTTTCCGGTGTTCTCATCTGCTGTTATATATCCCCATTTATTTAAATTTAATCCGGGGGTAGAAGAAGGAACTATCGGATTTACGTTTGTTCCTATGGCGATAACCGCGGCATCGATTTTAGCAATAAATTCAGAACCTTTTACTGGTATAGGTCTTCTTCTTCCGCTTTCGTCCGGCTCTCCAAGCTCCATCCTTTCGCATTCGACGGCGGTAACGTTATGGTTTTCGTCTCCTATAAATCTTATAGGATTTATTAAAAATTCAAACTTAACGCCTTCTTCCTCGGCATGGTAAACTTCCTCTATCCTTGCCGTCATTTCGTTTCTTGACCTCCTGTAAAAAATTCTGGAGTCTTGATAACCAAGCCTTAAAGCCGTTCTTACGGCATCCATGGCAGTGTTGCCTGCTCCAAACACGACTAGCGTCTTGCCGCATTTAATGGGCGTATCGTATTCGGATTTATTATAAGCGCGCATTAAGTTAACGCGGGTAAGAAACTCGTTGGCGGAATATATACCGTTAAGTTCTTCCCCCGGTATATTAAGAAATTTGGGCGTTCCTGCGCCGGTTCCTATAAAAACGGCGCCGTATCCCCTTTCGTTAAGCAGTTCATCTACGTTAAAAGTTTTGCCTATTACTTCATTCGTAAAAACATTCACTCCCATATCTTCCAAGACTTTCAACTCCCTTGATAAAATTTCTTTAGGAAGACGAAATTCCGGAATTCCGTACATTAAAACTCCGCCTATTTCGTGAAGGGCTTCATATATTGAAACCTGATAGCCCATTTTGCACAAATCGCCTGCAACCGTAAGACCTGCCGGACCTCCGCCCACCACCGCTACCTTTTTATCTTTTTTTTGATTTATTTCTATGTGGATATCGCCGTATTTTGCTTCGTAATCCGCCGCAAAGCGTTCCAGATTTCCGATGGCTACGGAAGGCGTATCCTTTCTTTTGCCCACCGTGCAAACCTTCTCGCACTGGTCTTCCTGGGGACAAACCCTGCCGCACACGGCAGGCAAAGAATTCGTTTCTTTAATCTTCTTTGCGGCGCCGAGAAAATCTCCTTCTTCGATGAGCTTTATAAAAGCGGGAATATTTATATAAACGGGGCATCCTTCGATGCAGTAAGGTCTCTTGCACTGAATACATCGTTTTGCTTCTTCTACGGCTTCTTCGGCCGTATATCCGTACGGAACCTCTTTGAAATTACTGCTCCTTACCTCAGGCGGCTGACACTGCATAACGTGTTTTTTTATTTTCAGCCTTTCTTTTGTATCCATATTTATTATAAATTATCGGCTATACCTATAAAATTAAGCTGTTAAATTATGGTGCGCTTTCATATGGCAATCATAGGAAGTTTTTTCTTCTTCCTTATAAAATTTAAGCCTGTTCATAAGGTTGTCGAAATCCACTAAATGCCCGTCAAAGTCGGGACCGTCTACGCAGGCAAATTTTGTTTTATTGCCTACCAAAACCCTGCATGCGCCGCACATTCCCGTTCCGTCTATCATAATAGGATTCAAACTTACGATTGTTTTTATGGATTTTTCTTTGGTTAGGTCGCTTACGGCTTTCATCATAATTACAGGACCGACGGCGATAACCCTGTCTATCTGTATTTTTTTATCGTAAATAAGATTTCTTAAGACATCGGTTACTATGCCTTTAGTGCCGCAGCTTCCGTCGTTTGTTGCGACAAGAACTTCGCTGCTCGCCGTTTTCATCTCGTCTTCCATCAAGAGAAGTTCTTTGCTTCTGGCTCCGATTATAGATATGACGCGGTTTCCTTCCGCTTTCATAGCTTTAGCTATAGGATATATTACAGCGGTTCCGAAACCGCCTCCTATGCAGACCACGGTTCCAAATTTTTTTATTTCTGTAGGAACGCCGAGAGGCCCTACTAAATCCGCTAAACTTTCGCCGACGTTCAATTCGCTGAGCAGATGCGTAGTTTTTCCAAGCGTCTGCACAAGTATAGTAATAGTTTTATCTTTTTTATCGGAATTTGCGATAGTAATAGGGATTCTTTCGCCGTTTTTATTTACCCTTAATATGATAAATTGGCCGGGTAACGCTTTTAACGCGATATCCGGAGCCGATATATTATATAAATTTATCCCTTCGCCGAGATTTTTCTTGCCGATTATTTGATACATATTTTTATCGTTTTATCTATATAATCTATAGCTTATCGTTTGATGATGCAATGGAGGCGGCACTCGGAATTGAACCGAGGTATAAAGGTTTTGCAGACCTCTGCCTTACCGCTTGGCTATGCCGCCTTAATTAAAATATTTTAGGACATTCTTTTATTATATTACTTTTTCACTTTTTTTTAAATAGTTTTTTCCTATTATTTGTAAAGCAGCAGGCTTTTTGCTCGTATTCTGCGGTTTACCTTTGGCACTCCCGACTTAAGCTGTTTGAGGTTTATGCCTTCCGGTTTAGCATAAATGGAAAATGTTCCGACCCTGTTAAATACGGTTTTTACTAAAGCGATACCTTTATTAAAAGCTTTAAAGCTGAATACGCTGCTCCTTTCTATCCCGCCGGAAGAAACTAACGACAATTTAACGTTGCCGCTTATGCGGTCAGCGTTTGTTATCACGTTGCCGAATTTATCGATCGCAACTATTTTAATTATAAAAGGTCTTCCTGCGGGGACTTGGGCAATGTTTGTAGAAATAAGAAACTTTTTAAAATAAGAAGCTCTTATGTTTATATTTTTACTTATAAAAATATGGGACCTGCCGCCGTAATTAACTGCAAAGTTTAACTGTCCTATCCCCGCCCTGTCCGAAATAAAATTAAATTTACCGGAACCGTCATTTATATAACTGGCGGGTATTATTCTGGGTCTTATGCTGAAGTTGTCTCCGGTTAAATAAACTTTTATGCTGCCGTTTGATTTCGGCATTAATTTTACCGGGTTTCCGTACTGGTCGGCTGCATATATTTTTACTTTAAACGGAACGCCCGCTATAACGTTTTTCGGAGCCGATATTTTTAAATTATGGAACGGCCCTGCATAAATATGAATGGGCGTACTTTCGTCTTCTACGCCTTCAAATGAGCTTGAAACCTCTATTTTGCCGGCTTTTTTATAAGAAACGTCAAAGTTTACTATGCCATTCTTAAACTCTGAAGCGGGAATATTTAACTGTTCTTGATTGCTTTGGCCGCCGATATTGACGTTAATGTTCAACCCCTCGTATTTCTTGGAAAAATCGGTAATTACGTTGCCGTAATCGTCTATGGCGACTAATTTAACGTCGAATTTGCTGCCGGCTTCGACGCCGTGCGGTACGTTTATAGTGAAATTATTAAGCTTTCCGGGAAGAATGGTTATAGTGGTAAACGCATAACCGTTAACGGAAAGCATAGGAATTAAGCAAAAAAGCAGTAAAGAGAAAATAACGGCGTAAAAAGTTATTTTTTTTGCATTAAAATTCATAATCGGATTCCCCTTAATAAAAGAATATTGTTTCATATTTATTATCGTATTTTTTTTGAAATATTTAAATAATATTTAATTTTTTCGTCGGAAGGATTCAACTCTAAAGCTTTCCTAAAACTGTATTCGGCGTTAGAAAACATTTTTAAACGCATATACGACAGCCCCAGAATAAAATTTATCTGCCATAACTTTTTGTGCTCAAGCGCTTTTTTGGCATAATAAACGGATGCCCTGTAATTTTTAATTTCGTATTCGTCTAAGGCTGTGTTAGATAATGCCCTGTAATTATCGGGATTGAATCTTAAGGCTTTTTTAAACATAATCAATGCGGCGTTGAAGTCATTTTGCGAAAACGATAAAACTCCTTTTTTATTGTAAAAATTTGATTCTTGAATGCCCGATTTTTTAATGAAAGCGGTTTTTTTTGCTAATTTCCTATAAACTCTTTCGGATATATTTGATTTTTTCTTTATTTTTTCATAATTTAAAGAAATAGCTTTTGGCTTTGCGGCGGCTTTTTTCTTTTTCTTAACGATATATAAAAACGGATTTATAGTTCCGAAATCTTTCGGCTTCTCTATATAGCGCTTAGATTTCAAAATGCTTTTTAACGCCTCCTGTTTGCTTATAACATATGCAGCCAAGATTGAAGAAAAATTTACCGAATTATTTTTATTAATATTTTTACCGATATAGAATTTTTTAAAATTTATTTTATAATTATACTCTAAGTCTTTAACGAAGGAATATATATCGCGGGGATGTCCGGAGCCGGAAACTCTGAAATAAAAATCGGCGGCGTTATTTTTTTTATTTACTCTTATAAATTTAACCTCATCAAGTTTTATTCCATATTTTCTTCCGGCGCTTATAATTTCCGAAATAAAATATTTTTCGTTTTTATTAAAAGAGTATCCGTAGCGTAAAATAGGAAAGTCGGTTTTTCGTATTCCTTTTATGCTCTCGTCTATCTTGGTTTGAATACTTTTTAGCGCGGCGATTCTTTTGTTTATCGACAAGCTTATTTTATTTTCTTTTGCCGTAATGCTTTTATATATAAAAAAAACGGCAAACGCCGATATTATAAAAAATGCTACGGCAAAATAATATGCTATTTTTTTATTCACGGCATTATATTTTTTTAAAGTTAATTAAATTGATATATTATATATTTAATACATTATTAAGAATTTTAAGTCAATCGATTTTGTAATAAGATGCCATAGACGTATCCGTTTCATATATGTTTACGCTTTTTACGGCTATGCCGTTATGTTTCGCAGATTTAATTTTTTTTTCAAATTCGTTATATATATACATAGCTAAATTTTCCGCGGAAGGGTTTACGCCTAAAAAAAAAACGGTCTCGTTTATAAACTTATGGTCAAGCGTCCCCAGTACTTCGTTAAGATAATTTTTCAGCAGTTTAAAATCTATAGCTATTCCTATTTCGTTTAACTTAGATGCGGAAACGACGGCTTCGACCTTCCAGTTGTGCCCGTGAACGTTTTCGCATTTTCCTTGATAGCCTCTTAAGGCATGCGCAGACGAAAAACCGGAAGTTATTTTTAAATCGAACATAAAGTTTTTATTATTTTTATTATGAACCGGTAAAATTATCGTTAATTTTAATTTTTGAGTGCATTCTTAGATTTACTATCATATTTTTAAGTTTCTCCGCCAATTCCGCCGAATATTTTTGCTTTTGTTTTTTTGAAGCTCCTCTTCCGTTTTTGATAGTAAATAAAAAGAATTGCAGCCTGTATTTTATAAATTTTTTTTCTATTAGGATTTTTTTTAAAAAATTGTAAAAATCGTTTTTATCAAAGCCAAACTTGCTTAAAAATAGCGAAAAACTCGTATGCCTATGAAGAGACGCAAACTTCTTTTTAAAATTTTGAGCCATAGCCTTTAAAGTACGATTGTTTATAATTAAGCCTCCGGCTTTTTCCTGCTGTTTAAGAATAATAATCCTGTTTATATATATATTCGCCAAGCGCTTTAACTCGCTTTTAGTTAACGTTTCGTTAATTTTAACATATTTTAAATTATTTACCATATTAAAATTATATAAAAAGTATAAATCATTAAGCGTTATAGGCGTATTACCCACCGATGCGGCTATATAATCAGCCTGAAATCCGCTTGAAACGGTTGCGGAAACCGACGCCAAAAAACATGCAAAAAAAATCGATATCCATATAGTTTTCATTTTATATTTCATTATTTTTAATAGAAATTATTAAAAATTTATTATAAAATCTTACTATGCATTATAATACAATATCTATATTTTATATTTTAATATTATCATTATTTTTATTTTTTTTATATATTTTTTTATTTAAAAATATACAATCTTTATTTGCCAAAAATAAATTAAAGGAATATACGCGCGAAATCGATAATTATAAAACTATTTTAAACAACATTGCCGAAGGGGTTGCCGTTATAAACAAAGAAAAAGAAATCTTATTCGTAAACGAATCTTTCGGCAGAAACATAAGATCGGCAAAAACAGACGGCAAAAATATTAATAATCGGTTCGATTTTTTAACCAGAAATATAGAACTTAATTCCTTAATAGACGAAGCGGTTAAAAATAGTTTTTTTAAAATCGTAGAAAAAAAAATTTCTTATTACGACAGAGCCGAAAAAAAAACTGCCGATTGCGTAATATTTAAGATAAATAATAAGGATAAATACGCTGTAATAGTAAAAGACGTAACCGACGTTCAAAAGGTGGAAGATATCAGGTCGTCTTTTATCCAGAACGTTTCGCATGAACTGCAAACGCCCGTAACGGCTATAACAGGTTTCGCCGAAACTTTAAAAAACGGAGCTATTGACAACCCTTCCGTCAGGATGAAATTCGTGAATATAATCGAACAGCACGCAAAACGGCTTCGGTTTTTAATTGACGACCTGATTACGCTTTCCAATATCGAAACGGAAAAGTTTCCTGTCAAATTAGAAAATATAGATATTAGAGCCAATATAGAAAATTCTTTAATTTTATTTGAACGTGAAATAAAAGAAAAAAATTTATCCGTTATTAATGAAGCAAAAAACGATATATTTATTTCCGACCCGGGTAAAATCAGCCTTATAATAAACAACCTTATTCAGAATGCCGTGAAATACGGCAATAAAAACGGCATAGCGACGATAGAAGGATACACCGGCGGCAAGCCGGCGGCAATGAATTTTCTTTCCGAAACGGAAGAAACATCGGTTTTATGGAATTTTTATTTCTCCAATGAAGACGACTCGCAATTTCTTTTCTTTTCTATAAGCGACAACGGTATCGGCGTAAATTATACTAATCTTTTAAGGCTCGGCGAAAGGTTTTTCAGGATAGACGGCCCGCATAAAAATTCGGCAAAAGGTTCAGGGCTCGGACTGGCTATCGTCAAACACACCCTGAAATTATTAAGGGGCAGCGCCGTCATTAAAAGCAGCATGGGAAACGGATTTAAGTTTTCTTTCGTTATACCGGTTAAAACGGTTAAACAAAATTTAACTCCGGAATAGATTTTATAAGCTTGTATTTGTACAGCAATTCGGTATAAATATTAAAACCCCTCATCTCGTCCGGGCCTAAATTAAAACTCAGGCAGTCCGTCCAATATTCCATAAGCTCTTCAAAAGATACGAAATCATAATCGCCGGATTTTATTACCGTTTCGGCTGCATCTTTAAAACCGGATAACGCCTTTCTTTTTGATTCTATCAAATAATCGTATAAAACGGAAAATTCATTTTTATTGCCGTCGTAAGATTCTTTTCTTATTATAAAAAGAGCAAAAACAAAAGGGAATGATGTATGCTTATACCATAAATCCGCTAAGTCGTATGCATAATAGCCGTCAGGAATATTTTTTACAAGTTTTAAGGCATTATTGCCTATATGCAGGAAACTGCTTCCTTCCGCTATTTTTTTATAATAATCGGAATCTATCTCAAGCTCTAAATTGTCGTTTTGTTTCAAGCTTAAAAATTTCATTTCGTTTAAATCCGTTTTATAGAATTCTGCCAATAAAACCTTCAACAAATTTACGGAGGTAAGAGTTTCGGGCGTAACATATACCGTTTCGTTCTTATTGAAATCCTCTATGGATTTATTTGAAAAAAGATATATGCTTTTTACTTTTTTCTTGGAACTTATCGAAAGGTTAGGAAAAATATAAGAATTATCGTAATTAGAAATATAATAAAATGAAGATGAGGGGCTTATATCTATGCCGCCGGATTGTAATTTACGGTTCAAAAAAGCCGGCGTTCCTGAAATAAAATCCGCAAAATTATTCTTGTTTTCGTCGTTAAGTATTTTTTTTAAATAATAGTAGATAGGATATACGTTTAGATAATTTATTTCTCCTATTTTAATCATATAACGATTGCCCGTATTACGGTAAAATTTGCGAAATTTCTTTGTATAGATAGTCGGGATTGTATCCTTTTAGTTCGTCGTATTCGTGATTTCCGGAAGCAACGGCGCATATATGAATGCCGGCATTTTTTGCGGTCATTATGTCTATAGGGGAATCGCCGATTAATATAGTATTCTCTTTTGGAATAGCGGTAATCTCTACAATTTTGTTTATCATTTCCGGCGACGGTTTGCCTTCCAAGCCGTCGAATACCCCGTAAACGTAATCAAAAAGACCTATGATCTGCAGATGCTTTAAAAGTTCGCGGGATATAGAACCAGTTTTATTAGTCGCTACGCTGAGAATTTTATTTTCGCTTTTTAATTTTAAAAGAAGTTCTTTTGCGCCTTTTATTAACGTTGTTTTATCGAAACAAACTTCCGTGTATTTTTTTCTAAAAACTGCGATAGCTTCTTCTTCGTTTTCTTTTCCGAAAAGTTTGCCGAGCAGGCCTTCAAGCGGAACGCCGACGTAAGAACTGGATTCTTCGGGTGATATCTGTCTGCTCTGAAATTTAGAAAATACGGCGTCGAAAGCATCGTTTATAGCCGCGAATGAATCTATAAGCGTCCCGTCTAAATCAAAAATTATCGAATTATATTTTTTTAAAATTTTAAAAAACCTCTCATAAATTCGGCGGTTTCTTCAGGAATAGCGGTATTAATAGACATTCCCGTTCCTATTTCGAAACCGGCCTTCATAGTAAGCCTTGGAATAATTCTTAGGCTCCAGTGGTAATAGTCTTCTTTTTCGTCGGCTATCGGCGGATTATTAAAGACAAAATTATAATCCGGATCGTCGAGCGCATCATACATACCCTTCAGAATCTTCTTGACTATTATGCCTAGAGCCTTAACCTTATCCATAGAAATATTCGAAAAACAGGGTTCGTGCGACAGAGGCATTATCCATGTTTCAAAAGGGCTCGTCGAAGCAAACGGATGAAAAACTATGAAATCGTCGGTCTGCATTATTATCCTTCTGCCGTCCACTATTTCAGCCTGTATCATATCGCAAAAAATACATCTTCCAACCTCGTCGTAATAAAATCTGGCCTGCGAAATATTATTTCTAAGGCTAAGCGGTATTACGGGCGCGGCTATAATCTGCGAATGGGAATGAATAATCGATGTTCCGGCGTTAGCGCCGCTGTTTTTAAAAATTATAATATATTTAAATTTAGAATTATTACGCAGGCTCAAATACCTCTGCCTGTACATCAAAAATAGCTCCTGCACCTGCTTGTCGGAAAAAAAAGGTATCGTTTCGTTATGTCTGGGCGTATCTATTACTACTTCGTGCGTACCTATTCCGGGTTTAGTCCTGAAAACTTCCGTTGCCCTCGGAAAAAAATATCCGGTAAAATCGGTATTTACGGATTTAATTCCTTCGTAAGCGTTTAAATTTTCTTCCGAATTAAGAGAAAGAGCGGCAAATTTATTAGGGATTACCCTTATCCACCAGCCCTTAGAATTTGTCGGAGTGCCGTAAGTCCTGAAAGAATCGACTTCATGGGGCGAGAAGTGTTCGTTTCCCGAACAAAAAGGGCAATCTGCCGAATATTCGCCGAGCTTTTCGAGCGCGTCTTTTTTATGTGCGGAGTCCCCGCCGAATTCATTAGGCCTTCTTCTTCTTTCGGTAGCTATTATGACCCATTCTCTTGTGGTAGGATCCTGCCTTAATTCCGACATATTTAATATTTATATATAATCTATTTTTTATATTTCTTATTGTTTTATATATTCATTATATAAAAAATCATGAATTTTACAAGAATTATTTACGTCCGAGAAGTTAAACCGCAGAGATTTATTCCAGACCGCAAAAGGCTTGTTCTGTTCGCCGCCTATTCCGCCGTGGGCTCCCATCTGATTTTCGAAATTTATTATATTTTTGCCGTCGTATTCGCCGAACAAAATTAAATCTCCCGAATTTTTAAACCCTGTAAATCTTTCTAAAGAGGATAAAGCCGTTTCTGACTCCGCTTTTGTTTTGCAAGAATCGATTATCCTGCCTATAGTAAAATTTTTGCCCGCTAAATTATTTATGAAATATTTTAAAACGTAAAATTTTTGGTCTTCTTTGTCGTATATGGACGCTTCGCCTTTTTCGTTAATTCCGGCTATGAAACCTATGCCCTTTAAGTTAGCAAGCATGTTTATCAATTTACTATATTTATTTTCAATCTCTTCAAGAGCCATTCTTTTAGGTTTCCCCGAAAAATAGATATTAGCCATAGGCCCGGAATCCATTATATAAATCGTTTTTTCGTTCTGCCATTGAAACGTAAGCATACTTTCGGGTTCTTTAACCGATTTCATTCCTCCGATAAGTCTGTTATAAATTTTTTTACAAGTCCCTTTAGTAAAAAAATCGCCCATATATAAAAACAATCTTTTAAAAACGGCATTGTAACCGGTATCGAATTCATACACTTTTAATTCAGGGTCGCTAACGTATTCGCTAATTGCGTCTTTGAGCATTTTGCCGCCGTTCGCTTTTTGAAAAGGAACGGACGGCGTATGTCCGTGGTCGGATATTATAAAAAAATCGTATTTTCGTTCCGATTTTAAAACGGCTTTGTTTATGTGATAAATTTTTCTGTCTATAGCCTTTAACGTCCTCAACGCGCTGTATGAATAGGGACCCCTGTGATGCGAAAGTTCGTCGTATCCTATATAATCCGAATATATAGACGGCACTCCGCGGGAAATATCCATTATGGCGCCGAAAGTTTCTATCTCTTTAAATATAACGTTAGTCATCGCCCTTGCAAAAGGGAAAAAACCTTCGGGACGAACTTCCCGCTTCTCCGCTATATCCTGCATTTTTTCCAATATTTCCAATATCGCCTCAAAAAATACGTAAAAGAAAGTTTTCAAAAAAGTAAAGATATGAAAAACGAAAACGATAAAGATATCGAAATTCCTTACTTTTTTTTTAAATAAATATCTTATTGAAAAAGTTGAAAGAGTGAATGTTGAGCGCGACGCTCCGCCTGAAAACAGATTAACGTAACTTGAGCCGCCTTTCAAAAGACCTGGACTCATCCCCGCCAAGCGTTCTTCAATGCGTCCGGCGCTTTCCGGTTTCTTAAATATTATTTCTTCTCCCGTCTCCCTTTCTATCCATCTGAAACCGGGTATATCGTCGTTATTTCCGTACAGAAGACCTGCCTGAAAAAACGGCGTGTCGCTCGGTACGCCGGTAAAATAATCGTCGAGCAGATAATCCCCGGAATTTATCATCTTTTTAAGGTGAGGCATCAAGTTTAACGAGAGAGCTTTTTTTAAAGCGGCATAAGAAAGCCCGTCTATTTGAAATATAACAAAGCCTTTTTTTTCGATAGACCTGGCTATTTTTATTTTTCTTATAGATTTTTTAAAAATATTTAACAGGCTGAATTTCATATTCAATTATCTTCTCTTTCAAAAAGATAGTTCGAGAGAAAAACCATTAAAATTAAAAAACCGGCAATAAAAATAAAATTCCATACAAGAGGGGTTTCGGGCATAAACAACGTCTTTTTTTTACCGTAAAAAAACAGGTATTTCATTATATCTACCGCATAAGTAACCGGATTTATATAAGCCAATATTTTTAAAAAAAACGGAAATTTTTTAATGGGATAAAGCGCTCCGCTTACAAAAAACATAGGCTGCACCAATAAATTAATGATGGAATTAAACCCTTCGAAAGACGTCATCTTAGAAGCTATTACTATGCCGAAAGCCGTGATGGAGCATGATATTAAAAATAAAGAAGCCGCTATCAGCAAAAACGAAATAACAGTAATACGGATTCCCAAAAAAGGCGCAAACGCCAGCATTATAAGAGCCTGAACCGTACTTATAATGCCGCCGGACGTAATTTTTGCCAGAACAAATGTTTTTCTTGAAACGGGAGAAACCAATATTTCTTTTAAAACTCCGAACTCCCTGTCCCAGATAATCGATATAGACGAAAATATAGACCTGAAAAGTACGGTCATAATCAGTATTCCGGGAAAAATATACTGCATATAAGAACCGTTTTTTAATTTCACGAGGGTTGAAATTCCGTAACCTACGAATAAAAGCCATATCACCGGCCTTGAGAGATCGGTGACGAGCCTCGACTTCTGTCGCGTAAATTTTAAAATTTCCCTTTTATTTATAGCTACAAAAGCTCTAAGTTCGCCTTTCATAAATAATAATAACGTTATTTTTTATTTTTTTACGCATGTAATTAAGAAATCCGTTTTAGAAACTAATATATCTTCTTTTTCAGAATTTAAAAATTTATAATAATCGTTTAATCCAATGTGATATTCCGGCGGCGTAATCAATTTTTTTTCAAAAAGATTTTTTTTTATCGATTCAAATTCGTTTTGCAATAATAAAAATGCGTTTTTAATCTGCCCGGCGCTCCCGTAATCGTTTTTTCTTTTAAAAAAAATCTGGGTAAAGGGTTTTATTTTAATATCGCAAAAACCGCCGGACGATAAAAAAGAAGGCAATTTCTTAGAAATATTTCTGTCGCCGCCGTTTAGAGCCTGATAACGCGAATAGGCATTAAACAATTTTCTTGAATTGTCGGCCGGCTCCGGATAATGGAGCGTCATATCGTCTTCTATGTCGATTAAAATCAGCAATCCGCCGTATTTTAAAGTTCTTTTGATTTCCGAAAGAAAAGAGGGCGAAATATTTATATGCTGAAAAACATATCGTGCAAAAATTGCATCGAATATTTCAGCTTTGAAAGGCATACTGCGGACGTCGGCGTTAATATAAGACGTGCTTGGGTATCCGCCGATCGCCGCCGCAGTTTTTAAAGAGTCTGCGTCTAAATCTAATGCTATAACTTTTAAAGGATTTTTTTCTTTAAGGACGCAGGGGAGTATTCCAAGACCCGTACCTGCATCGCATATTATTTTTCCGGTAAAGGAATATTCCAGTTCGTTAACCTGACGCAACAAAAACGGCGCCGTTAAATAGGATTGGAAAGCTATATAACGGACATCCGCAGAATTAGTTTCCGCTAAAGCCGCGTCTAAAAATTGTCTGCAATACAAAACCCGTCCTAAAATATATTTTTTAAATTTATAATCTGCATTCTTTCTTTGCCGATGGAAAGCATATTGATTTTCAATCCGGTAAGCTCTTCTATTCTTAAAATATATTTCTGGGCATTCACCGGAAGGTCTTTAAAATCTTTGATTTGCGATATATCGCCGCTCCATCCTTCCGTTTCTTCATAAAGCGGAACTGCTTTTTCGTAATCGGACGAAGAAAAAGGCAGATGATTAATTACGGAACCGTTAAGCATATAACCGGTACAAATTTTAATCTTCGGCAGACCCGATAAAACGTCGAGTTTCGTAACGACCATTCCGGTAATTCCGTTTAAACGCCCTGCTTCTTTAATTAAATTCACGTCGAACCAGCCGCATCTTCTCGGTCTTCCCGTAACGGAACCGAATTCCTCCCCTTTATCCCTGATGTTTTTGCCGTCGTCGCCTTTTAATTCCGTCGGAAAATAACCCTCTCCTACACGGGTTGTATATGCCTTGGTAATACCGATAACTTCGTCGATTTTCGTCGGTCCCAAACCTACGCCCGCAAGCGAAGATCCGCCTACCGTATTAGACGACGTAACGTAAGGATAAGTGCCGTGGTCAACGTCTAAAAAAGTACCTTGCGCGCCTTCCAGCATAACGTTAAGTCCCCGTTCCAATTTTTCGTTTATATATATAGACGCATCTATCAGGAATTCCTTTATTTTTTCTCCGTAATTTAAATATTCTTCAATTAAATCGTCGGGATTAAATACGTCTTCCCCAAGCACGTTTTTAAAAAGATAATTTTTTTCTTTCAGGCTCAAAACTATTTTGTTATACAGAGCGTCTCTGTTTAGCAGATCTACCGCCCGTATTCCGAGTCTCGCAACTTTATCTTCATATGCCGGACCTATGCCCCTTCCGGTAGTGCCTATCATTCCGGCGCCCCTTAATCTTTCCCTTGCCGTATCTAATCTTTTATGATAAGGCATGATTATATGCGATTTATAAGATATAAAAAATCTGTTCTTAATATTTATTCCGACAGCTCTTAATTCTTCAAGCTCCTGGAAGAGGACGGAAGGATCGATTACTACGCCGTTTCCGAGAATGCAGATTTTATCTTCGTTTAATATGCCCGAAGGCACTAATCTGAACACCAAGCTTAAATCGCCGCACACGACGGTATGCCCTGCATTATTTCCGCCCTGATAACGCGCTACTATATCCGCGTTTTTAGCAAGCAAATCGACTATTTTCCCTTTCCCTTCGTCTCCCCACTGAAGGCCGACGACTATAATATTTTTTTTTCTCATATTTTTTTAGTTGTAATTTTATATATTTTCGATATTTTTTTTAAGTTCCGTTATATTTTTAAATTTTCTTTCTTTGCCGGTATTTATATCGCCGAGCAAAATATGGTCTTCCGTTATGTTTATAATTTTTTTTATTCTATTTTCCTTCATATATTTTAAGGTATCCAAATATCCGTAGTTCATAAAATTTGTTTCGACTGCATACCCTTTTTTGCGCAAAAATAAAATAATTTCTACTTCGGATTTTTTGTCGGCCGTTTTATTAAAAACAAGAAAATCTCTTTTTTTGAATCCGCTTTGCGAAAAATCGCCGTATCTGCATAAAGTATCGAGATTGACCGCAAAACCTGCTCCGGCGCAATTCTCGCCGAACTTGCCGATTAAATTGTTATATCTGCCGCCTCCGAAAATTTCGTAGCCTACATGGGGCGCAAAACATTCAAATATCGTTCCGGTATAATAGTTTAGCCCTCTAATCTCGCCAAGGTCTATAGTTATATATTCTTCTAACTTATAATATTTTATATACGAAAGTATCCGCTCAAGGGTTTCCAATGCTTCTTGAGACTTTTCGTCGGAAGCCATTTTCCATGCTTTTTTTATAACGGATTTTTCGCCGAAAATAAACGGAAGCTCGCTTATAACTTCTTTCTTTTTTTTCGGTATAGAAACTCCTTCAAGAAAAACGTTTAAGCCCGAAGAATCTTTTCTTAAAATAAATTCTTCTATTTTTTCTCTTACGGCGCGGTCTATGTCGGATACTATTCCTTTAAAAAATTCTACGTTTCCTATATCTACGCTGAAATCCTTAACTCCGAGCCGCTTTAAAGATTCAATGCCCATTATTATGAGTTCTGCATCGCTTTCGGGGCTTTCCGGTCCGACCGATTCCACCCCTGCCTGCCATATTTCTCTGGGTCTGCCGAGAACCGGGTCTAAATTCCTTAAAACCGGACCGCAGTAAGAAAACTTATACGGCAGGGCGGCCGAATTTTTTAAAGCCGAGCTTAATCTTGCTATCTGAGGAGTAAAATCGCTTCTCAAAGACAGCATCTCCCCCGTACTTATATCGGCAACTTTAAAAAGTTCGCGGGCTTTAGAACTCAATAAAAAAACGTCTAAAAAATCTATGCTCGGAGTTATAACTTTTCCGTAACCCCATCTAGAGAATTCGTCAAGAAGCGTATTTGCAACCCTGTCGATATTTTCCGTTTCCGCTATTAAAAAATCTCTGGTTCCCGGTGGCGGCTGAGAAGAAAACGTCAAGTTTTTCTTGTTCACTATAACTCTAAATATTTAGCTTCCGTTATATTAGGTTCGGATTTTAACTCGTCAATTACTTCGCCTTTAACTTCCGAATCAAGCTGTAAAATAGAAATGGCTTTATCTAAATGTCTTCCGAGGTGCATCCTTGCAATGTTAATATTATTTTTACCGAGTACTTTTCCTATTGATGCGATTACGCCGGGCTTATCCAGATTAAAGATAACCAAAATATGTCCTTCCGGAATAGCTTCGATTGAATAATCGTCCACTTTTACTATCCATGGATTCTTTTTGCCGAATATCGCTCCGGTTATAGAAAAAGTTTTAGCGTCGGTTTTCGCGGAAATAGATATAGTGCTAGTATAATCTAAAGCCTGGTCGGATTTTGATTCTACTACGGATATACCCCTCGCTTTTGCAACCTCGACGGCATTGACGTAGTTAATGTCTTCCCTAAGCACCGGATAAAGAACTCCCTTCACGACGTTGGGCGTTACGGCGCTTATATTGTGCTTAGAAACTGCGCCGTTGTAATCTATTTTAATTTGGGTAATTCCGCCGGTTATAATATTTCCAAGCAGTTTACCTATTTTTTCGCCGAGATTAAGGTATGGGCCTATAATATCTACCTCTTCTTTTGTTACGGACGGAACGTTAACCGCATTTTTTATAGTTCCGTTAATAAGATAGTCGGCAATTTGGTGGCATATTGCTACCGCAACGTTTGTCTGAGCTTCTTCTGTAGAAGCTCCGAGATGAGGAGTCGCGATAACGTTGTCTAAAGTTAAAAGAGGATTGTTTACCGGCGGCTCCGATTCGAATACGTCTAACGCGCAGGCGGAAACCTTTCCTGATTTGAGAGCTTCGTATAAATCCGCTTCGTTTATTATTCCGCCTCTTGCTATATTAAGAAGTTTGACTCCGTCTTTCATCTTGGCTATAGTTTCTTTGTTTATCATGCCTTTCGTTTCTTTGACTAAAGGCGTATGAACGCTTATATAGTCAGATTTTGCATATATTTCGTCTAAATCGACGAGATTTATTTCAAGTTCTTTTGCTTTTTCTTTAGATAATAGAGGATCGTAGCCGATAGGATTCATGCCGAAACATTTTGCGCGGTTATAAAGAACCTGCCCTATATTGCCCATTCCGATTATACCTAAGGTTTTTCCGTAAACTTCTGTACCTTGAAATTTGCTTTTTTCCCATTTACCTTCCTTTATAGAAAGAAAAGATTGGGGTATATACCTAGACATAGCCATAAGCATGCCGAAAGTAAGTTCTGCCGTCGTTACCGTATTTCCGCCAGGCGTGTTCATAACGACTATTCCGGCGGCTGTAGCTGCGGCTTTATCTACGTTATCCAATCCGCTTCCGGCTCTTCCTATAACTTTCAATTTTTTAGCGGCTTCTATAACGTCTTTTGTAAGTTTGGTGGCGCTTCTTATTACTATGCCGTCGTACTCTCCGATTATTTGTTTAAGCTCTTCGGGCTTTAATCCGGTTTTAACGTCAACCTGAATTTTGCCGGTTTTAGTTAATATGTCGATACCTTCTTTGGAAAGTTTATCGCTTACGATAACTTTAAACATATTATTTATCTCCTATAAATATAAAGTAAAAATTCTTTCTTATCAAAAAAAAGCTTGCCGGTCATTGCGAGCGAAGCAATCCTTAAATATAAATAATTTCTTTATTCTCCGAATAAAGCCTTTTGCGCGGCTTTAAGTCCGCTTCCTATTTCAAACTTATATCCTAATTCTTTCAATACGGCTTCTAATGCCGATATTGCCGTTATGACGTCAAAACATCCGGCATATCCGAGATGCGCTATTCTGAATATTTTACCTTTTGCGGCATCCTGTCCGCCTGCTATGGTAATGCCGTACTTTTCCCTTATAAGCTTAGTTATTTTGCCGGCGTCTATGCCTTCGGGCGCCCATACGGCCGTAAGAGCGTTGGAAGGCTCGTCTACCGTGTAAAGTTTTAATCCCATAGCCTGAACGGCAACCCTGACGGCATTTGCAAGATTTGCATGCCTTTTGAATACTTTTTCCAATCCTTCTTCCTTAATTTCCCTTAATATTTCCCTTAATCCGACTATAAGCTGAACGTTAGGGGTATAAGCATTCTGATTTTTTTCTAACGATTTCTTTTCTTTTTTAAAATTAAAATAGTACTTGGGCAGGGTCGATTTTTCGACGAAACTCCACGCTTTTTCGCTCAAAGAAGCAAAAGCGAGTCCCGGAGGCAGCATAAGGGCTTTCTGCGAACCGGTAACGACGACGTCTATTCCCCATTCGTCCTGCGGAATATTTGTTACTCCAAGCGCGGTAATCGCATCCACGACGAGAATAGTATTCGGTCTTTTTTTAACGATATCGGCAATTTCTTTAACCGGATGATAAACGCCGGTGGACGTTTCGGATGCCTGTATGTAAACGGCTTTTATTTCAGGGTCTTCGTTTAATGCATCTTCTATGGACTTCGGCGAAACGGTATGCCCCCACTCAACGTCAATAGCTTTTACGTTAACGGAATACGCCTTGCAGATATCGAACCATCTTTCTCCGAATTTCCCCCCTCTGACCGCAAGCGCATGGTCGCCTGCAGAAAGCAGATTCGTAACGCATCCTTCCATAGCGCCTGTTCCGCTTGAAGTAAAAATTAAAACTTCCTGTTTAGTCTGAAACAGAAATTTAAGATTATCCCTGACTTCCTGCAGAATAACGGAATATTCGGGAGCGCGGTGGTGAATTATAGGAAGCGACATATCGGCTAAAGCGCGTTCGGGCACCGGCGTAGGTCCGGGCGCCAATAAATACTTTTTTTGCATTTTTAAACCCCTTTAAATAAGATATTAAAATTAATTTGAAAAAATTATAATTATAAATTAAATTTAAAACATTATATACTAAAACAAATTTAATAAAAAAAGTCAAGGATTTAATGTATTTTTATACTTACCGGATTTGCGCTTTTTTCATAAAATTTTTTAAAAAATTTGACTTTTCGCTATATAGGCATTATAATTTAAAATGTATTTATTTGTTCGATTTTTTTTATCTATTGTATATAGATAAATGACGTATAATTTTAAATTTAACAATATAAAAATATAAATGGAAAATATACTTAGATTTAGTATTCATAAATTTAATAAAACCGGCTTTTCTATACTCACCGTTTTAATATTATTATCATTTTTTATTTTAGCCGTTCCTTCGTATGCTTCTAAACCTAACAAAAAAAAATACAGCGGCAGCTTTTTGAATATTAGATTTACGACTACTAAGCTTAATCAAAATAAAGCCGGCGGAAAAAACGGCGCCGCTCAAGTCGTCATTGTTTCTTCGGCAAATACAAATAATGGTTCTCAGGGCAATAAGGTATTTATAAAAAAAATAAAACCTGCAAAAAATAAAACTGCAAAAGAACCCGCGGCCGTTGCCTCCGCATCTATTAAGCCCGTGCACTCCCCGAGCGGTTTGGCTGCATCCGGACTGCTTGCAAAAAAAGGCGATTTTGCCAATTATCAAAAAAATATGACCCATATATTTCCTATGATTATAAACAAGGAAATAATACATTACATTCATTATTATCAGACTACCGGAAGAGATTTTTTTAAATATGCGCTTTCAAGATCGGAAAGATATATACCTATGATAAAAAAAATTTTTCAAAAAATAGGCCTTCCTAACGATCTCGCTTATCTTGCAATGGTTGAAAGCGGTTTTTCACCCACCGCATATTCCTATGCCGGCGCCAGCGGAATGTGGCAGTTTATACCTTCTACGGGCAGAATATTCGGACTTACTATAAATTGGTGGGTCGACGAAAGAAGGAATCCCGTAGAATCGACATATGCCGCTGCGGAATACCTAAAAGATTTATTTAACAAATTCGGCTCATGGTATCTTGCGGCTGCGGCTTATAACGCCGGAGAACTAACTATAGAAAGAGCGTTATCGGTAGATCCGGGCGGTAATTTCTGGTCTATATCGGAGAATAAACCTTATCTTTTACCGGGTCAGACAAGAAGATACGTTCCTAAAATTATTGCGGCGGCAATTATTGCAAAAGATCCGGCTAATTTCGGCTTCCACAATATTAATTATCAAAAACCTATAAAATTTAAACAAGTAAAAGTACCGTATTCAGTCAGCCTTTACGATTTGGCTAAATGCATAGGGGTTTCCGAGTATGAATTACAGCAGATGAATCCGGAACTTTTAAGGAACGCTACGCCGCCGGACGATCCCGGTTTTATGCTTAATATACCTGCAAGCGACTACGGTAAATTCTTAAAAAATTTCAAAAATCTTAAAAGATACGTGCCTAAAAGGCCGGCAATACAATATACGGCTTACTCGAGGCCGGCAAATAATACCGTCTATACCGTAGAACCGGGAGATACGCTTATGGGAATCGCTTCCAAGTACGGAGTGCCTCTGTCAGCCATAGAGAGGTACAACGGACTTAACGGCTATTCCATACTGAAAGTAGGGGAAAAAATAACTATACCTGGTACAAATGCAGCAAATACAAATTACGCGGCAAATGTTTCCGAATCCAATACCGTTTATACCGTAGAATCAGGCAATACGCTTATGGGAATCGCTTCCAAGTACGGAGTGCCTCTGTCAGCCATAGAGAGGTACAACGGACTTAACGGCTATTCCATACTGAAAGTAGGGGAAAAAATAACTATACCTGGTACAAATGCAGCAAATACAAATTACGCGGCAAATGTTTCCGAATCCAATACCGTTTATACCGTAGAATCAGGCAATACGCTTATGGGAATCGCTTCCAAGTACGGAGTGCCTCTGTCAGCCATAGAGAGGTACAACGGACTTAACGGCTATTCCATACTGAAAGTAGGGGAAAAAATAACTATACCTGGTAGAAACGGTTCCATAAAAACTTACCCAAAAAATACTTTCGGCAATATAGCTTTATCTTACGTTATCGTGAAACCGGGAATGACTTTATGGAGCATATCGCAAAAATTTAACGTATCTATAAATTATATTAAAAGCATCAACCGGATTAACGGAAACGATATACATTCGGGAGAAAAAATATTTTTAAAAGGCGGCTCGGCTGATAGGGTGAGATATTCTTATATTAAGAGGGGCGGCAATAACTATAAAGCAAAAAGAACGAATAGCGGTTTTTTATACTACAGGGTAAAATTCGGCGATTCGCTTTACGGGATTTCCGCAAAATTTCACGACAACGTCAAAAATATAATGGCTGAAAATAACATAAAAAATCCAAATTCTATATATCCCGGCGAATTGCTTAAGATAACGAGATAAATGATATCTTTCGATGAATCTTTAGACATTATAAATTCTACAAATACATCTTTAAAAGCAGAAAAAATATCCGTCGTAAACGCAATGGACAGGGTTTTATGCGACGACGTCATATCGGGCGTAGATTATCCGGCATGCGACAATTCCGCTATGGACGGATATGCCGTTAATTCCGATTTGACGAAAAAAATTAACTCTTCACAATTAAGATTGACGATACATAAAAAAGTCGTATATGCCGGAGATACCTCCGTTAATTATAAATATAAAAAATCCGGCGGCGAAAACTATGCCGTCCGCATAATGACGGGCGGATATATGCCGGAAACTTTCGACGCCGTAATACCCATTGAAGATGCCGTCGTAGAAAGCAATAACCTTATAGTAAGTTCTCCCGTGAAACCCGGTAAAAATGTAAGAAACCGGGGCGAGGTTATCGAAAAAGGCGAGGTTATTTTGAAAAAAAATACCAGACTGACTCCAGAAAATATATCCTTGCTCATCTCATGCAGCATAACGAAGATAAAAGTATATGAAAAAATACCGGTTTCCGTTATTTCCACCGGAAACGAGATTATAGGCCTCGATAAAAAACCTGCATACGGCAAAATTTATAATTCCAACGGAATATTGGCGGAAAATTTTTTAATACAAAACGGATGCACCGTCGTTAATAATGCGGTATGCAGGGATAATTTGGAAGAAATAGCAGAAGTTTTGTCGCAAGCGGTAAAAACTAGTAAAATAATAATAACTTCCGCAGGAGCTTCTTTCGGCGATAAAGATTTTACGGAAAAGGCGCTTGAAGCCGTAGGTTTTAAAATTAAATTCAGGCAGGTTGCTATTAAACCTGCAAAACCCTTTTCTTTCGGATTGATAAATAAAAAAATACCCGTTTTTATGCTGCCGGGAAACCCGGTGGCATTTTATACCTGTTTGGCGGTATATGTAAAACCTTTCATAAACGGGCATATTAAAATAAACAGCCGCATGCGCGCAATTAAATCGGTATCTTCATTTGAATATATTAAAAAAAATAAAAGAAGGGAATTTATTCCGGCAAATACATTTTATAAAGACGGAACCGCATATTCAGAAATATTCGAGAAATCCGGACCGGCGACTATAAACGTTTTCGGCGTTATGAATTCCATTATATCCGTTCCCGAAGACGCAGACGGCGTGCATAAAGGCGAATTACTGGATGCTTACCTGATCTGACTTTATAATAATAATCAATTATGAAAAAGCATAAAATCTTAATCGTCGATGACGAGCAAAGCTTGGTTTACGTATTAAAAAAACTTCTGGAAGACGAATTCGTAATTGAAACCGCTTCCGACGGAGAAGAAGCGCTGTCCTATATCAAAAATAACCGCTATTTTGCTATATTTCTAGATATAAGAATTCCTAAAATTAACGGCATGGAAGTACTGGCTTATACAAGAAAATTAGACGATAAACCGAACGTTATAATTATGACCGCCCAGAACACTATGGTAAACGCTATAGACGCTATGAAAAAAGGCGCATACGATTACATAACGAAGCCTTTTGAATTGGACGAAATTCTCGGCATAATAGAAAAAATAAAAAAAAACGACGGCTTAACCGATAAAAAATTTGAAAAATCGGAAGATTTTCTCGACACCCTGCTTGTAGGCAAATCTAAAATCATGCAGGAGGTCTTTAAAACCATAGGCAAGTTATCGCATAACAACGTTACCGTATTAATTTTGGGGGAATCCGGTACGGGCAAGGAACTTATTGCAAGAGCGATACATTTAAACAGCGTAAGAAGCGATAAGCCTTTTATCGTCGTAAACACTCCCTCTATTCCTTCGGAACTTCTAGAATCCGAACTGTTCGGTCACGAAAAGGGTTCATATACCGGCGCAAACGAAAAAAAAGAAGGAAAATTTATAAGCGCAAACGGAGGCACTATTTTTTTAGACGAAATCGGGGATATGCCGCTTAATCTACAGGCTAAGCTTTTACGCGCCATACAGGAAAAGGAGATTGAGCCGGTCGGTTCAAATAAACCGGTTAAAATAGACGTCAGAATTATCGCCGCTACAAATAAAAATCTTAAGTCTATGGTTAAAAACGCAAAATTCAGGGAAGATTTATATTACCGTCTTAACGTTATAGAAATTACCCTGCCGCCTTTAAGGGAACGGAAATCCGACATACCTATTTTAGCCGACTTTTTTATAAAAAAGTTTTCTCAAGAGCTTAATATACCGGAAAAGCAGTTGGGCGGCGATGCGCTTTCTTTGCTTCAGTCTTATAATTTTCCCGGAAATATAAGAGAGCTTGAAAACGCAATAAGAAGATGCATGGTTATGTCGCCTTCTGCGGTATTAAATTCGGATGATTTTATAGAAATATTGAATAACGGCGAAAATAATTTAAAAGACAAAAAAACGGAAACCGACCCTTTTGAAGATATTATTAAACGAAAAGTCAAGAATTACATCGAAAAAGTCAAAGATACCGAAATTAACGACGTTTATAAATCTATAATGGGATTGACCGAAAAAATAATTATAGAAGAAATACTTAATTTATATAATTTTAATCAGCTTAAAGTTTCTAAACTTATGGGGATTAACAGAAATACGCTGCGGAAAAAAATCAACGAATATAAAATAAATATTAAAAAACAGGCTTAACTCTGCCGTTATTTATAATAATATTCAATACTCAAAAGGATTTATATGGACCATAACGTCGTTTATATAAATATTTGACGACATAAGGCGGCTTTTAACGCTTTCCGCTATATCGTGAGACATTTTAACGGTCATATTTTGATTAATTTCTATTTCGACGTCTATGTAAAAGTAAGGACCGGATTTTCTTACCTTAATATTCGTAATGCGCTCGACCCCTTTTACTGAAGTAATTATGTTTTTTATTTTATCGACCACCGATGCCGGCGGGCTTTCATCCATAAGGTTGCTTATAGATTCTTTAATAAGTTTCACGGCAAGGCGGAATATGAAAAAACTTACGACTATTCCGGCTATGGGGTCCATATAGTAATAACCTTTTATAGCAAAAATAATCCCTATTACCACTGCTAAAGACACTACGACGTCGCTTCTATGGTCATATGCGGTTGCAATCAAACCCGTAGATTTTAAAAGCCTGCCCCATCTTAAAGTCCATCTATAAAGAATTTCTTTTATTATTATAGTGGCCGATGCAACGATTAAAGTATCAAGCGCCGGACGCTCGTAATAGCGGAAATATAATTTAAAGGACGACACTGCTATAATAGACAGCCCGAAAAGTATTAAAATTAAAGCCACCAAAAAAGTAGCTATCATTTCGGCTTTGGCATGTCCGTAAGGATGCTCTTTATCCTGCGGTTTGTTGGATATTTTAAAAGATACGTAAACTACCATGCCGGCAAAAATATCGGAAAGCGAATTAAAGCCGTCGGCTACCAGCGCCTCGGAATGTCCGGCAATTCCTACGTAAAATTTTGCTAAAGTTAAAATAATATTCGCAAAAATACCGACGTAGGAAACGAATTTTAGTTTGTTGAAAATATTTTCGCGGCTTATGGTGAACTGTTTCAATTTATTTCAAATATTTTATCTAAATATTTTTTTTAGCGCAGCAGGATAAATTTTATGTTCGATATCGTGAATTTTTAGCTCTAAAGATTCAACGGTATCGGCTTCTTCAATCTTGACTACTTCCTGGCAGATAATAGGTCCTGCATCAACTTCCGGAGTAACGTAATGCACGGTAACCCCCGTATATTTTACTCCGTAATCGAATGCGCTTTTTATAGCATCTTTTCCTTTAAAAGCGGGCAGCAGGGAAGGATGTACATTTATTATTTTCTTATGAAATTTAGAAACGAATTCTTTTGATAGTATTCTCATAAAACCTGCAAGAATTATACAATCTATATTATATTTTCGTATAATGCTTTCAAGTTCTTTTTCAAAATATTTTCTTTCCGAAACCGAAGCGTAGGGAAGAAAAAAAACCGGAATATCCGGAGCGGCAATCCTGACTTTTTCGATAACCGGCGCGTTTTCTATGTTTGAAACTACTGCAGATATATTTATATTGCAGGCGGCGCTTTCATGCTCTTTGCCGTCGATATGAAATATGCGGATTAGATTTAAAGCGTTAGACCCGTTGCCGGAAGCGAGAATTATGCAATTTATTTTCTTTTGCATTATCATACTGTTATATAATATTTTTTATCGGAAAAGGTGTCAGATTAATTTTCCGCTATCAACTATCCAAATTAATTCACTTTTCTTTATGCGGAAAATAAAATCTGACACCTTTTCCTTTCCAATCGAAATTTTATTTCATTATAAATATTCGAACTTAGACCGTTAAGCAGTTATTTAATCCTGACCGAAGGCAGACCGTTACGGTTTTTATTGCTGAATATAGAACCTATATTGAACGAACTAAATTTTTTGACGCCCGAATAAAAAATCTCGTTATTAATGAATTTTACGATATTTTCGGCTTCTTTTGCTTCTGCGATTAAAATCATGCCTATACCGGCGTTGAAAACCCTGTAAAACTCGCCGCCGCTTATACCGCCTTTTTCTTTTAATATTTTAAAAAGTTCGGGGACTTCCCATGAATTTCCGTCGATTTCGGCGGAAACCGTTTGCGGAAGTATCCTTGCTAAATTTTCGGTTATGCCGCCTCCGGTTATGTGGGCAATCCCTTTAATTTTAAATTTGTTCTTAAGCGAGCTTATAAGCTCCGAATAAATAATAGTCGGCTCTAACAGCGCATCTTTAACGGTTCTCCCGTCTTTAAGCAGGGGGTCGTTTATGCCTAAACCCATCATCTCGAATACTATCTTTCTGGCAAGCGAGTAGCCGTTGGAATGCAGTCCGCTGGATGCTATGCCTATAACGCCGTCCCCTTCTTTAATTTCCTTTCCGTCTATAATTTCGTCTTTTTCGACTATCCCGACCGCAAAACCAGCCAAATCGTATTCGCCCGACTGATAAAAAGAAGGCATTTCGGCCATTTCGCCGCCCAGAAGAGAACATTTAGCCTCTTTGCACCCTGCGGCTATACCCGAAACTATTTCTTTAATGATTCCCGGATTTAAATTGGAGGTTGATATATAATCCA
>JAJYPL010000018.1 GCA_021795355.1 bacterium | reverse complement strand
AAAAGTTATTGTATAATATGGGTTTATATGAAAATAGATCTGTTCGATTACAAATTTGATGCGGAAAAAATAGCAAAATATCCGAAAATAAACAGAGACGAAGCCAACCTTATGGCCGTCGACGTAAAAAATTTTAAAATTGCGCATAAAAAATTTTACGAAATAACGGATTATATAGAAAAAGGCGATGCCGTAGCAGTCAATAATTCCAGCGTAAAAAAAGCAAGAATTTTCGGCAAAAGGGTTTCGGGCGGCAAAGTTGAAATATTTATTACGGAATTTCCCGCCGATATTTCTTTTCCTTTAAAACTTAAATCTCTTGTAAAAGCGCACAAAAGCATAAAAGAAAACGAAAAAATAGAAATAGCCGAAAAAATTTATCTTACGGCGGAAAAAAATTTAGGCGGCGGGCTTTATGAAATATCCGTAGAAACTAAAAACGATTACGATTATATCTTCGAAAAATGCGCCGCAATTCCTCTGCCGCCTTATATAAAGCGGGCTGCGGACGAAAAAGACGATATTTACTATCAAACCGTTTACGCAGACGATTCCGCCGGTTTATCGGTAGCAGCGCCTACGGCTGGACTCCATTTTACCGAAAAAATTATAAATTCCATAAAAGAAAAAGGCGGCATTTTTACGGAGGTTTCGCTTAATATCGGCCTCGGAACTTTTTTGCCCGTAAGGACGGAAGATATAAGGGAACACGAAATACACAAAGAAACTTATACCGTAACAAAAGAAACTGCGGATATAGTTAACGGCGCGATGAAATCCGAAAACAAAGTAATAATTACGGGAACTTCGGCGGTAAGGTCGCTGGAATCGGCTGCGGTCGAAAATAAAGACGGCGGTTACTTAATAGCTCCCCGCAAAAACGAAGAAACTTCGTTATATATATATCCGGGTTATAAATTTAAAGTAACTAAAAATCTGATAACTAATTTTCATCAGCCTAAATCGTCGCTTTATATTATGATATGCGCTCTTATAGGCATAGACAAAACAAAAGCCGTTTACGAAGAAGCTTTAAAAAACGATTATTCCCTTTTCAGTTACGGAGACGCGATGTATCTTTATAATATATAAATATATAAAAAATAAAATAAAATAATTAATACAATGACTTTTAAAATAACCGCAAAAGATACGGCAACTGCGGCAAGAACCGGATTGCTGGAAACTAAAAACGGAACCATAGAAACGCCGGTTTTTATGCCGGTAGGAACTATAGGAACGGTTAAATCTCTTTCTCCTTTCGAGTTATACGACGAAGGCTTTAAAATTATGCTTTCCAATACGTATCATCTATTCTTAAGACCCGGAACGGACGTAATCGAAAAATTCGGTTCTTTAAGAAATTTCACTAAGTATAAAGGTTCTATATTGACGGATTCCGGCGGATTCCAAATTTTCAGCCTTGCAAAATTTGCTAAAATAAAAGAAGACGGCGTTGAATTCATGTCGCATATAGACGGAGAAACGCACTTTTTTACGCCCGAACGCGTAATAGAAATACAGAGCGTTCTTGATTCAGATATAATGATGCAGCTTGACGTTTTTTCGGGACCCGGCGTAAAAAAAGAAAAGGCGGAAAAGGATTTAGAAATAACCCTGAAATGGGCCGAAAAATCTATCGAAGCTAAAAAAAATTACCGGCAGGATAATCTGCTTTTTCTTATAACGCAGGGTAATTTTTTTGAAGATTTAAGGGAAAAATCCGCCCTCGCAATGTCCGGCTTAAACGCGGACGGTTATGCGGTAGGCGGTTTGGCGGTAGGCGAATCCAAAGAAACTATGCTGAAAATGCTTGAAATTTCGGCATCGAATCTTCCTGAAAACAAACCGCGCTACCTTATGGGCGTCGGCACTCCTTCCGATATCGTTAAGGCCGTATCGCTTGGTATCGACATGTTCGACTGCGTACTGCCGACGAGAAACGCCAGGAACGGTTTCATTTTTACTTCCGAAGGAACCGTAAATATCAAAAATTCCGCATATAAATCCGATACTTCGCCTATAGACCATGAATGCGGCTGTTTTTGCTGTAAAAACTTCAGCGCGGCATACGTAAGGCACGCTTTCATGAGTAAAGAAATCTTTGCGCAGAGGCTTTTAACCCTGCATAATCTGCATTATTATCAAGATTTAATCGCCGCAATAAGAAATGCCGTTAAAAACGGCGATTTTTACGATATTTTAAAAAAATATTCATCTTTGTTTTGACTTTCTTTTAATATAAATATAATATATAAAATTGCGAAATAAAATTAAAAAATAAAATTAAAGGAGCAGGAATGAAAATTTTATCCGTTTTATCCGATTTATTAAATACTTTAAAGGTCAAATCAGCTTATGCCGCGGCCGGCGCACCGGCAAAAACGGGCGGCGGGTGGGAATCGACGCTGGAAAGTTTTGCGCCGCTTATTGCCATAGTCGCTATTTTTTACTTATTAGTCATACTCCCGCAGCAAAAGCGAACTAAAGAGCATAAAAAGATGATAGATTCTCTTAAAGTAGGCGATGAAGTATTAACTACGGGGGGCATATTCGGAGTTATTACCGGAATAGCCGACCAACTTTTTACTGTAGAAATCGCGAAAGACGTAAAAATAAAAATTACAAAGAGCGCGATTGCTACCAAAACCGTAAATAAGCAGTAATATATAAAAATATATAATTCGTAAACAGTCCGGCGTTAGTTTACCTGTTATATTATATATATTGCATATTTGATTTATTATTTATTAAACTTTTTAATATTAAATATTAACGATTATGTTTATGGTGAGGCTTGATGAAACCCGTTAAAACCAGAGTTATTTTAATATCGGTATTAATTCTAATATCAGTTTTCTCTATAATACCGTCCGTATATCAAAATACGCCGGGATGGTGGAAAGCGGTAATAGGCAATGCCGAAATGCATCTTGGACTGGATCTTCAGGGAGGCGTTTATCTCGTAGAAAAAGTAGAAACCGGAAAAGCCGTGAAAGAAAAACTTTACAAAGATTATGCCGACATAAAATCTTTCGTCAAAGCAAAAAAAATCGGAAAACCGGCCGATTTAACTTTCAAAAATAATTATATAGTATTAAGCGGCAGTCTTCTTAAGAATAAATCCGGCTTATCCGCTCTTAAAAGATATATTAAAAACCACCATGTTTCGCTTAATTTATCCGGCGATACGATAGGTTTCAAACCGTCGGCGCTTTCTTTGTATAAAAAAGAAGCGGTTAGCGGAGCCGTGGAAGTAATGAGAAACAGAATCGACCAGTTCGGACTCGTAGCGCCGAAAATAGCGAGACAGGGAAAGAATTTAATAGTCGTAGAACTTCCCGGAGTCAAAAACGTCAAGCAGGCTATTAAATTAATTGGAAAAACGGCAAGGCTTACTTTTAAATTAGTCGACGATAAACACAATATAGTAAAAGCGCTGAACGGTAAAATACCCAAAGGCGACGAAATTTTATATCATGTCAAATATAATAAGTACAGCCATAAAACCGTTAAAATACCTTATCTTTTAAAGAAAACGGTATTGATGGACGGTTCCGCGATTTCAAGCGCCAACGTCCAGATGAATCAATATAACCAGCCTGAAGTAGGAGTTTCTTTAAATTCCGCCGGGACTCAGCTTTTCTCAAAAATAACTACAAAATATACCGGCAAAAGGCTTGCCATTATATTAGACCGTAACGTTATATCCGCTCCGGTAATAGAAGAACCTATACTCGGAGGCAATGCTTCTATTTCGGGACATTTCACTATAGCGCAGGCGGATAATCTTGCGATAGCTTTGCGTTCCGGCGCCCTTCCCGCTCCCGTGCAAATAATACAGAACAATACCGTCGGACCTACTCTCGGCGCGGACTCTATTCACGACGGAATACTTGCGGCGCTGGTCGGCACTATACTCGTTATTCTGTTTATGGTATTTTATTATAAATTTTCGGGCTTAATTGCGGATTTTGCTTTATTGGAAAACGTGCTTTTTCTTATGGCGGCGCTTTCGCTTTTCGGAGCGACGCTCACCCTTCCGGGTATAGCCGGTATTATACTTACCATAGGCATGTCGGTCGATTCCAACGTCCTTATATTTGAAAGGATACGAGAAGAATTAAGAGAAGGTAAACCCGTCGTAATAGCCATAGAAAACGGATACAACAAAGCTTTTTTTACTATATTGGATTCTCACGTCACCGCTCTTATTACCGCAGCCGTCCTTTTTTATTTCGGTTCCGGCCCGGTAAAAGGTTTTGCGGTAACGCTTTCTCTGGGCATACTGATAAATCTTTTCACTTCATTAGTAGGTACGAAGGTTATATTCGATATAATTTCTAACAAAAAAGAGCTTAAGAAATTAAGTATTTAACGGTTATAAATAAAAACGGAAAGGAGTAAAAATTGGAATTTATAAAAAATACGCATTACAATTTTATAGGCAAAAGAAAATATTCTTTTGTTCTTTCGTCCATTCTGGTGATATTCGGCATTATTGAAATAATAACTATGATAGCCGGCACGGCAAGGATAGGAATTGATTTCACGGGCGGCTTATCAATGCAGCTGGCGTTCAAACATAAGATATCTATTTCGTCCGTAAGAAAAGCCTTGATACCCGCAGGTTTTAAAGACGTTAAAATCGTTAAAATCAAAGGAAAAAACGATATTATTATACAAACAAAAGCAATAGCAAAAGATTTAAACGCATATACCGCAAAAATTAAAAAAGTCATAAAGGAATCTTTCAAGGAAAATCCTCCGAAAGTAGTAAGCAGCGAAATGATAGGTCCTTCGGTAGGAAAAAAGCTTGCCAAAGATGCAGTTATAGCAATTATTATATCTATTATCGCAATAATATTATATATAACCTGGCGTTTTGAATTCAGATTCGGTTTAGCGGCGGCTATAGGACTTGGACACGACGTCCTTGCTTTGCTGGGAGTTATTTTTATCTTCCAGAAAGAGATAACCCTGCTCGTCATAACCGCCGTGCTTACCGTCGCAGGATACTCCCTTACGGACAAGGTTGTCGTCTTCGACAGAATAAGGGAAAACCTAAAAATAGAAACCGAAAAGGCAAAACATATCGATTTAAAAGGGCTGGTTAATATAAGCATCAATGAGGTCTTGACCAGAACGGTGGTCACTTCTCTTACCGTAGTATTGGTCGTATTGTCGCTTTTTTTCCTCGGAGGAATAGTTCTTCACGATTTTGCGTTTACTCTTCTTCTCGGGGTTTTAATAGGAACTTATTCGTCGATATTTATAGCAAGCCCGATTATGGTTATTTTAAACGAGAAACATTATAAATAAAGAGCGGCATATACATAAATTAATAAATTAAAATATGGAAAAAGAATATGTATATAGATATTTAAAAGAACATTTGCCTTTATACCTGAGCAGTACCGCCTCGTCGCTTATATCCAAAAGAATAATTTCCCAGTTAGATTCCGATCCGTTTTATAAAGAAAAAAATCCCGAAAACGAAGATTGCGGCGATATCTTAAAAACCCGTTTATCCTGCTTTATAGATAACTATCTAAACCCTTCTTTAAAATATCTTAACGACCCGTTTCTCATATCCGATATGGATAAAGCCGTTAAGCGCATTATAAAAGCGCTTTTGGAAGACGAATCGATTTGCATATACGGCGATTACGACGTGGACGGGATAACTGCCACTTCTTTTCTGGTTGCTTTTCTAAGAGAACTAAAAAAAATATTAAAAAAAAATGCGGATAACGATAACCGTTCTATTTTTTATAAACTTCCGGACAGAATTAAAGACGGCTACGGTCTCGGTATAGACCCGATAGACGAAATATATGCGGAGATAAACGATAAGGGCGGCAAACCGCTGTCGCTGATTATAGCCGTAGATCTTGGAATAACCGGCGTTAAAGAGGTTGCGTATGCAAATTCCAAGAATATCGACGTAATAATATGCGACCACCATGAAGTGCCTTTAAACGGAGAAGAAGAAATCCTTCCGCCCGCATTAGCCGTATTAAATCCAAAACGTAAAGGAGATAAGTTTCCTTTTAAATTTTTACCGGGCGTCGGTATAGCCTTTAATCTCGGAATCGCTATAAGAAAAATTTTAGTTAAAGAAGAATTGCTGGACAGCTATCCTAACCTCAAAGATTATCTCGATATAGTCTGCCTCGGCATAGTAGCGGATATAGTCCCTATGTACGGCGACAACAGAATTCTTACCCGTTACGGACTGCAGATATTAAACGAAAGCCCCAGACCCGGCATAAAAGAATTGAGGCGCATATGCGGCCTGCATTTCGATAACGTAAACGAGTCGGACATAGCATGGAAAATCGCGCCGAAAATTAATGCGGCAGGCAGAGTCGGCGACCCTTCCGTAGCCATAGAGCTTTTAACTCAAAACGACCAAAAAACCGCTTTTAACCTCGCCCAGGAACTTGAATCTTTTAACAGAAAAAGGCAGCAGCTTGAAGATGCATGCTTTACGGAAGCCATGAATTTAATAGAAGAAAAATCAAAAGTATCGGAAAAGTCGCTCCCTATTATTATACTAAAAGGCGAATCGTGGCACCCGGGAGTAATAGGAATTGTTTCCTCCAAGATTTCCGATTATTTCAAAAAACCGGTTTTACTGCTAACGGGTTACAAAGAAAAAGTATATATAGGTTCCGCCAGGTCATGCGGAGATATAGATATATACGCTTTTCTAAAGCGGTACGAATCTTTTTTTATAAAATTCGGCGGACATAAAATGGCTTGCGGGCTGACTTTGAAAAAAGGCTCCGATATCGAAAATTTTATCGCCGCGGTAGTAAATAGCGCTGCCGAATATAATAAAACGGCGGCAGACGATAGCAAGGCGGAAAAAACGGCACCGCTATACCGTTACGACGAAGAAATAGATATAGAACTGCTTTCCGGCAGAGAACTATCGGAAATAATAAAAATAATATCCCCCTGCGGACCGTTAAACGAACAGCCTAAATTTTTATTGAGAGACATTAACCTGTTAGATATCAACAGACGTGAATTCAAAAACAAAAATTCAAAAAGCAAGGGCTACTTAAACTGCTATTTTACGCTTAATATTTCGAGAGATTCCCTTGATAAGGAAAAAGATGCGGCAAAACATAAGGCTATGGTATTCAACAGGCAGAAATCCATAGGGGATATTTTAAACAACTGCGTAAACTGTACGGACAATACAATAAAGGTGGACGGCATAATATTTGAATTATTTAACGGCTATATAAAAATACTGGATTTTATATAAAAATACATAAACATTCAAATTTTAGGCGGTTAAACCGTCCCGTTTTTTAAATCTCCATATAAAAGAAGATATAATAATGCTGATTTCGTACATAGAGTAAAGAGGTACGGCTATAAAAAACATAGTCACTATATCGGCATGAAATGCCGCTATTATAAGACTTATAAGAAGCGCATATTTGCGGTATTTTTTTAAAAAATTAGGCTTCAATATGCCTGCAAGGGAAAACAGGGCGGAAACAAGCGGCAGTTCGAATATTAAACCGAATATAAGACCAAGCCTCAGCGCAAAATTAATATAATGCGTCAGGTTTATTAAAGGCGAAAGATTCGGGCTCTGATAGCTTAACGAAAAATTAATAACTGCAGGCCATATATAAAAAACCATAAAAATTACTCCGGAAATAAAAAAAAGCGTTCCGAAAAATAAAAAAGGCAAAAGATACATCCTTTCTTTTTTTAAAAGCCCCGGTTTTATAAACTGCCAGAATTCAAACAGAATAAAAGGAAATGCAATCATAAGCCCCAGAATAAGAGAAACCTTAACCTGCATAAAAAAAGGTTCAAGGGGTTTTGAATAGTGCAGAATATGTTTTTGAAATTTTCTGGGAGTTTTATTTAATCCGAACGAATAATAAACGTAAGGGACTTTTTTCTTTATAATTTTTTTTGCGTATCCTGCAAAATATGTGATATATGTGGGCTTTTCCAAAGGAGTTTCTATAATATTTATAGCCTTATACGATAAATGCCATGAAAAACCCATGCAGATTACTATCGCTATAAATACATAAATAATCCTCTTTCTCAGTTCGGAAAAATGTTCGACGAAAGACATCTTTCCTTCTTCCTTAAGTTTGGAAGGTTCTTTATTTGTATTATTATTATTCGGCATCTATCTTCTATTACTATAACGTTTAGCAAAAAACAAGCAAGTTTTAAAAATAAGAGGATAAAAACGATTAAATATTTAATACGGTGCCGGAATTTAATTCCGGCACCGTATTAATAAAAAGGCGGAATTGCAAAACAAAAACGCCTATAGGTATAAAACGTAAATTAAACTTTGATTTATATGCTCGGATTCCCCATTACGCTTTTAAAACGAGACAAAGCTTTATTAAAAGACCGCTTTTGAGGACTTAAACGCATACTTAAGATTTCTGGACGTAAAATTTAAATTTTCCGCCTTCTTCGGAAGATTCCAACAGCTTGTTTCCGGTCCTGTTGCACCACGCCGTCATGTCGTTTTTTGAACCGGGATCCGTCGAGATTACCTCAAGAACCTGCCCCGAAGACATGGTGTCGATTTCTTTTTTTGTTTTGACGATAGGAAGAGGGCATGATAACCCGCTCGCATCAAGTGTTTTGTTTGACGATACTGCCATAATGTAACCTCCTTATAAATAATAATATTAAAATTATACATCTCTTGGATAAACAAATGCAAATGTATAATTCTTAGATTTATTTAGCTTATTACTTAACGATAAAAAAGTCAATAAAGATTTTTATATCAATTTTTTTTAAAACTCTGGTATAATTTATGTATTATGAATTTCAGCATTTTAATATTTATAGCCGTATTTTCCGTTGCCGCAGTTGAACTTAGCGAAGTATCGGCTATAGTTTTCATAGTCGGTGAAGACGTCGGGCTTTCCAGTGCATTAGCCGGTGCGCTGATAGGATTCGTCGGAACGCTGTTCGTTCTTTTCATAGGCGGAATAACTATAATTAAAACCGTACCTATAACTACCGTCAAATTAATAATAGGCGGGGTACTTTTAGCGGTCGGTTTATACTTTTCGTATAAACTGATAAGTTTTGTATTTTATTTGACCCCGTTTTCAAAAAAAATAGGGGAAAAACCTCTTTTTAAAAAAGCTGAAAGCGCTATAGTAAAACATCAAAAATGCTCTTTTAAATCCTTTATCGTTGCGCTAAATGCCGTAATAATAGAAGCATTCGAAGTAGCGGTGGTGGCAGTTCCTTTTGCCGTTACAGACAAACAGTGGCTTTCGGTAATATCGGCTCTTGCTTTGAGTTCGCTTATAGTCATACTCTTGTCGGTTTACTTAAGAAAATATTTCAAGAAAATACCTTCGCACTGGATGAAAGGATTGGCGTCCGTTCTGCTATTGAGTTTTGGAATTTACTGGGGTTTGCAGGGATTCAATATAAATATAGAGGATGATTATCTTGCGCTTATTATATCGGTAATCGGAATAATTTTACTGATACTTTCTTTTATATTCGATAAAATAGGTTATGCCTCTAGAAGCAGGAAAATATAAAAAGATATAATATATCGCGAGAATGACTAACGGAAAAGGTGTCAGATTAATTTTCTGCACACAACTTTCTATGTTAATTGACTGTTCTTTATGCCGAAAATAAAATCTGACACCTTTTCCGTTACGCTACTTTTTCTTTTTCGGCGGGAAAAACAAAGTTACGACCTGTCCTTCTTTGCCCGGCTTTCCGATATCTTTTCCGTTATAATTCAATATAATACCGCCGGCGTTTCCTATTTTAATCCTTAATCTCTTATTTGCTTTCCAAGTCTTAGACTCTTTAGGATAAAGCATAGATGTTTTTGTATGCCTTTCGTCTATTTTAACCGCTACCCACGTCTTTTTTACTATTTTTCCTTTGAGCAGTACGCCGTATTTCTTTTGAGAACCTTTTATCCTGTTGTTAAGTTTTTTTTTAATAGGATTCACGGCGGCCGGCGAATTAAGCGGCTTAGAAGCTCTATGCGTTTCGGCGGCTCTTAATGTTTTTATATAGCCGTATAATTTTAACGAAACATAAGATAAAATAATAATTAAAATTCCGCCGAATAATACGAATAAAAATTTCCTGCGGAAACTTTGGGATTTCTTTATTTCTTCTTTAAATTTTTCTCCGACTATATCTTCGACTACTTTGCCGGTAAAATTGCTTTTTAATTCCGATTCCAATAAAGAAACCGCTTTTTTTTCATCGGCATTTACCGTTTTTGCGAGAAGTTTAACGTATCCTTTCAGCAGCTGCGGCGAAGAAAAAAGAGAGAAATCGTCGTTTTCTATAGCTTCTATATAAGACGCATTTATTTTGGTTATTTTTGAAATTTCCGCCGTTTCAAGTCCGCAAGACTTCCTGCTTGCCTTTAGATATTCTCCGACGGTTTCGTAATAGGAATCTTCGTTTTCCATAAATATACACCCTATTTATTTAATAAGATAAGGATTTTTTTAATATATTTTAAAGATTCTGCTCCGTATTTATCGGCTTTGTCTGCATCATACACCGAAGAAAATATATATTTTGCTTTATTATATCTTTTTTGTTTAAAATATATCAAGCCTTTGTAATATTTTGCAGGGATAAAAAACATGTTCGCATCTAATGTTTTCTTAAAATAATAGAGCCCCGCCGGCAGATTATTTTCTAAAAGCATACATTTTCCCATGTAATAATAAGTAAGAAAATAATTTTTATCGAGAAGCATAGATACGGTCAATATTTTTTTCGCTTTTTTAATTTTATTTTCGGCTATATATATTTTGGCAAGCTGGGTATAGCTTTCGTAAGGTTTGTTGTAAAAAGGATTTTTCAATGCTTTTTTTAGGAATATTTTTGCCTTCAAATAACTTTTCTTTTTTATATATATTAAACCCAGATTATAATATGCATCCGAAAATTGAGGATTTATTTTTACGGCTTGCATAAAGTTTTTTACCGCTTTGTTCCCGCGTGCGGTTTTCATATATATTATGCCTATAGCGTTGTAATTTTTAGCGGAATAGGGATAAAGCATCTTAGCTCTTATAAATTCCTGCATTGCTTTTATATAATTGCCGTTCTGATAAAAACCTACGCCGAGCCTGTAATAAAGATTAGATTTAAGTTTGTTTTTTTTAGAAACTGCCGACATGCCGCAGCCGGACAGTAAAGGAAAAATTACCGCCGCAATCAATAATAATACCGCAAACTTTAAAAAACTTTTTTTTTCGGTGTATTTCATAATATAAATAATAAATTAAGATAAATATAAATTTAATTAACGGTTAATAAATAAATAAAAAATATAACTGCAAGGGCTTTTATACGTTAAGCTCTTCAAAATACGTCATTTCCCTGAATTTTTTAAATCTTTCTTTAATTTCGTCCATCCGTATAGTCAGAAATCTGCTTACGGAAAAACCTTCGACGGCAAACGACGCCATAATATTCCCGAACACAAGCGCTTTTTTAAGATTTTCAAACGACATGTCCCCGGTATTATCCATATAGCCGAGAAAACCGCCCGCAAAAGAATCGCCTGCTCCGGTAGGATCGACGACGTTTTCCAAAGGATACGCCGGAACCATAAAAAATTTATTTTCAAAAAACATCGTGGCCCCGTATGCCCCCCTTTTTAAAATTAATATCTTTGCGCCGTATTTAAAAATAGTTTCGGCGCAGTCGAAAATTGACGACTTCCCCGTTAAAAGCCTTGCCTCGGATTCGTTGATTATAAATATATCGGTTAATTTAAGAACATTTATAAGTTTTTCTTTTTTACCGTCTATCCAAAAATTCATGGTGTCAAGAGCGGAAAGCTTCGGAGAATTCATCTGTTTAAGCGCATCAAGCTGTATTTCGGGATCTATATTTGCAAGAAACAGCATATCGTTTTTAGAATCATGGGGAACGACCGGTTTGAATGAAGAAAATACGCCTAGTTCGGTCATTATAGTTTCAGGGTCGGACATATCGTAACCGTATCTGCCCTTCCACCTGAAAGTTTTTCCGTCCTCGGTCTTGATATTTTTAATATCTATAGATCTGTCTTTAAAAACGTTTAAATGTTTTTTGTCGAAATCTTTGCCGACCGTTCCTATAATTTTTACGTCGGTTAAAAACGATGCGGCCATAGAAAAATAAGTCGCCGAACCTCCGAGAATATCTCCGGTTTTTTCGAAAGGCGTTTCTATGTCGTCTATTGCTATAGAACCTATAACGGTAATTGCCATAAAATTTCTCCATTAATTAATATTAATATGCGATTAATATTGCGTCAGTGTCGTACGTATTGTATTGCGGGTATTTTATTCAGTAAAATCAGCCTCGTTAAATTTGCTTTACTACTTTTTTGTAACTGGAGACTGTACTCCGTACCCCTGCTTTGCCGCTAAATATCCGGTGGTTCCCGCAAGGCCGCCTACCACCAGCAGCGCGCATCCGCTTAAAAAATTAATCGCAATTAAAAGTATAAATGCAAGAACCGCAAGTTTCATTTTTTTCATTAAATATTCTCCTCCCGCTCCCTGTAAAATTATTATTTATATTGAAATAAATAATTAAAATTAGTAGAATATAATAAATTTTTTCATATATTCTACTATATATAATATTTCAAAATCAAATTAAATAAAAGGTATTTAAATTATGCAAAAAATTAAGTATGCCCTTATTTCCGTTTATGATAAAACACAAATAACGGAGCTTGCGACGCATTTAGAAATTGCCGGCTATACGGTAATAGCAACCGGAAATACTTATAAATTTTTAAAATCGGCCGGAATTACGAAATTAAAAAAAATTGAAGAAATAACCGGTTTTCCGGAAATTTTGGACGGACGGGTCAAAACTCTGCATCCTGCCGTTTTCGGCGGCATATTATCCATAAGAAACAACGAAAGCCACAGGGACGACCTGATAAAAAACGGAATAACTCCCATCGATTTCGTAATAGTAAACCTTTATCCTTTCAGGGAAATGAAGGACAAAGATATAACTTTCGACGAAAAGCTTGAATTTATAGACATAGGCGGCGTTTCGCTTTTAAGGGCGGCGGCAAAAAATTTTAAAGACGTGACGGCGGTAATCAGCCCCTCATTTTACGAAGATATAATTACTTTCCTTAAAAATAAAGAAAAAATTCCGTTGGAACTAAGAAAGCTATATGCATACGAAACATTTAAACTAACCTCGGAATACGATTCGGCTATAGCCGGCTTTTTAAATCAGGAACGTGAATCACAGTCTTCCGCAGTAAACGCGGATTTTTACAAAAAAGATACTGAAGAAATCAGTATAAACATAAAAAAAGTTTTTAATCTGAGATACGGCGAAAACCCTCATCAAAAAGCGGCTTTTTATTCAAAAGACTGTTTGATGCCTTTTGAAAAACTTTCCGGCAAAGAAATATCTTACAATAATTTATTGGATATAGATTCGGCGCTCGGAATTATTAAAGATTTTGAAGGAAATAAGAAAAGAGAGTTTTTTTCCGCTATAATTAAGCATACAAATCCATGCGGAGCCGCTTTAAGTTCCGTCTCCCAAAAAGACGCCTTTTTAAAAGCAAGAAAAACCGACGAAGTTTCTTCTTACGGCGGCATAATAGTATTCAATAAAAAACTAGATAAAGATACCGCTCTCGAAATTAAACCTTTTTTCGTAGAAATAATACTGGCTCCTGATTACGACAAAGAAGCGTTAAACATACTCGAAACAAAAAAGAATACCATAATAATCCGTTACGACAAGAAAATTACGGAAAATTTTAAAGGGCATCCGTCGCTGAGAACGGCTTCCGGTGGAATATTGGTGCAGGAAACCGACGATACATCCGACGATACGTCTAATTTCAAAACGGTAACCGGCGTTAAAATGCCTGAATGGGTATTAAACGACCTTTTGTTCGCCTGGAAAATTGCAAAACACGTTAAATCCAACGCGATAGTATATGCGAAGGACGGCGCTACCGCCGGCATAGGCGCAGGACAGATGTCCAGAATAGACAGCGCTGTATTTGCACGCGAAAAAATGAAAAACGCATACGGCGAAATAAAAAATTTCGTCATGGCATCGGACGGCTTTTTCCCGTTTAAAGATTCGGTCGAATATGCCGCAGAAATCGGCGTAAACGGGATAATACAGCCCGGAGGCTCTATCCGCGACGAAGAAGTAATAGAAGCGGCAAATAAATTTAATATCCCGATGATTTTTACGGGAATACGGCATTTTAAGCACTAGGAAAAAGAGGACTGATTTTTAGAACGCTAAAACGGAAAATAAAAAAATGAAAATATTAATAATCGGTTCGGGCGGCAGGGAAAATGCTATAGCCTATGCCGTTAAAAAATCCAAAATAGAAACAGAAATTTACTGCGCGCCGGGTAACGGAGGAACGGAAACTATAGCGGTTAACGTTCCAATTAAGCAGGACGATATAAAAGGGCTTTTGGACTTTGCTTTAAAAAATAAAATAGATTTAACCGTAGTAGGCCCGGAAATTCCTTTATCGCTGGGCATCACGGACGAATTCACGGCGGCAGGACTTAAAATATTCGGACCGGATAAAAAAGCCGCGCTTTTAGAGTCGTCGAAAAAATTTTCTAAAGATTTTCTTAAGAAATATAATATTAAAACCGCAGGATACGAATCTTTCGACGATTTAAGCGAAGCCGAAAATTACGTTAAAAATAATCCGCATCCTTTAGTTATAAAAGCAAGCGGACTTGCGGCAGGGAAAGGAGTTTTCATTTCACGAGACGCCGAAGAGTCCAAAAAAATATTAAAATCTATATTTATAGACAAAATATTCGGCAAAAGCGGGGATACGGTAGTTATAGAAGATTATTTAGACGGGTTTGAACTTTCCTACATGACCGTTACGGACGGAATATCGTATAAACCGTTAATTACCAGTATGGATTACAAAAAAATAGGAGAAGGAGATACCGGAGAAAACACCGGCGGCATGGGCGCCGTTACGCCGAACCCTCATGTTTCCGAAAACTTAATAAACAAAATAAACAAAAACGTCATAGAACCGTCTTTAGAAGGATTAAAAAAAGAAGGAATAAAATATAAAGGAATACTTTACGCCGGCCTCATGATCAAGGGCGAAGATATTTACGTTTTAGAATTTAACGTAAGGTTCGGAGATCCTGAGACTCAGGCTATACTTATAAGGCTCGAATCGGATATAATAGAACTGTTTTTAAGCGTAATAAACGAAAATTTAAAAGACTATAAACTCGTTTTCGACGGAAACGAGTCTTTATGTCTTGTTCTTTCTTCCGGCGGTTATCCTAAAGATTATAAAACGGGATACGAAATAATTTTCGATAAAAAACTTCATAATTCAGGACTTATCGATAAAAACGGCGCAGAATACTTTATTTTTCACGCGGGAACAAAAAAAACCGGCGGAAAATACTTTACCGACGGAGGCAGAGTTTTAAACGTCTGCGCAAAAGGAAAAGGGAAAGAGCTAATAAAAGCGGTTTACGATATTGCGGAAAAGATAGATTTTAAAGATAAATATTATAGGAATGACATAGGTAAGACTTTCAATTATTTTTTTTAGCAATAATTAAGCATATGCTCAAAAGTGCCGATAGAATTTTTAAAATCTGGATGAACCGTTTATACTGTTTAAAGCCGTACCAGACTATGCGGAAATAACTGAAGTAAAAGGTGCCGGATATAATTAACTAATATAATTTTCTAATTTGATTTATGCCTTTAATTAAAATAAAACCTCAGGTATTACTGAATCTTTTAATAAGTATCTTAACCGGCGTATTTGCGCAGCTATCCATGAAATACGGAATGATAAAAATTAAAGGTTCCGCCGGAAGTTTAAGCGGCAAAAGCTCAGTTTCGCCACTGACGGCGCATTCATTAAAATACAAAAAATACGCCTTCATATTAAAAGCCGTAAAGATACTGGCCGTTATATTTATGAACAAGTTTGTTATAGCGGGAATAGCTCTGTATTTGATATCTATGTTTTTCTGGATAAAAACGCTGTCTAAAATCGACCTTTCGGTCGCATATCCTTTCGTCAGTATCGGCGTCGTATTGACGGTAATACTTGCCGCCGTTGCGCTTAACGAGCCGGTTCCTTTGATGAGATGGGCCGGAATTTTCATTACTCTTTGCGGGGTTTACGTAATAGTTTCTTCGCATGAAGACGGCGAAAGCCATAAAAACGAAGAAAAATAATTAGAAGCAGACAAAGCTATAAATTTTTAAATAAATTATATATTATAAATATTATAAAGCATAAATTATGGTAAAAATTTATAAATTCGACGCATTGACAGATGAAGACTATGATTTAATTAAAGAGCATCTTCAAAATTCCGGCTTAATAATATATCCGACCGAAACATCTTACGCAATAGGCGGAAACGCTTTAGACGACAATGCGGTAAAAAAAATCTTCGGTTTTAAAGGCCGGAATTTTAAAAAACCGCTTCCGGTTTTGGTTAAAGATTTAAAAATGCTTGTAGATATTGCAGAGCTAAAGAGGCCTGAAGAAAATTTAATATCTAAATTTTGGCCGGGACCTCTTACGATTATCTTTAAGTTAAAGAAAAATGTATTTTCAAAGAATTATTTATTTGCCGGAGGTTCAGACTCTATCGCCGCAAGAATTTCTCCTCATCCGTTCACGGAAAAAATTTTCGAGAAAATAGATTTCCCTTTGATTTCTACGAGCGCAAATTCATCCGGCAAGGACAGTTTTTCGGATTTTAACGAACTTAACAAAATATTTTTATCAAGTATTCCCGAAAAAGACGGCGCAAATATTTTAGCGGTAAATGCGGGTGAGCTTGCAGGCGGTTCTTCTACGATAATCAGATTAGTTAAAAACGGTAAAAATATAGAAGTCGTCAGGGAAGGAGAAAACAATATCAAAAAAAGGCTCATGTGCTCGATTAAAAATAATTAATTCCTTAAATCACCGTTAGAAACTATTAAAATTGCTTTAACATATAATAAATTCTGCATAAACGGCATGCGTTTATATCCGCTTTCGCGAGAATGACACCTTTTGGGTTAAAAGTTAAATTTATGCATTGTCATTCCCGCGAAAGCGGATAAGGTTTAAAGCCGTCAGCATTTAGACGGCTCATCCAGATAGATAAATTTCTAACGGTGATTTAAGGTAATTTTATAGATGAAAATAAAAAATAAAATAGTTGGGAGGGTAAAAATATGAAAAACGGAGAAAATGCGGAAAACAAAACGGATATTCTCGGAATAATAGGCGGAAGCGGATTGTATCAAATGGAAGGATTGACTAACGTCAGGGAAGAATCAGTAGATACGCCTTTCGGAAGCCCTTCCGACAAGCTGGTATTCGGAGAAATAAACGGTAAAAAATTAGTTTTTTTGCCTAGACACGGAAAAGGTCACAGGATTCTGCCGTCGGAGATAAATTATGCCGCTAACATATACGCACTGAAGGTTTCCGGAGTGAAGAAAATCATTTCCGTAAGCGCTGTAGGAAGTCTTAAAAAAGAGATAAAACCCGGAGATATGGTTATAGTGGATCAATTTTTCGATTTTACTAAAAATAGAAAAAGTACTTTTTTCGGAAACGGCATAGTCGCGCATGTTTCTATGGCGGAACCGGTCTGTTCCTGCATGCGCAAAATCTTGATAGAATCATGCAGGAATCTTAACGTCGTCTGTCATGAAGGAGGCTCTTATATATGCATAGAAGGACCTCAATTTTCTACGAAAGCCGAGTCCTTTTTTTATAAAAATAACGGCTTTGACGTTATCGGCATGACTAACGCTACGGAAGCCAAGTTTGCCAAAGAAGCCGAGCTATGCTACGCAACGATAGCTATGGCTACCGATTACGACTGCTGGCACGAAGAAGAAGAGAACGTTACTGCCGATATGATTATTAAAATTCTTCTCGAAAATGCGGAAAAAGCCAAGAAAATTATTAAAGAATCCGCGTCTAAAATAGACTTGACGAAAAGCGGCTTATGCTCCTGCGGTTCGTCTCTGCGTCAGGCCGTCGTAACGGCAAGGAAAGACGTCCCTGAAGAAACTTTAAAAAAATTGACTATATTTAATTTATACGATTAATATTATAAAATTTATAAACTATTTTTTAAGAAATCCGGCGACTTATTTATAAAAACGCTAATACTTTATAATTCACAGCTAAAATTAACTATGAGGAAAAGGTGTCAGATTTTATTTTTTTGCATACGAAATAGTCAGTTAACATACAAAGTCGCTTGCAAAAAAATTAATCTGATACCTTTTCCGAATAAAAAATTAATCATAATTTAACTATAATATTATTAAGGAGAATTAATTTTATGGATGTTTTAATTTTAACCGGCTCTAAAAACGATTTAGGCGACGTAGAAAACGCCGCTCAGATGCTTAAAAAGTTCGGAATTTCTTACGAACTGCATGTGTCCTCTGCCCACAGAACTTTAAAAAGAACCGTAGAGCTTGTAGAATCTGCGGAAAAAAATGGCGCAAAGGTTATAATAGCGGCCGCAGGAATGAGCGCTCACCTGCCCGGCGTCGTCGCCGCTATGACGATTCTTCCCGTAATAGGCGTTCCGCTTAACGCCTCAGCCCTGAACGGATTAGACAGTCTTATGTCAATAGTCCAGATGCCGGGCGGAATACCTGTAGCAACCACCGCCATCGGCAAAAGCGGCTGCGTCAACGCCGCCCTTTTAGCTGTATCTATTCTTGCATTATCGGATAGCGCTCTATCCGAAAAATTAAAACAGTACAGGAAGGATATGGCGGAATCGGTAATTAAAGCGGACGAAGAGATTAATAATGGTGAATAAATTAATTTTCAATCAATTTATAAAAGGTCGCAGCTTTAGCTATCTTCGTATTTTAATTTATATTTTATAGCAAATAAATTATAATATATTGAATATTTAATTTTTTCTTTTATACAAATTGAAGATAATTATATGACAAAAATTAAAGATAAACCTAAATCAGACCGTCCAAGAGAAAAGTTTATCAAAAATGGTCCGGAATCGCTTTCCAAATCCGATCTGTTAGCTATAATATTAGGAAACGGAATAAAGGGTAAGAATGTACAGGAACTCGCATCCAATATTATTAAAAAATACGGCGGTAAATTACTTGACGTTACCGTAGAAGAATTAACGACTATAAACGGAATAGGAACGGCAAAAGCTTTACAAATCGTTTCCGCAATATCATTGTTTAAAAGATTGTACGATGAAGTAAATCAAAAAGACATTGTTATCAAAAATCATAAAGATGTCTTATCTTTAACTTACGATTTACGGGATAAAAAAAAAGAATACTTGGTTTGTTTATATATTAACGCAAGGCATACCCTGATAAAAAAAGAGATTATAAGCATAGGAACTCTGAATAAAAGCTTAATACATCCAAGAGAAGTTTTCAACCCTGGAATTAATTTAAACGCTTCATCTATTATAGTAGTCCATAATCACCCGTCCGGAAACCCTGAACCAAGCCCTGAAGACGAAAATGTAATGAAAAGATTAATAAAAGCAGGAGAACTGATAGGTATTCCTATGCTCGATTTTATAATTGTAGGCGATAAAGATTACTATAGTTTTTATGAAAAAATAATGAACATAGAAAAAACAGAAGCATACGGAGATTATGCATCTGACGGCATCCAGTTAAATTTATTCGACTTATTTGAAAATAAAAAAATATATTCTTCAATTAATACCGATAACATAAACAACAATAAAGATTATAATAAAATTTATAATAATATACATGCGGAAATCGGTTTTGCAAATATATTAATAAAACCTAATAATTCATCAGGTTATTTTCGTCTGCATAACAGGAGATATCTTGGCAATAAATACAAATTATTAGGATTTATAGAAGATATTGTTTCCGAAAAATGCGGAACGATAGAATCGTTTTGCGATATTTTTGCCGGCACCGGAGTTGTAGGCGAAAGATTTAACAGGCATGAAATTAAAATAATCTCCAATGATATTCTCTTTAGCAATTATATATGCCTTAAAGCTTTTTTAGGGATGAATACGATTAAAACCGATATTTCCGAAAAAATAGACTACTTAAATAATTTAAATGCAGAAGAAGATAATTATTTTTCTTTAAATTTCGGCAATACTTATTTTTCATCGGCAAACGCAAGAAAAATAGGCGTAATTCGTGAAGAAATAGATAAAATAGCATTTAACGAAGACGAAAAAAATATACTGCTCTGCTCTTTAATATATGCGGCAGATAAAGCAGCTAATACGGTAGGTCATTATGATGCTTTTCGTAAAAAAATGGATATGCTGCAGCATTTGAAACTTTTAACGCCTTATATAAATTTTTCACACAACGACAACAATGAAATATACAAAAGCGACGCAAATATTTTAATTAGGAATATCTCTTGCGACGTACTTTATATAGACCCTCCGTATAATTCCCGCCAATATTCGGATGCCTACCATCTTTTAGAAAATTTAGCAGAATGGAAAAAGCCAAAAGTTGAAGGTATAGCAAAAAAAATGGACAGGTCGCACATAAAAAGCCTGTACTGCCTGAAAAATGCAGGACTTGCTTTTGAAGACCTTATTTTTAACGCGGATTGCAAACATATCCTTGTATCCTACAATAATACTAAAGAATCAAAAGACGGACGTTCTAACGCAAGAATAAACGACGATAAAATTATACAAACTTTGGAAAATAAAGGCAGCGTAGAAATTTTTGAAAGAAAATTCAAAGCATTTAGTACCGGTAAAAGTTTTGATACCGGAAACATTGAACGAATTTTTTACTGCAAAGTGAAATAAAAAATCAATAAATTTATGAAAAAACCTTGGTCTATAAGCACTACTTTAAGAAATCCCGAAAGATTAAGAGACTTTTTAAGAGTCTTAAAACAGCTTGAAAATCATGAATGGAACGCAGAAAATCAAAAAAAATACCAAGTACTCCTAATTAAAGAAAGATTGTACGGCTATGGCAATAATCAATTTTATAAAGGACTATCTCAAAATAATATCGATTTAATCGACAATCCTAAAAAAAACATTTCTTTAGATAAGGCAAAAGAAATGTTTGAATCCAAAGAATATTACCATGGCTATATCTCCGATAATTCTAAACCGGAACTGCCATGGGAAACTATAAAAGAACTTTCCGAAATATCAAATAAATTATTGGAAGAAATAATACTGCTTGAAAAAAGATTAAAACTGCCTCGAAAATCATTTCCTGATTTAAAAAAATTGGATAAAGAAAACATAAAAAAACTTATCAACGATTTAAGAGTTTATCGAAGAGAACTTCAAGAAAAAGAAAATTATCTAAAATCACAGGAAGTCGAACAAATTAAAAAATATATTGAAGAATTAAAAAACATAAACAAGCTCGATAATAAGTCTATTTTGCTTGAAAAACTGATTTCCCTCGGACTAAACGCTTTAAATGACGCAATAGAAATAAAGCCGAATTATCCGGTAGGAGACGATAACGAACCGACATTTACCGCACCAGGAAATATGCCGGATATTGAATGTTTTTATGGACAACACAACGCAATCTGCGAGGTTACGATGTTAACCGGACGTAATCAATGGTATTACGAAGGACAGCCTGTAATGAGGCATCTGCGGGATTTTGAAAATAAACATCGAGACAAAAATGTTTTCTGTCTGTTTGTTGCTCCAAAATTGCACCGAGATACGATAAACACTTTTTGGACGGCAATAAAATATGAATATGAAGGAAAAAAACAAAAAATTATTCCTTTATCTATAGATATTTTCACGGAGCTTCTTAAAATACTCATTGAAATTAAGGAGAAAGGACTTTTTTTAAAACATGATGAACTTTTCAGGCTTTATAGCGATATATTAAAAAATTCCGAAAATGCGCCGGATTCCAATCAATGGCTTAAAAATATTCCAAAAATCATCGTTTCTTGGAAAAAAACCTTAATATAAATTAAATTATAATTTCATGAAATTCAATACGATTTACAAAGGCGACTGCATAGAAATCTTAAATAAAGACATAGAAAAAAATTTAATAGACCTTATTTTTGCCGACCCCCCTTATAATCTGTCCGGTAACGCTTTAAAATGGGTTGGTAATAAAACAGGCGGCGACTGGAATATGGTTAATGAAAATTGGGATAAGATTCCCGATGCCGAGTATTTAAAATTTACCAAAAACTGGATTGGAAATTGTTATAATGTTTTAAAAAAATCAGGCTCAATTTGGGTTGCTTCAAGTTATCATAACATAGCGGAAATTATAATAACTTTAAAACGTTTTAATTTTAAAATTAACAATATTATTACTTGGTATAAAACGAATGCTATGCCTAATATGACAAAAAGAGTCTTTACTCATTCGACCGAATTTGTAATCTGGGCAGTTAAGGGCTCAGGTTGGACTTTTAATTACGAGACGGCAAAAGAAATAAATCCAGAAAAACAAAAAAACGGAGAAATAAAACAGATGCGGGATTTATGGGAGATACCGCTTGTTCAGGGCAAAGAACGCATTAGGGGCGAAGACGGAAAAGCTTTACATCCGACTCAAAAACCGGAAGAAATGTTAAAAAGAATTATTCTTATTTGCTCTAAAGAAGGAGATATAGTTTTAGACCCTTTTTTGGGAAGCGGAACTACTGCAATTATTGCACAAAGATTCGGCAGGAAATGGATTGGAATAGAAAAAGAAAAAAAATACGTCAAAATTGCAGAAAAGCGGCTATGTATTAAAAAATAAAATTGAAAAGGGGCTATTAAATGAAAAATACAATCGAAAAAAGATTTGAGGAAGCTAGGGCGCTTTTGGAGCTTACTTCAAATAACGAAGAAATTTTAAATGCCGTGGAAAATATATCTAAAACAATTATTTCGGCTTACGATAAAGGCGGTAAGGTTTTTATAGCCGGAAACGGCGGGTCGGCAGCGGACGCCCAGCATATAGCCGCGGAACTCGTTTCTAGATTTTACAAGGAAAGAAAAGCTCTTGCGGCGGAGAGCCTTACGGTTAATACGTCTAATCTCACGGCAATAGCCAACGATTACGATTTTTCGGTCGTTTTTTCGCGCCAGCTCGAAGCTAACGCTCGCGAAGGCGACGTTTTCTGGGGAATATCGACTTCGGGCAACTCCAAAAATATCTTAACCGCAATAAACACGGCAAAAAATATCGGCATGAAAATAATCGGTTTTACCGGCGGAGACGGCGGAAAAATGGGCGAACCCGGAATGTGCGGCCATCTTATTAAAATTCCGTCTAAAGATACGCCCAGAATTCAGGAAAACCACATTTTAATTGCCCATATAATATGCGAATTGGTCGAAAACAGCCTTTTTTAAAATGTCCAATTTGTGACGGGGACAGAATTGAATTCTGTCCCCGTATTTAAAATTAAGCATGCTGGCTGTCCGTAAAGCTTCTTGCGTCGAACAGCGACGAGTACAGCTTCATCGCATACATATCCGTCATTCCGCTGATGTAATCGGCGCACATTACCGAGAAAGCGGGATTGCCGTTTTTATCCTTTCCGAAAGAATCGTAAAATCCGAACTCGTAAAGCTCCTGAAAGTCGTCGGGATAAAGTTTGATATTTTTAATATCGGAAAAAACGGAAAAAAGTTTTCTTACGATATTTTCCGCTTTATATCTGTTTAAAAGGATTTCTCTGTTTTCCATTACAAGGCTGTAGGAAATTTGCTTTAAGGCGCTTATTTCCAAATCAACTCCGTTTTTCCATATCAGTCCGTATTTATATGAATCGCCGCCGTAATCTAAAGGCATATCGAGTAAAAAATTATCGGATTTAGATTTTAATTTTTTAACGGCGTCTTTTCTTTCTTCTAAATCCGTATTTAAAATAAACTTTGAAATATAATTAGAAAAAAACTCTTTAAGGTCGGTTTTGACCTTTATGTGGTGCATCGTCCGACTTTTTGCTTCATATTCCCCTGCTGTTTCGCTATGTTTAATATCATTAATATTTTCGTCTGAATCTGCCGGCCTTTTAAATTTATCATTTTCCGAAATACTAAAAATACTTCTTAATTTAAAAAAGAAATCATCGACCCGTTCGGTCATGGTATCTATTGAATCTTTCGTAAAAAGCCTGCTTTCCTTAAGATATTTGTTTACTTTAAAGCGGCCGCCTATATCTATAAGTTTAGACTCTACGCCGTCTTCTATGTCATGAGTGGCATATGCGATATCGTCTGCGGCGTTTAATATCTGGCATTCCAAACACCTTGAAAATTCAAAAAATATTCCTTTGGCGGTTTTATTTTTTTTGTCGTTGAAAAACGGGGAATATTTATTTAAATAATTTATAAAATCTTTTCCGTGAATTTTTTCTAGTATAAATAAGTCGTCGTCGTAAATAAAATGCTTATTTTTATCGGACAGGGAATAAGGCATCTTATATTTTAAAATTCCGTCTATAGTTTTAAGGGAAGGATTAATCCCGTATATTTTATTGTTTTTAGAATCGTAGAATTTTTTTTCTAAGAAATTAAGAATTCTTATGTTTTGAGCGTTTGCTTCAAAACCAAGTTTTCCGTTTGTAGCTTTTTTTAATTCCTCGTTTATAATATATTCGCCGAGATGCCCGAAAGGCGGATGCCCTATATCGTGAGCCAGCGAAACGGCTTCTATAAGGTCTAAGTCAATACTTAGTCCGTATTTTTTATTCAAAATAGACGTTAAGGCTCTTGCTATTTGAGATACTTCGAGAGAATGCGTAAGTCTTGTCCTGTAATAATCCAAAGTAAAAACTCCGAAAACCTGGGTTTTATTTCTCATCCTCCTGAATGCGCTGGAATGGATTATCCTGTCTCTGTCGATTTGAAAAGGCGACCTTACCCCTTTTTCCTTTTTTTCCTTATCGGTATATCCGTAATCGAATACTCTTTCGTCTAACATTAAACGCCGCCTCCGCTAAAAATTAAAATTACTATAATCCTGCAAACCGTTTTGCCGTCAGTTTTTTTAATCTTGCATTTATATTTAATTAAATATATACTATTCACACATTTTTGACAAATAATATCGGAGGAATCGTTTATGAAAAATACGGATAAAGAAAATAAAGACGAGCACGCATTTTCAAAAGCCGAAATAGAGTCGGCAAAAAAAATATTAATAAAAATGAAAAAAGATATTTTTAAGGAAATAGATGCCAGCATCAAAGAAGGTTCGTCTAAAGATTCAACCGAATACCGCGGCGACAACTACGACATCGCCTCCAGCGAAAGAGACCGCGAACTTATGTATATGCTGGGAGACAGAGAAAGAAAAAAAGTAAGGGAAATAGACAACGCGCTTTTGAAAATTAAAGAAGGTACTTACGGAATATGCGACGAATGCGGCGAACCGATTTCTAAAAAAAGATTAAAAATTATACCTTATTCCAACTTATGCATAAACTGCCAGTCTAAAGCGGAAGAAGAAGAAAAGAAGCAGTTAAACGAAGATTATATCGACCACTTGAATACGCTTTCTTTAATAAACGACGACGAAACCTTTAAAGATTCCGACGAGTAGAGGTTAAAAAAGACATAGATTCAAGAAGAGATTTAGAATAAGGATGCGACGGATTTTTAAAAAAATCGTCCGTTTCCGCAATCTCCATTATTTTTCCGCCGTACATAACGCATACCCTGTCCGCAAGGTGCCTGACTAATTTTAAATCGTGGGTAATAAATATATAGCTCATGCCGGTTTCGTTCTTTAAATCCATCAGCAGATTTAAAATCTGGGCGGAAACGGAAACGTCCAAAGCAGACACCGGCTCGTCGAGTATAAGCAGTTCCGGACGAACCGACAGGCATCTTGCTATGCCTACCCTCTGCCTCTGTCCGCCGGAAAGCATATGCGGATAGCTTAAAGCTATCGTTTCGGGCAATCCGACGACTTTAAGCCGTTCTGCGGCAAATTCTATTCTGTCTTTCTTTTTGTTCTTTATAATACCGTTTCTGACCGCAGGATAAGATATTATTTTATATATCTTCTTTTTTGGATTTAATGACGAATAGGGGTCTTGAAAAAGTATCTGTATCTTTTTCCTGAAATCTTTTTTTTTATTTTTATAATCCAGAAGTTCGCCTTTAAAATATATCTTGCCGGAAGTTTTTTCCGTCAGTCCTAAAATCAACTTAGAAAGGGTTGATTTTCCGCATCCGGTTTCCCCTACTACGGCAAATATTTCATCTTTATACACGTCGAACGAAACGCCGTCAACCGCTTTTATCACGTTCTTTTTTATATCGAACAGCGTTTTATAATACTTATAATGTTTAGAAACGCCGGAAACCGATAAAATTACGTTATTTTCCATATTTTTTTATTTTGCGCCGCCGCCTGAATTAAATTTTATACATCTTACGTCGCGCCCGTATTTTCCGCCGTTTTCGGAATCCCTGAAATTTCTCAAACCTATATCGTTTAAACAGCCGTCGTCTCTTTTAAAACATCTGGAATAAAACCTGCATTTCCCTTTTTTAAAATCGTCTTTAGTCAAATAGCCGCTTATATTAAAAAGTTTCTGTTTAGGAACATAATCAGGAGAAAGAGACGGAATACTTTTTATTAAAGAAATAGTGTAGGGGTGGGCGGGGTTATTTATTATATTTTCGGTACTGCCCGATTCCATTATCTGCCCTGCATAAAATACGTAAGTCCTGTCCGAAATGCTTCTTGCGACGGTAAGGTCGTGCGTGATAAAAATAATTCCGACGCCGGATTTTTCTTTTATTTCTTTAATTAATTTTAAAACCTGAAGCGACGTCGTAACGTCTAAAGCAGTCGTAGGCTCGTCGGCTATCAAAAAACAAGGATTAAGCACCATAGCCATAGCTATCATAACTCTCTGGCGCATGCCGCCTGAAAGCTCGTAAGGATAAGAATTAAATCTTGCAAGCCCGTCTATATTCATATAATTCAAATATTTAACGGCTATATCTTTTGCTTCTTTTTTTGAAATTTTTTTATGCGCTAAAATCGCTTCGGTTATCTGCTCTCCTATTTTCATTACCGGATTTAAAGACGTATTGGGATCCTGAAATATCATAGATATAATTTTTCCCCGTACATCCGTTAACTCGTCGGGCTTGAGCTTTAAA
>JAJYPL010000039.1 GCA_021795355.1 bacterium | reverse complement strand
TTGCTTCCGTAATATGGGTCGCCATAGGAATTCATTCAGGATTATCCGGACTTACGGCTTTAAATATAGTTTTAATGTTTATTTATCTTAGAGGTTATATAAAAAAATAAGCATTTTTAATAAATACGGTAAATTAATTTAGGCTTTAGAACTTTTTAAATTTAGGCAAATTTAGTATAATAAAATAATAAATGCTTTTAATTTTCGATAAGGCCCCATAGTCTAGCGGTTAGGACGTTGCCCTCTCACGGCAGTAACACGGGTTCGAATCCCGTTGGGGCTGCCATTTTTTTGTAAAAAAATTAAAATACCGCCAAAAAATAAAAAAATAATTACTATATAAAAACATTTATATAGTACATTAATGATATAAATTAATTATGCCGTTTATAAAAAGTTCGCTGATAAGATTAAGGACGAACCTTAAAAGAAAGATAATAAGATTTCAGGACAATTCTATATTTTATTTTTCAAGATGGATTTTTTTCGGAGTTTTAATAGGAATTATTGCGGGATTAGGGGCTATAGTTTTCAACGCTCTTATAAGGTTTTTCAGGTTTTTGTTTCAAGTAAGTATGGCGCATTACTATTCTCCTAGACCGGAACTTATGGGGCAGACCGGAGCTCCCGTCGATAATCATCCTATACGCTGGGTTATACCTTTAATAATTATGCTCGGCGGTTTGATATCCGGCATTTTGGTCTATACTTTTGCGCCTGAGGCGGAAGGACACGGAACCGATGCCGCAATAGACGCTTTTCATAATAAGGAAGGATATATAAGGGGCAGAGTGCCTATAATAAAAACCCTTGCGTCTTCGGTTACGCTCGGTTCAGGGGGTTCAGGCGGAAGGGAAGGTCCCGTAGCACAGATAGGAGCAGGTTTTGGTTCCGTATTAGCGACATATTTGGGTTTGCCCGTGCCGGACAGGCGGACGATGTTGGTTGCAGGCATAGGAGCAGGCATAGGAGCTATTTTTAAGTCTCCGCTGGCAGGAGCAATGTTCGGCGTCGAAGTTTTGTATTCTGAAATGGATTTCGAGGGCGGGGCGCTAATGCTTTCTATTATTGCGGCTATAGTAGGATATTCGCTTTATGCCTATTTTTACGCAGGTTTTAATCCGGTCGTCAGGACGCCTATGTTTACTTATACAAGGCCTATTACTTTATTTTTTTATGCTGCGCTTGGTATTTTCTTGGCTTTTGCCGGGCAGTTTTACGTACGTTTTTTTTATTTTATTCACGGTGTTTTTAAAAAGATAAAGATTAAACCGCATTTTAAGCCTATGATAGGCGGCGCCGCAGTAGGGGCTATAGCTTATTTTTTTCCCGAAATTATGGGCGTAGGCTACGGCTGGCTGCAGCTTGCAGTGCTTGGAAAACTTGCTATAATCACTTTAATTCTTTTAGGGTTTTTTAAGATAGTAGCGACCTCTTTTACCATAAGTTCGGGCGGTTCGGCAGGCGTTTACGCGCCGTCTTTGGTAATAGGCGGAGCTTTCGGCGGAGCAGCCGGAATGATTTTTCATATATTATTTCCGCATTTAATACTTTCGTCGGATATTGCTCCTTTTGTGCTGATAGGTATGGGAGGTTTTTTTGCAGGAGCCGCAAAAACTCCTATTTCCTCTTTGTTAATGGTTTCCGAAATGACGGGAAGCTACGGACTTCTTCCCCCGTTGATGCTTGTTTCGGCTATAACTTTTATAGTCAGCGGAAAAAGAAGCATATATAAAAGCCAGAAAAAAAACAGAATGGATTCTCCGGCGCATATGAAAGATTATTTGATTAAGCCTCTGCAGAGATATTCGGTAAGCGACGTTATGGAAAGCGGGGATACGGCCGCCGCTAAACCTTTAGATCCGGATATGCCTCTGTACGAGATGATTAAAATATTTTTTTATTCCAATTTTTATATGCATCCGGTTATAGATAAGGAAGGTAAAATCGTCGGCATAGTTAAATACGATACCGTAAAAGATTTAATGATGACGTCGCCGGACGATTCAAGAACGGCAAAGGATTTAATGGATACCTCAAGCCTGCCGAAAATCAGGCTTACCGACACCTTAGATATAGCCGTTCATAATTTTTTCAGAAAAAATACCGACGAGCTTATAGTAGTTGATAGGGATGGGAGATATAAGGGTATTTTAAGGAAAAGAGACGTCGTGCTTGCCATAGAAGAAGGGCAGAAATCTCCTTCCTTGTCCGGTGTGCCAAGCAATGGTATAAAAAAAGTGTCAGATTAATTTTACTTAATTGGTTAAAGTCGGATTTATTTTTAAAAAATAAAAAGAGGTAAATAAAAAATTATGAAATGCGCTCTTTATTATAGCAATAAAGACATAAGGCTCATAGAAAAGGATATTCCTAAAATAAACGGCGACGAAGTTCTTTTAAAAGTAGAAGCGAGCGGTATATGCGGCAGCGACGTGATAGAATGGTACAGAAAGGACAAAGTTCCGCTTGTCCTGGGGCACGAGGTAACCGGCATTATAGCAGAGACGGGAAAAAACGTTAAAAAGTATAAAAAAGGGGATAGAATTTGCGCCGCACATCATGTTCCCTGCAATACTTGCAAATATTGCCTTAGCGGGCATCAGACGGTCTGCGAAACCTTAAGAACTACAAACTTTGATCCTGGCGGATTTTCCGAGTATTTAAGGCTTCCCGAAATAAACGTTAAAAACGGCATATACCTTCTGCCTGATTCCGTCAGCTTTGAAGAAGGAACGTTTACCGAACCTCTCGCCTGCGTCGTAAGAGGACAGAGGCTTGCCGGCGTTAAACCTGCCGATACCGCGATAGTTTTCGGCAGCGGTCTTTCCGGACTGCTTCATATAAGTCTTTTAAGGACAGCAGGCGCATGCAGAATTATAGCGGTAGATATCAATGAAAAACGCCTTGAATACGCAAAAAAATTCGGAGCGGATTATATTTTTAACGCAAAGAATTTCGACCCCGAAGCTGTTAAAGATATTAATGAAGGATTTCTATCGGATATAGTAATTTTATCTACCGGAGCGGATAGCGCAATATTGCAGGGGCTTAAATCCGTAAGGCGGGGAGGAACCGTTTTGTTTTTTGGGGCGGCAAACGACGGAGCAAAACTCCCCCTTTCTATAAACGAAATATTCTGGAGGAGCGAAGTTACTTTGTTAAGTTCTTATGCGGGGTCTATATTAGACCATAAAACTGCTTTAGAACTAATAAGTTCCGGCAGAATTAACGTAAAAGATATGATAACCCACAGATTTCCCATGGAAGATATCTTAAAGGGTTTTGAATTAACGGCGCAAGCGCAGGATTCACTAAAAGTTATAATAAATCCTTAATAACCTATTATATATCGCAGACGCCGCCTTTTTCTTTTTCGAGATAGCACATTACTATCCCCGTAAGATATAAATCCGTAACATATTCTGAAACCATCCTGTGCGTATTAAAATGAGGCGCAATGGAAGAAACAGACATTTTCATAATTTTTAAATAATCCGAATAGTTTTTGTAATATAAATCTAATATATTAAATTCTAATTTTCCGTAAATATCGTTTAAATCCTCCATATCGTCGGAATAACTCAGGTCTGTCCATGCCGATTTCGGACCGATGCCCCAGCCGTTAATTCCCTCTATGCAAGCTTCGAGCCACCAGCCGTCTAATACGCTGAAATTTGGAACGCCGTTGAGAGATGCTTTCATCCCGCTCGTTCCGGACGCTTCAAGCGGTCTCGTCGGATTATTAAGCCACAAATCTACTCCGGAAAGTATAATATTCGCTTTATGAATATTATAATTTTCCAAAAAGGCTATTTTTATTTTTTTAGTTTTGGATGCAATATATTTTGCCGTATCGTGTATGGATTTTATCATTGCGAGTCCGTCGGTGTCGGCCGGATGAGTTTTACCGGCAAAAATGAGCTGAATATTTCCTTTTTTTTCGGCAATATCGATTAGCCTGTCCGGATTCGAAAGTATAAGATTATTTCTTTTGTAATGAGTTATTCTTTTAGCCATAGCGATTGTAAAATCTGCAGGTATGAACGAAGAATCGGTTTCTGAATTTATCATTTCGATCAGCGTTTCTTTGCATAAACTATGCGTCTGCGCAAAGTCGCCGTCGGGAATGCAAGCCGCACTCCTCAGCAGATCAGGGTCTTCTTCCCATCCTTTAATATATTTTGTATATAGCATCTTATGGTGAGGAGAAGCCCATTTGACGTGATGTATTCCGTTTGTTACGTATTTTAATTTATATCCTTCGAATATCTGCTCGGAAACATACTTATGCTTTCTTGATACGGCCACAACGTTTTTAGCATTTTTAATAGCGAGCCAGGACAGGTTTAATTCGTCTTTTTCTTCAAGGTTTTCTCTGTAAATATCGTCAAAAACTTTTTCTCCGCAGTAACCCGAAAGCATTTCCTTTACGTCGTTTATCGGAAATCTGTCGAATGCGGCTGGAATCGGCGTATGCGTCGTAAATACGACCCTTGCCTTTACCCTGTTTAAATCGTCCATATCTTTCATTAGTCCGGCTATTAACAGCGCCGAATGGCTTTCGTTTATATGGTAAAGAAAAGGTTTATAATTTAATGCTTTTAACATTTCGTATCCGCCTATTCCGAGGATTATTTCCTGTTTTAGCCTCGTCAGTCCGCCTTCTATGTACAGGCGGTCGCATAATTTTCTTGTTTCGGGGTCGTTTTCGGGGGTGTCCGGCGTCAAAAAATACGCATCAATTTCGTTATTTCCTTTAGTAGATTCTACTACGTATTTAAAAGCGGTTATCGTTACGTCTTTGCCTCCTATCGGAATTTTTATTTTTACGTTTGTAGGCTGCATATATTTTTCGATATCCCATTCCTGAAAAGAGTCCATTTGTCCGCCGTCGTTAGAGAGTTTCTGGCTTATAAAACCGTTCTTCCATAACAAAGTTATGCATACCGCCGGAACTTCGAGATCCGCAAAACTTTGCAGCGTATCTCCGGCAAGAATTCCTAGTCCGCCGCTGTAGGTGGGAATTCTGCTGTCCACGCCGCATTCCATAACGAAATATGCTATCATAATAGTATTTCTCCGGTTATATATTATTTTTATATAATCTATTTTGCATTATATATTATTATAATTGCTTTATTAAATCAATATATTTAATGTTTTTTAATTTTTATATTTTTTACGCCTATGGCGGCAATTCCCCCTATGACGCAAAGATAACCCAGGGCTATAAATACGTCTCCGTAAGCTCCTATTAAAGAAAATTCGCTTATCATATAGTCGAAAACTTTAACCGAATTAGACGGATAGATTATCGTCCTGACGACGGAACCTCCCCTGCTTATTAAATCTCCGTTTAAAAAATTTATTACGCCGTGATATTTGCTAAAATTATAATTTATATCTCTGGCATACTGATTTAAATGGTAAATCTGCCGTACGGCAAGCTCTTCCCCCGACCATGCTATCCCGAAAGACGCTCCTATCTGAAATAAAACATTATACAACGCCGAAGCGTCGGGTATCTGTTCAAATTTTGCCGAATTTATTACGGTCATCATAACAGGGGCGTTAATAAGTCCCACTCCTATGCCGCGCAAAAACTGATTATTAATAAGAAACGGAATCGAAGTGTGCAGAGAAATACTGCCGAGCAAAAAATTTGCCGCCGCAAAAATCAGCATGCCTGCAAGCATTAAATATTTCGGTCCGTATTTATCGGAAATTTTTCCCGCTATAGGAGAAGCAACCGCAACCGCTATAGCGAAAGGCGCCATTAAAAAACCTGCATGCATAGCGTTATAATTAAGTATATTTTCTATGAATATAGGCAGAAGAAACATAGTGCTGAAAATGCCGCCCGCCCTTATCATGTTTACTAAGTTTCCGGCAACGAAATTTCTTTTTTTAAAAAGCGAATAATCCATTAAGTGTTTTTTTGAAAAAATTTCGACGATAATAAAAAGTATAAAAGATGCCGCGCTTAAAAGTTCGTTAAGCCTTATTACCGGCGAATCCCACTCAAGCGTCTGTCCTTCGTTAAGTACGTATAAAAGTGTTCCAAGGCATATAGCTATCAGAAAAAAACCGATAAAATCAAACTTTTTGGCAAAAGGTTTTTCCGGTATATCGTTTTCCAATAAAATTAAAGTGCCTAAAAAAAGCAGTATTCCTATGGGAACGTTAAAATAAAATATCATTCTCCAGTCCACGTAGTCCACGAAGTATCCGCCGATTATCGGGCCGAGAGCAGGAGCCACCATTATGCCTATTGTCCATATTCCCATAGCCGTGCCTCTTTCGTGGCTTTTAAAATATTTAGCGATAAGGTTTACCGATATAGGAATAAGGCCGGCACCCCCTACCGCCTGAATTATCCTGAATATTATCATTATTCTGTACGTCGGTGCAAATCCGCAGAATGCCGAACCTATTAAAAAGAAAACTATAGAAACCGCAAAAGGAATTTTAAGGCCGTATTTTTTGCTTGAAAAACTGGTAAGAAGAATAATTATGGAGTATGTTATGGTATAGG
>JAJYPL010000017.1 GCA_021795355.1 bacterium | reverse complement strand
CGCGACACCAAGCTTGGGAAGCTTGTACTCTACCAACTGAGCTATGCCCGCTTTTTATGTATTTGCGTATTATTTATTTATATCATAAAAACAAAAAATTGTAAAACTCGACGCAATAACGGAATGACGACCTTTAATTCTTTATCGGAAAATATGTTTAGATGTTTCACTTATAAGTAAATACATGAAAAACCCTATAAAGTTATTTTTAACGGCTGGAAATGGTCGGGACGACTGGATTTGAACCAGCGACCCCTTGCTCCCGAAGCAAGTGCGCTACCGAGCTGCGCTACGTCCCGAAATGAAGTATAGAAATTATTATTATATTACTTATTTTATTTTTTTTCCATTATTTTTTTGCTTTCTCTTTGTTTTGTAATTAAATTCTTTCGCGCATTTCGTTAATAGTTTCGGTATAATTTTTCGTTCCCAATATTCCTGAGCCGCTGACTATAATATCTGCGCCGGAATTAGCCGCTTCGGCTATGTTTATTACTTTTATGCCGCCGTCCACTTCGATTTGGGTTTGAAGTTCTCTTTCTTGTATTATGCCGTGAAGTTTTTCTATTTTGAACAAAGAGGAATATATAAATTCCTGGCCGCTGAAGCCGGGATCGACGGACATAACAAGAACGAGATCTACGTCGTTGAGTATCTCGCTTAAAAAATCCACCGGCGTTGCCGGGTTTATCGCTACTCCGGGGCTTGCCTCCAACTCCCTGATTCTTTCGACTGCCCTGTGAAGATGCGTAGTTCCCTCAAAATGAATCGTTAATATATCTGCGCCGCTTTTGACAAACTGTTCTATATATCTTTCCGGACGGTCTATCATTAAATGAACGTCTAAAGGAATATCGGTACGGGCTTTAATTGCTTCCACTATATTCCATCCCGCAGTAATATTGGGAACGAATATTCCGTCCATAATATCTATATGTAAAAAATCCGCACCTGCTTCTTCAAGCAGTTTTATTTCTTCGGAAAGATTTAATATATCGCCCGATAAGATCGAAGGCGCAATCTTTTTCAATTTTTTTCTCCTCTTAAATTAAAATGTTTACTGTATATATTTGGGCGTCAATTTATTTTTATTAATTATACCACAAATTTATGCGGTCATTATTATATATACCATATATTATTAACATGAAATTTTAAAAAAATTTAATTCTACTAAAACATTCATAAAACGTATAAGCAAAAACACGTTAAAAATAAAAACTATTCAAACAAAGCCGGTTCTTCCTTCGTTTCGTCGGAGCCGTTATCGTTGCCGCTTAGCGCTTCTAACACGCTTTTCTTCCCAAAATCGTCCATTTCTTTGACGGAAGGCAAATCGTTAAGATTTTTAAGATTAAAAACTTCCAGAAAATAATCGCTGGTTTTATATATCAGCGGTCTTCCCACAATCTCTTTTCTTCCTGCGACTTTAATGAGGTTTTTTTCAAGAAGAAATTTAAGAGTGCCGGATGAATCGAATCCCCTTACGGCGTCTATCTCATTTTTGGTAGCCGGCTGTTTATAAGCTATAATAGAAAGCGTTTCGAGCTGGGGACCGGTAAATTTTATAGGTTTTATCTCCAAACTGCCGGATATTGCGTCGAAATATTCAGGCTTAGTCTTAAAACTTATACCGTTATCGTTTACGGAAAGGTATATGCCGTGGTTCGATTTTTCGTTAAATTCAAGTTTTATCGATTCGACGGCTTTCAATACTTCTTCTTTTTTTACTTTAAATAAATCCGTTAATTTCTTTAAAGAAACCGGCTCTTCCGAAGCAAAAATAACGGCTTCTATAGCCGGAGCTAAAGAATCGAAATCGTCGCTGTAATTATTAAGCAATATCCGGCTTGTCATTAAAACGTCCTGTATCCATATTTATATTATAAAACGTAAAAAGGGAGTCGGACTTTAAATCCGGCTCCCGTATATAAATTTAAAAAAATTTTTATAACCTATAGCGCTTTTAAATCGCAGATGATTTTATAAGCTATTATTTTAAAATTTTTTCTATATTTTATTTAATATTTATATTTTTTATTTAGAATAAAGTCCTACTTTTAAACCGTCGAACCAGTTTAAAAACCTGTCTATCATATCTTTTCCTTTAAAAATAAGACCATGCTGAGGAGCCAGAATTTCGATATCTAACTTCGATACTCTGTCTATCCATATTTTTTTAGGTTCGTTAGAAGGCATCCATCTTTTATGGAAATATTCCATATATTTTATATGGGAATCGAAATCCTGAACAAAAACATTGGGTTTTCTTTTGCTTTTAAAATCTTCCTTAGGCACCAAGGCGGCTCCTATATCTCCGGTAAAAAGTATCTTAGATATAGGGTCGTATAAATTAAGCTGTCCGGGCGAATGAAGATAGTGCGCAGGAATAATATCGAAAGCGTAATCTTTGGTCATATTAAGCTTCATGCCGTCATCGTCAATCATTATCATATTTTCCGGTCTTGCTCCGTAATGCGTAATAAAAGTCGACCAAATTCTGTCTATAATAACTTTTGAGTCTGTAATCGAAAGCCATAAAGCAAGCGAGGAATTTACGTCCGGATCCTGATGCGAGCAGAATATAAATTTTACGTCCGACATCCTTACTTCGCCGGCAAAAGCGGAAGAAACCGAAGAAAACATTTCAATCCCTCCGGGATCCATGATCGTCGCAACTTTATCGTGAACGAGAAGATACTGGTTTGTATCAATTATATAATCCGGTCTGTCGGCATCTTTTCCTATATAAACGAACTTATGATTTGGAGATTCGTATAATACTTCTGACACCATGGCTAGGATACCTCTTATAATAAATTTATAATATACTGGATGCTAAACGCATATATCGTTGACTTTGCCGTCTATATTTTTTATAGTTTTCATAAGTCCTTCGTTCATCTTGCTGTCTATTCTCAGGGTGTCGTTAAGCTTGGCGCTGACTTTTCTAATTCCAAAAAGAACGTTAGAGATTTCTTTTGTAGAACTTGACGATTTTTCCGATAATTTCCTGACTTCGTCGGCAACCACTGCAAAACCTCTTCCTGCTTCTCCGGCTCTTGCGGCTTCGATAGCGGCATTCAGCGCCAGCAGATTAATCTGGTCGGTAATAGACACTATCGCGCTTAAAATTTCGTCGGTAAAAAGAGTTAATTTGTATAGCTCTACGGAATCCTGATACGTCTTTTCCAGCGTAGAAAAAGAACTTGAATACATATGGGTTAACGAATCAACAAAATTTTTAATTCCTGTTTTAGATTCGAGGCATTTTGATTTAAATTGATTAAATTGCTCGTTGATTTTAGGAAGCTCTTCGGAATCGTTTGCGCATGAGTTTAATAGATTATCCTTATTGCGGATATCTTCTTCAAGCGAAGCCGCTTTAGACCTTAAAGATTCGATTTCTTTTTTGAATCCGTCGCTCGCCGAAGCGTTATCGGCGTCTTTCCGTTTTAAAGAAACTTCAAGTTCGCCGTTTTTTTTCTTAAGTTCGTTAATTTCGTCGATTAATTTCTTGTATTCGCCGCTCGATAAGAATTTCATATAAAGCACCCGCTTTTACGATATGAGGTTAGTAATTATAATCTTATAATATTATATAAAAAATAATTTCGTTTAAGATGATTTTATATTTTTGTAAAATTTATTGCAAGAGTTATTATATATTTTTTTTAAAAAATTTTATTTGCGGCGGCGGCGGCGCATTTTATGCCGTCTATAGCGCTTGTTATTATGCCTCCCGAATAGCCCGAACCTTCTCCGCAGGGATATAAACCTTTGACGGATAAAGATTCGCAATCGCTGCCTCTTTTAATTCTAACGGCAGACGACGTTCCCGTCTCTATCGCGGTTAAAACCGAATTTGAAACAAATCCCTTATATTTTTTTTCAAACTCTATAAGAGAGCCTGCAATAGAACGATTAATAAAATCGGGTACAAGTTCGAACAAATTAAAATATTTTACCGACGGCTTATATGACGGATCAGGTATCGGATTTTTCCGTTTTAAACCGTTATCGGATTTAAAACCGGAATTAAAATTGAATCCCGTTTCTTTTTCTGTTTTGCCTATTACGTCCGATAGATATTCAGGCGTGTATTGATAAGGCGCGCCGTAGCCTCCTCCGCCCGCGTTAAATGCTTTAATTTCTAAATCTTTTCTAAACGAGAGAAATCCGCCGTCCAAAGAATATTCCTTTTTACCCAATGACGCTATCATATCAGTTCTGACAGCTGCTACGATAGCGCTGTTAGAATTTTCCATATCGCGGTTTGAATAGCTCATTCCGTTAACCGAAAGAATATTTTCGCCGGAACTGGAATTTATCACTACTCCGCCCGGACACATGCAAAAAGAATAACCGCCGTATTGCTTAGAAGAAACATTATAATATACTCCGCTGAATTTTAAATCGTTTTCGTCTCTGCCGCCTTTAAAAAACAGGGAATCTATAAAATCCCTTTTATGCTCTATCCTGAATCCTACGGCAAAAGGTTTATTTTCTAAAAATACTTTTTTCTTTTTCAGCATTTCATAAGTGTCTATGCTGTTAGAGCCGGTGGCTAATATTAAAAAATCCGCAGGAATATTTCTTTTGTCGGTTACCGCGTAAACTATCCGATTTTTATCGTCAGTTTCAAAATCTTTCAATTCTTCTTCAAAAAAAACTTCCGCTCCGCCGTCTATGAGATAATTTCTTGTATTTCTGAGTATATCGATTAAAATATCGCTGCCGACATGGGGTTTATGCTCCACGAGAATTTTTTTGTCCGCCCCCATTTTTACCAAAAAATTTAAAACGAAAGACACCGCCGTATCGTCTTTTCTCGTCGTTAATTTTCCGTCCGAAAAAGTCCCCGCTCCCCCTTCTCCAAAAACAACGTTGCTTTTTTTGTTAAATTTTCCTTTATTCATCAATGCATCAATGTCTTTTATCCTTTCTTCTACGCATTTTCCTTTTTCTATCAAAACAGGTTTTATACCCTGCTTCAATAAATACACCGCAGCAAAAATACCCGCAGGACCCATGCCTGTTATTAAAACCGCAGGTTTATAGGAGTTATTTTTTTTTGCTTCATTTTTATATTGAAAGGTTTTCCCGCAATCTTTATTTTGCTTTCCGTTTTCAAAATCTAACGAATTTTCTCCGTAAAAAAGTTTTTCTTCTTCATCCTTTGCTTTTCTTGCTTTTATATCTATACCGGCTAAAATATTTATAATTTCGTCTTCATTTTTATCTGAAAATTTACTTGAAAAGTCGAATTTCATTAAAACCTTATAAACGTTTTTAGGTTCTTTTTGCCTGAAATCTAGAGATTTTTTAATTATTTTTATTTTGCCTATAAAATCTTTAATATTAATATCGTTTATTTTCTCGGAAGATTTTTCGTTAAAATATTTCAAAAAATAATCCGGAAAAATTTCTTCTTCTTTTTCCAATCCGGTAGTTTTCGGATTTTTCGCTTTCACAGGTATTTTAAAATCATAAATAAGAATCATATAGGCATCGCTTCAGGAAGGGTTTATTAAAGACAGGGCGGATTCTTTTATCAGTTCTTTTGCAGTTAATTTCAACGTATTTTTAAGCGGAATTAAAAGAACGGGGCATACCGAGTGCTTGGCGACATAAAAAGAAACGGAACCCGATACTATCTCTTTAATTCCGACTCTTTGATGAGTTCCGACCGCAATTATATCTGAAGCGTTTTTTTTTGCAAAATTTATAATCTCTTCCTGCGGATTGCCGGTATATACGAATATCTCATAATTTAAATAATACAAGCCGGATTCTTTTAATTTATCCTCTATAGATTTATGCACTTCCTCCGCTTTTGATTTTATAGAATTTTTTTTGCCTGAAAAAGAAAAAATATCGTAAGGGATAACGTGCAGTATTTGAAATCTCGCTGCGGATTCCCTGAAAAAAGATGCCGCAGACGAAAGCACGAATCCCGTTTCAAAATTTAGATCGACCGCTAAAAGAATTTTTTTTTCTTTTTCCATATAATAATATTATACGATTGAAGCGTTTTTTTCAAGGCGGCTTTTAATTTATACAGTGTTTTGTTATAATTGTAAAAACGAAATAATTTTTTGAATTTAATATAACCGATTAATCGTATTAATCAATTATTAAGGAGGACGGCAAAATGTGCGAAGAACACCATTTAGACGACGCTTTAAGCGAAGAAACCAGAAATTTAGAAATGGCAAGGCAATCGCTTATTGAAGAATTTCAAGCAATTAACTGGTATCAGGAAAGAATAGAATATACCGCCGACGAAGAATTGAAACATATTCTTGCGCATAACAGGGACGAAGAAAAAGAGCATGCCGCAATGCTTATAGAGTATATAAGAAAACACGACAAGGTTCAGGACGACAAATTTCTCCATCACGATTAAAAATAATGCTTTTTAAAATCTTGCGCCTATGCTATAATCTTATAGAGTAATCCGACGGTACGGCATCAAGGCCGAAAACCCCGCCAGGTTCGAAAGAAAGCAACGGTATCGATTCGAGGTGCGCGTATTTAATCGGATTACTCTTTTGTTATTATATATATTCATATATTTTATATATTGCAGGTAGTTATTTTTTTGTCTGTAAAATACGCGATTATATATAATTCTTTAGTTTTTCCTTTATTTTTTTTATTCATCTGCTATATAGCTGTATAAAAATATATAACGTAAATAATAAATACGGGCGTAATTTTTTGCTTAATAAAACTTTAGACTTTTCAAAATTACTTCTTACCGGAAATGAAGCAATAGCTTTAGGCGGAGCAAAAGCAGGTGTTTATACAGCCGTCGGCTACCCCGGAACGCCGAGTTCGGAAATACTTCCTTATTTATCTAAATTAAACAGCGGCGCAATAGTAAACTGGTCTATCAATGAAAAAACAGCGTTAGAAATAGCCATAGGAACGTCTATAGGCTATAAAAGGGCAATGTTTACGACTAAACACGTCGGTTTAAACGTCGCTTCAGACCCGCTTATGACTCTTGCGCTTACGGGAGTAAGAGGAGGATTAGTCGTAGTTACCGCCGACGATCCCGGAATGCACAGCTCTCAAAACGAACAGGACAACAGGCTTTATTCAAAATTTGCTAAAATACCTATGTTCGAACCTTCGGACAGCCAGGAATGTTTAGATTTTACTTCAAAAGCTTTCGACGTGAGCGAAGACTTCGATACTCCGGTTATTTTAAGAACCGTTACGAGAATATCCCATTCAAGAAGCGTCGCCGTTTTTTCCGGCAAATTTCCGTCTGATACAGAACGAAAAAATACGGAAAATACATACAAAAAAGACATAGAAAAATTCGTTATGGTTCCCGTTTACGCAAGAAAAAGACATAAAGCCGCTTTAGAAAGGCTGAAACGGCTTATAGATTTTTCTAACGGCTCAGGATTAAACTCCGTAGAATATAACGATAAAGAATTCGGTATAATTACAAGCGGTATTTCTTATCAATACGCTAAAGAAATCGCGCCTTTCGCTTCTTTTTTAAAACTATCTTTTTCTTATCCGCTTCCGGATTTATTAATTAAAGATTTTGTAAAAAATGTTAAGAACATAGTTATAATTGAAGAATTAGAGCCTTTTATCCAAAACGAAACCGCGTCGCTCGGTATAGAATTAAAAGGAAAAGAATATTTTCCGCAGGACGGAGAATTTAATCCGGATATAGTATTATCCGGACTTAAAAAAGCCGGCTTTTTTAAAGGCAAAAAAACGGCGGATAAAGAAAAAAATGCAGGTAAAGACATGCGCACTAATATTAGTTTGTCTAATCCCCTGCCGCCGAGATTTCCGGCTTTGTGCAGCGGATGCCCTCACACTTCGGTGTTTTACGCTCTCAAAAAATTAAAAGTTCCGGTTATGGGCGACATAGGATGTTATACGCTTGGAGCGCTTCCGCCTCTTAATGCTATGGACAGCTGTATTTCGATGGGGCTTGCGTTCGGTGCCGCGCAAGGTTTGTCCATCACAAAATCTTCGCATAAAAAAACCGTAGGAATTATGGGCGATTCGACGTTTTTCCATTCAGGTATAACCTCTCTCATAGACGCAAAATATAATAACGCAAAATTTACTGCTGTTATTTTGGACAACTCCACTACGGCGATGACCGGAGGACAGGATCATCCCGGAACGGGGAAAAACCTCTCCTTTAATCAATCCGTTTCAACCAAAATAGATATTAAGAAAATTATAGAAGGGATAGGCATAGACGAAATTTACGCCATAGACCCCTACGATTACAATGAAACGTTTAAAACTTTAAAAAAAGCGCTTGATTCAAATAATCTTAACGTAGTTATAACCGGCAGACCTTGCGTATTATACCCAAAAAAGATAGATACCGGAAAAAAATTTAAAATATCGGACGGATGCACGGGATGCGATTTGTGTATGCAGACCGGGTGCCCGTCTATACGCTTGCCTTATGGGAAAACCGGCGCAGCAAACCCCGTTCCCTTTATAGATTCGTCTTGCATAGGATGTTCTATATGCAGAGATATATGCGTTTTTAATTTTATCGAAGAAATACCTTGATCATACAATAGAAAATATGCAGATTTTTTTTTCGGATATAATAATGCAAGGAAAAGGTGTCGGATTTTATTTTCCGCATATGATAAAGCAAATTAATATAACAAGTTTTTAGCGGAAAATTAATCTGACACCTTTTCTCTAAACTTAAGATAATTAAAGTATAAAAATAAATGAATGATTCAACACAAAACATATTAATTTGCGGAATAGGAGGACAGGGCGTCGTACTTGCCGGCAGGATTATCAGCCTCGCGGCATTTGAAAGCGGCATGGATATTAAAACCTCTGAAGTTCACGGAATGTCGCAGAGGGGAGGTTCGGTTTCAACGCATATAAGATTCGGAAAAAAAATATTTTCCCCGCTCATACCGGAAAACGGCGCTACGGCGATTCTTTCTTTCGATATTTATGAAACTTTAAGATATACAGGCAGTTTCGCAAACAAAAATACGATAATAGTTTCGTCTAACGACGGCAAAACTCCGGCGTGGACTTCTAAAACCAAAAATGATACAATCGTAAATAATTTTGCCGATATATATTCCATCGCCTCGCTTTTAAAGGATAATTTTAAATCTTTGACTCTTTTGGAAGATAAACGGATTGCTGAAAGTATAGGAAACGCCAAAGTTTCAAATATTATACTCATAGGAGCGCTATCCGTTTTTACGGACATAAAAGAAAATATTTGGCTGAAAACTATTGAAAAAAACGTTCCCGAAAAAACGGCAGATTTAAATATAAAAGCGTTTCTGAAAGGAAGAGCTTCGTTATGAATATAAAATATTACGAAAAAAAATACGAAACTATCGACCGTTCCGAACTGTCGCAGATTCAAACGGAAAGATTGAAAAAAACTTTGAAACTTATATTTTCAGGCGGCGGTTTTTTAAAAACAAGATTAAGGGAATACGGAATAAAAAATTTAGGAGATATCGAAAAAATAAAATCGACGGATGAATTAAAAAACATGCCTTTTACCTATAAATCCGACCTTGTAAACAATTATCCGTTCGGAATTTTTTCCATGCCTTTAAATAAAATAATCAGAATACATGCGTCCTCAGGCACGACAGGAAAGCCTATTATAGCCGGATATACAAAAAACGATATTAAAACATGGTCCAAGTTAATGGCGAGAGTTTTTTGCGCCGCCGGTATTTCCAAAAACGATATAGCGCAGAATGCTTACGGTTACGGACTTTTTACCGGCGGTTTAGGATTTCATTACGGGGCGCAGGAATTAGGTTTAATGATCATTCCTATGTCAACAGGTTTTACCGAAAGACAGCTTACCATGATGCAGGATGTCGGCGCAACCGTTCTTTTCTGCACTCCGTCTTACGCTCTTTTTCTATCCGAGGAAATAAATAAAAAAATAAGCGATAAATCAAATATAAAATTAAAAAAAGGCATTTTCGGAGCGGAACCATGGTCAAACGAACTCAGGCAAAAAGTAGAAAGCTCGCTTAAAATAGATGCTTACGATATATACGGATTGAGCGAAATAATCGGGCCGGGAGTGGCATACGAATGTATTTATAAAGACGGACTTCATATTAACGAAGATAATTTTTTTCCGGAAATAATAAACCCCAAAACCGGCGAAGTTTTAAAAGACGGAGAAACCGGCGAACTTGTGCTGACTAATCTTAACAGAGAGGCTATGCCGGTAATAAGATTCAGGACAAAAGATATAACGAGGCTTACGAGAGAAAAATGCAGATGCGGAAGAACTTTCGTCAGGATGGACAAGATAAAAGGTAGAACCGACGACATGATAATTTTAAAAGGAGTTAACGTTTTTCCCTCTCAGATAGAATCCGTTTTATTCAAGCTCGATTATTTAGAGCCTGTCTATTTAATAGAATTATATACCGAAAATCTTTTGGATAAAATGAACATAATAGTTGAACCCAAAGAAGAAATTTTTAACGGCGGCGAAGCTAAAATCGAAGCGGTTACGCAAGAAATATCCCACAAAATATACGAACTTATCGGAATCAGGACAAAAATAACCGCCGTCCCGCCCAAAACCATCGAAAGAAGCCAAGGCAAAGCCAAAAGAATAAACGACTTGAGGAAGAAACTTTAGTAAGCCGTCACAACTTGGAAATCTTCTCTATAAGCTCGGCTAACGCGCCGACATCGACAAGGGTATCCCTGCAGGGACCGTTAGGTCTCATATTGGGCAGACCGTAAACAAAAAGCGGAAAACTGTCTATAATTCCCGAACTTAAATCTCTTTCGCATGCAACGGCTATGACGGCTTTAGGGCGTTTTTCCTCTATAACTCTGCGCGCAAGCGTACCTCCGGTAGCGACGGCCATAAATATGCCTTTCTTTTTGGAAAGCGCCGCAAGCTCTTTTATGTTGCATTTTCCGCAATTCAAGCAGTTATTTATATCTTCGGTAATTTTAGCCTTGCAGTTATGAAGCTGAAGACAGTGGGGAAGCAGGATTAATATTCTGTCGAAAGCAACGTTTTTATTTAACGAAAAAAGAAGAAAATTGTTTATTTCGACAAACGAAGCCTGCATTTTGTCCCTGTTTATCCTGAATATAGAAGTTATAAAAAAAGCCATCGGATAAAGAATTTTTATCAAAATATAACGAGCCGGATAAACAAGAAAAAATTTTCCGCCGTTTTTGCGCCTGCCTATCAATCCGGCAAAAAAAATTAGAATAACCGAAAGCAGTACAAAATCTAAAGCAAAAAAAATATATAACGGCAAATATGGGCTGATTTTTTCCAACCCGCCGGATATTATCCAGAAAAGAAGCAAAAATACGGATAAAATAACGATGAGAGAAACGGATATTATCTTCAAAAAATAAACATGTTCTTTTTTTAAAGACATATAAAGTCGCCCTGTTTTATTCTAAATCCGTTGACGATATCGTTATAGCCCATAACGTTCCTGCCTTCCGGTTTAAGCTTTATCAGCCGTATATAAACCCCTTTTTTAACGGTGGAAATAAGCAGTCCGGTTTTGTTTGCGACGACAGCCGTACCGGGAATAATATCGCCTTTAGAAGATATTTTTTCTATCTCTTTTTTATAAATATCCGAAAAACCGCCGCAATAATCAAAATATTCGAATGTTTGACTTTGAAAGTCCTTTTTTTCGCATGTATCATCGACTATTAATTCTGCTTCCAATACTTTTACGTTTTTGTTTTTAAAAATAAAAAAAGCTCCTCCCGCTTCGGAAAAAGCCCTTATTTTTGCATATATAACATTAGGTTCTTCCTTGGAAAAATCTATGCGCAATTCTTCCTGCTTTATTAAAGCGGTTAAATCATGCGCCGTATCGCCTTCTTTTTTTGCCGAATCCTGAGCATATCCGCATTTAAAAAAATTTATTCTATGGCTATATATAGTCTCTAAAACTCCGGAAAGCAAAAGAGAACCGGTTGAAGATAATTTTTCGTAAAGACCGGAAAAGTTTTCGTTTTTGTCTAAAGCAATTCTTTGCTGAGCCGCCAAAGGGCCGGTATCTACGCCTTCATTCATAGCCATTATAGTAACTCCGCCGAATTTCATCCTTTTTAATATCGTATAGTGTATAGGGCTTGGACCCCTTAAATCCGGCAAAAGAGAAGGATGCAGATTTAATACTCCGTATACCGGTATATTTAAAATATCCGGCGTAAGAATAAGTCCGAAAGCGACGACAATTATAACGTCGGGAGCGAGGGTTTTTAAAAAATCCGTTTCTTCGCTGTTATTTTTAAAGGTTTTAGGCGTTCTTAAATCAATGCGGTTTTCGCGGGCAATTTTTTCGACCGGAGATTCAATATATTCTTTTTTTTTAGAATCCCATACGGGGGGCTTTGTATAAACTGCCTGTAAATCGACGATACCGTTTTCCTGAAGTTTTAACATATCAAGCAGTGAACGTGACGCAATTTCAGGCGTCCCCATAAAAACCGTTTTAAGAGGCAGCATGCTCTAATTTCTTTTTCTTCTTAAGCGAAGCGTTATATAAGGAACGTTTTAGCGGAGAAACTTTATCTATAAATAATATTCCGTCAAGATGGTCTATCTCATGCTGAAAAGCTATAGAAAGTAAATCTTTTGCTTCCACGATGAACTCGTTTCCGGAAATATCGTATGCCCTGACTTTTATTTCAAAAAACCTGTCGACGTCTGCGTTAAAATTAGGAATAGAGAGGCATCCTTCTTCATAGGTCGTCTTTCCCTCCTTAAATATTATTTCCGGATTTACGGCTATTATTAAGTCTTTATTTGCCGTAAGGATATTATCTTCGTCGATGGAAAACGATATTTCCTTATCTTTTTTTCTGGCTAAGTCTAAAACTATTATGCGTTTATTTATACCCGCCTGCGTAGCCGCAAACCCGATACCGTCGGCTTTATACATAGTGTAAACTAAACTTTTAATCAGAGGAACATTGTTTTTAATATCGCCGATTTCAACAGGCGTTGCTTTAACCCTCAATTTTGGGTCGGGATATTTTAAGATATTTAAAAATTCCATTGCCTAAATTACCGCATAACCTCCGTTATATATATTTTGACCGCTTATTTTATTTTATTAAAATTCAGGCTTTTTTGATAAATTACAAGTCCGTGAAGAGTCAGCGGAAGATTGTATAAGTGTTCCGTAGCCGCATTAGGCAATCCCTTCTTAACCGGTCTTGGAGGCACTTTTAAAGCGGCAAATCCGGCCGGAATCTTTTTCCTTTTAACTCTCAAAAGCGGACCGTGTTTAAGGGGGCGCGGTATCCCGTTCTGCGGAGTAATAGAATACATTCCGTTAATTCTTGCCGCTTCGAACCATATACCGTTAGCCCAGTAATAATATTTTTTTTTATAAAAATAATAAACCTTTTGATTTTTTTTGTTTATATACGCTTTTAAATTTTTAGAGATTTTGAGCATTATATACATCTTTCCTTCGGTGTAATATTTCTTTTTTTTGCTTTTCTTAAATGCGGACGGACGCCCGTTTAATACGGAGGCCGAAAATGCCGAACACTCAGCTGGCGGAATAACGTAAAATGCGGCCGAAATTAAAAACATCGATAAGGCAGATGCAAAAAACAAAAAATATTTTATAGTTCTTTCCGTCCCGCGCTTATACATTTTTACCTCTCAATTTTTATTTTATTTTATTATAATTTTTTATATATTTATTATATACGTTATCGGCGGTAAAAATCAATTTTTATATTTTTTTTCAATATTTTTCTTGACTTTAGATTTGAATAAGATATATAAATATTATGATATAAAACAAATCAAATTTTAAATAAAAAGGAGAGATTAAATGTTTAAAAAAATTTTATGTCCCGTCGATTTCAGCGACACGTCAATGGATGCCGCAAATAACGCAATTAAATTTGCTTCCGAAATTAAAGCGGAAATAACGTTTATTCACGTTATAGATATTCAAACTCTGCAAAATATAGCGGATTTATCCGGCGGCGGCATAAACGACCTTGATCTTTTAGTTGAAGAAGAAAAGCCGGTATTGAGCAAGCTCAAAGATGAAGCCGAAAAAAAAGGCATAAAAGTTAATACAGTTTTGACGCACGGCGAACCCGTAAATATAGTTTTAAACGAGATTAAAGAAGGCGGATTCGACCTGATAATTATGGGAACGCACGGAAAAAAAGGGCTGACCAGATTGGTGCTCGGTTCTATGGCGGAAAACATCGTAAGGCATTCGCAGATTCCGGTACTTTTATACCACTGCACCGCTCAAAAATGCTGAAGCCGAAATAATTTACAAAAATATTTTCTCGATTTTAAATATCAGATAATAAAAATGGAGGGGGGTAAACAAAATAAGTTTTACGGCCCCTCCATTTTTTTATATATACATTAATAAATCTTAATTCTGATTTACTGCTTTTTGTTGGTTAGTATTGATTCGCTGCCGATATCCTCATCTGCCCGTTAGCATCTTTTATTTAATTGCTTGTCCGTCATATCCTTCCATGACTTTACCGAGAAAAACAGCTTCGGGAACCGCGCCGACCACTTCGGCGGATTCGTTCATTACCGTTTTAGGCACGCTGAAAACCTCATATTTGTCTGAAAGATTAGGAAATTCTTGAATTTCTATTACATCTGACGTAATATTTTCGTTAACTATAGCAAAACTGTGCGCAAGAACCGCCGCCGGCGGACAATGAGGTCAGGTAGGGGTTACGAAAACCTGAATATTATAAGGTTTAATTATTTCTTTTAATTTTTCGACGGTTTTTTCAGACAAGCCGGTTTCCTTGCTAGAAACGTTAATTATTCCGTTTACTAAGGTCATGAATTCATGGCCTGCCGGCATACCGTAAAATCTGACTCCGTAATCTTTATCGCCTTCTATAACTATAGCGGGGGTTCTTTTTATGCCGTAAAGCTTAACTTTATCGGTATCTTTGTCGAAGTCGTATTCTTCCAAACTTAATTTATCGCTTAACCCTGCAACTTCGGTAAGTATATCTTTGACTTCCTTACAATAAAGGCAGGCATCTTCGGCTTTAAAAAAAATTAACTTAACGTTATTTTTTAATTTCTCGTTAAAATCTTTTTTCAGGAACTCGGCGTCCTGTTCGCTTAATAGAGGCATTTTTTCTCCTTTTTTTATTTACTAAATTTTAAGCTATAGTTAATATTATACTATTTTTGACATTTATTTTGCAAATATTTATGCTGCAAATATTTATTGATTTTTTTTTGAAATATGATATAAATAAAACATGCAGCCAAAATTACATAACTATTGTATAGATAAGACGTTTGAACTTCTTTACAACGATTCTAAATTCAGCGTTATCGATACCCTTCTCGATAAACGAATTTCCGGCATTAAAGCGGAAGAAAGAATCAACCTTATGCATCACGGCTCATACATAATAGACAGGCTTGCTATAAAAAAATTAAGGGTTCACTGGTTCGGCGGGCATTACCTTTATCCGCATTCCCATGCCGGATATATCAGCGGTTTTTCCGACGCCGGAACCAAATGCGTTCAGCTTTTTAATATAGCCCTGAAAGATTGGGAGAAAGGCAGATTTAAAAAATCGTTTATAAATCTCGGTGGCGCGGTTCATCTTGTTCAGGATTTATGCATTCCTTTTCATACCACAAATCTTGCGCTAAAAAAACATGTACTTTTTGAAAGATGGATGTCTTCGCACTATTTAGAAACAAATTTAACATTAGAAAAAGGCATATATAAATTTAAGCCTCTCAGGGGGCATTACAGGGACGCGCATCCTTTCGGATGGGTGGATTATAACGCCCACAATTCTTCGCTTTATTTGCCGGAATTGCTGTATGCAAAGACCAAATTAGAATATTCTAACGCAATGAACAGAATTTTGCCTGAAGCCGTAAAAACTTCGGCAGGTTTTCTCGAACTTTTCGCAAATAAAGTCTCGAAACTGCAAAAAAGATAGAAAAAATAAGTAATATATCGATAAGCAAATTACGTCTAAAAATATATAAACAACCGTGTTTAAAAAAAACTCGCCGCCTTTCTTTTCAATAAACGAAAATTTTAGCGTTAATCCGCTATATAACGAAATTCACGGCGGAAATATTCTCGACTACGGATACAAAAGCGGCATAATCGACTTTTCAGCCAATATAAACCCTCTTGGATTAAGCCCAAAAGCATCGGAAATTTTAAAAGATTTTAAAAAATTAAAATTTTTTACGGAAAATTATCCAAAAAACTATCCTGAACTTTTTGTTAACGCTTTATCGTTCTATCACGGCATAGAAAAACAGTTTATTTGCGCCGGCGCAGGAGCTTCCGAACTTATATTTAATATTACCGCTAAGTTAAATCCTAAAAACGTAATCATTGCAGAGCCTTCATTTTATGAATATGAAAGAGCCGCTCTTTCAAAAATTCCTGAATCTAAAATTTTTCGTATCAACACCTATTTATCGGACAATTTTGAATTAAAAGAAAAAAGTTTATCTAAACTGATTAACTGCATAAACGAAAACATCGGCGAAAACGATGCCGTATTCATAGCAAGTCCTTCAAATCCCGCAGGAAATATAACCCCGCTTCTAACCATAACCGCAATATTAAAAAAACTTAAAGAAAAAAAAGCTTTTTTAATATTAGACGAATCCTTTATGGATTTTTGCGAAGATTTTTCGGCAAAACATCTGATTGCGGGAACAAGTTTGGACGATAAAGAATTAAGCGGGACGGATAAATTCGATAACTTAATAATAATCAGGTCTATGACTAAGTTTTTTGCGATGCCCGGACTAAGGATAGGTTACGCATTTGCAAACCCGTTTTTAACTGAACGGCTGTCGGAATCGTCCATCCCATGGAAAATAACGTCTCTATCCGAACAGACAGCTTATTTATCGGTCTGCGATGAGGATTATGTTTTACGGTCCAGACTATTAATTAGGGAATTAAAAAAAGATTTTGAGAATAAATTAAAAAAAATACGGTTTTTGAGAATAATACCGGGTTCCGCAAACTTTTTTTTAATCAAAATAACTGACGAAGGCTTAAATGCAGAAAACCTGAAAAATTATCTTTTAGAAAGCGGCATTTTAATAAGAAACTGCGGCGGCTACAGAGGTTTAAACGATAAATATTTCAGGATAGCCGTAAGAAAAAAATCGGAAAACGACTATCTCATAAAGCAATTAAAAAAATTAAAAATTTGAATGAAAATAGCCGTAAATATTTTTTGCCGCCGTTTTATTTACTCCTTTAACCGCAGTTAATTCTTCTATAGAAGATTTTTTTATATTTTCGACGCTTCCAAGCTCTTTTATTAAATTGCCGTAAATTTTTTTTCCTACTCCGCCTATATTTAGCAAATCAGAAGTAATCAGGGACTTTGCCTTAATTTTAGAAAAATAAGAAACCGCAAACCTGTGCGCCTCGTCTCTTAGGTTCATAAGCATTAAAATCTGTTCTTTGTTTTTGCCGAAATTCACCTCGTTTTTCCTGTTAGGAAGATAAATTTTATCGATGCCGCCTTTTTCGTAAGGGTCTGTTTTGCTTTTTAAATTTTTATAATTATGTCCTGCATAATTATTATAAGCGTCTTTTGACTTTGCAATCGCAATAAGCGCCGGCATATCTTCTTTTTTTATATTCTCCGACTCGGTAAACTCTTTAGCGGCTTTAACGAGAACGTTAAGCTGCCCTTTTCCCCCGTCAACCATAATTACATCGGGAAGAGGGTCTTTCCCCGATGCGGCGCCTTTAAAGCGCCTGCTTAACGCTTCGTACATCATGGCATAATCGTCCGGCGTATTTTTGGTTTGAATCCTGTAACGCCTGTATAAGGAAGGATCTTTTTCGCCGTTTCGCGAAACTGCTTTTGAAGCAACGGCGTATGTACCGGAAATATTGGATATATCAAAACACTCTATGATTTCTGGAATTTTGTTTAAGCGCAAAATATCTTTTAATAATAAGAGTTTCTTAGAATCAGCGTTATCTTTATTGCTTAAATGATGCCTTTTATTTATATCTTTATCGTTAACTGCTCCAGCCGGCCCGGCGTTTTCTTCCGTTTCGTAAGCGGGCTTTGCGGCAGACGCATTGCCGGTTTCCGAATCTCCTCCGTTTTTTTCAAAAAAATTCTTTTTTGCGTTTTCGGAAGCCATAGCGATAACCGTATCGTATCTGTTTTTATTTCTTATTAAATTTTCCGGATCTATAATTTTAACTTTCCTGCCGGAATATTTTTTAATATACCCGGAAAGGCTTTTTTTATTTTCTTTGTCAATTTTGACTGGAACAAATATCTCGTCGGGAATATCGGCGTTAATTTCTAAATTTTTAACGTAGTACCTGTCCAAAAAAGCCGAAAGCATTTCGGCATCGTTAAGATATGCATTTTTAAAAAAGAAATTTTTCGTGCCGGTAACTCTGCCGTTTCTTATAATAAGTACGGTTATGTCTATTTTGTCGCTTTGCGAATAAAACCCGGCCGCGTCTATATCTTTTTCTTCGTTAAACACTACGGCCTGTTTTTCGTTTATTTTAATTATAGCGTTTATTTTATCCCTTAATTTTATCGCCGCCTCAAAATTTAATTCCTTTACATGCTTATCCATAGACTGTTTCATATCTCTTATTAACTGCCTGTTTTTGCCCTTTAAAAGCAGCGTAATGCCCTCTATAGATTTTTTGTAGGCATTTATATCGGCAAACCCGCAGCATGGCCCCGAACACCTTTTAATTTGATAATAAAGGCATGGCTTTTTCTTGGCGGCGCAGGAATTAAACTTATTGTCGGTACACGTCCGCATTCTAAAAATTCTGTTGACGGTTTTTATGGTTTCGTTTACCGCAAAAGCGCTTGAATACGGACCGAAATAAAGTCCGTCGCCTTTTTTGAAACTTCTTGTTTTAATTATATAAGGAAAACCGGTTTTTGAATCCGCTATTTTTATGTAAGGATAAGATTTATCGTCTTTAAGGCTTATATTGTATTTCGGCTTATATTGCTTTATAAGCGTGTTTTCTAGTAAAAACGCTTCCAATTCGTTGCCGGAGATTATAGTTTCTATATCGTTTATTTTTGAAACTAAATGCTCCGTTTTTACGCCTGCATTTTTGCCGGAAAAATACTGGGAAACTCTTTTTTTTAAATTTTTTGCTTTACCTACGTAAATTACTTCTCCGTTTATATTTTTCATAATATAAACGCCGGGTGAACCCGAAATACTTTTTATCTTGGCAAGCAAAACTTCGTTCATAGTAAAAAATTAAACTTTATCCATTAACAGCATATTTTTTTTGATGTTGTTGATTTCGTCCCTTATATGCGCCGCTTCTTCAAAATTAAGCTCTTTTACTGCTTTTTTCATTTTTTTAGTTAAGTTTTTTATAAGTTTTTCGGCTTCTTTAGGGTCTATTATAAGGGGCGAATTTTCATCGAAACCGCCGGATAAATCAATGTAGTCCTGCTCAAATATCGTAGTCAAAAGTCCCGCTATATTTTTTTTAATAGTTTTAGGCGTAATATTATTTTCTTTGTTATAAGCTTCCTGAATTTTCCTTCTTCTTTCGGTTTCTGAAATTGCGAATTTCATAGAATCCGTAATATTGTTTCCGTAAAGTATTACCTTTCCTTTAATATTTCTTGCCGCCCTGCCTATAGTCTGTATAAGCGAAGTCTTTGAACGAAGAAATCCTTCTTTATCCGCGTCTAAAATTCCGATTAACTCGACTTCCGGAATATCCAGTCCCTCCCTAAGCAGGTTTATGCCCACAAGTACGTCAAACTCTCCAAGTCTTAACTCTCTTATTATTTTAAATCTTTCGAGCGAATCTATATCGGAATGAAGATATTTTGCCTTTATGCCGCTGTCGATAAGAAACTCGGAAAGGTCTTCGGACATTCTTTTGGTAAGGGTAGTGACGAGCGCCCTGCCGCCTCCGGCAACCGTTTTTTTTATTTCCCCTATTATATCGTCAACCTGATTTGTTTCCGGCCTGACTTCTACTTCCGGGTCTATTAATCCGGTAGGACGTATTATCTGTTCGACGACTTGAGAACTTATCTCTAACTCATAATCTGCCGGAGTCGCTGAAACGAAAATAAGATTTTTTATATGGGAGGAAAATTCCTCGAAATTAAGAGGACGGTTGTCTAATGCGCACGGCAGCCTGAAACCGTATTCGACCAAGGTGGATTTTCTCGAAATATCTCCGTTATACATCCCCCTTATTTGCGGAACGCTGACGTGGGATTCGTCTATCATAATTATAAAATCTTCCGGAAAATAGTCCAAAAGCGTCGGCGGCGGTTCGCCTTTTTTTCTTCCCGTCAAATGCCTCGAATAGTTTTCTATACCGGAACAGTACCCCATCTCCTGCATCATTTCAAGATCGTACATCGTCCGCTGCTCTAATCTTTGGGCTTCTACAATCTTTCCGAGGGCTTTAAGCTCCATAAGCCTTTCTTTCAATTCTTCTTTTATGGTTTTAACCGCGCTTTTCATAGTAACTTCGTCCGCCACGTAATGGGAAGCCGGATATATGGCAACTTTGGAAAGCCTGCGGGTTATAACCCCTCTTAACGGATCTATTTCCGCAATCATCGCAACTTCACTGCCGAAAAATTCGATTCTTAGAGCCGTATCTTCTTCGTACGCCGGAAAAACATCGACTATATCTCCTCTTACCCTGAATGTGCCGCGGTGAAAATCGATATCGTTTCTTTCGTATCTTATATCCGTCAGCTTGTCGAGAACGTCGCTTAAGTTTATCTCATCCCCTTTTTTCACCTCAAGCAGCATATTGGCGTAGCTTTCCGGTGAACCTAAACCGTAAATGCAGGATACCGAAGCAATCACTATTACGTCTCTTCTGGAAAGTATAGACCTTGTAGCGGAATGCTTCATTTTATCTATCTGGTCGTTAATAGCGGAATCTTTTTCTATATAAAGGTCTTTGGACGGAACGTACGCTTCCGGCTGGTAATAATCGTAATAGCTTATAAAAAATTCTACCGCGTTTTCGGGAAATAAGGCTTTAAATTCAGAATAAAGCTGTCCTGCAAGGGTTTTATTGGGCGCTATTATGAGGGCAGGCCTTTGCAGTTCTTTTATGATGTTAGCAATCGTAAAAGTTTTGCCTGAGCCCGTTACTCCCAGAAGCGTCTGATAGCGAAAATTTTTATTTTTTATTCCGTCGGTTAACGCTTTAATCGCTGCGGGCTGATCGCCTGCAGGACTGTTTTCGGAAACAAGATTAAATAACCCCATAATAATTTATTATAACATTTTTGGCGGTTTTAAAACAAACGGGGGAATTACCCAAAATTACCGATAGATTGCTAATTTCTTTAAGTTTCAATAATACTTGCTTTCGCTGAAATGCAGGAATCAAATTAAGGTAAAAGGCGTCGGATTTTATTTTCCGCATCCTGAAAAGTCAATATTAACGCATAAAATTCATTGCGGAAAATTAATCTGACACCTTTTCCTCGATTGAAGGAATATCGTCTTTGTCGTCTTTGTCGTCTTTGTCGAACTTAGAGGCATCAAGCATTTTAGAAGTTTTTGCGCCGAGAAGCCTCATTTTTTCAAGTCTGGACATTATATTGCCTTTTCCGGTCGCAAGAATGTTTTTTGCGTTATTATAGGATGCGGACGTTTTTTCTATAGAAGTTCCTATATCTTCCATGCTTTTAGCGAAAGAACAAAACTTATCGTAAAGATTCCCCGCAAGCGCCATTACTTCGGCCGCTTTCTCCTGGCTTTTTTCCTGAATCCACAAATTATAAACTATTTTTAAGATAAGCAAAATAATGGAAGGGGTGGCTATTATAACTTTTTTTCCGTATGCGTATGCCAAAAGATCCCTGTCGTAGTTTACGGCTACGGTATAAGCAAACTCTATCGGTATAAACATAATAACCGAATCTAAGCTTTTTAATCCGTATAAAGCGGTATATTTTTTGTCGCTTAACTCGTTTATATGCCTTTTAATTGAAAGAATGTGCGATTTAAGAAATTTTTCGGGGTCGTCATCCGAATTAGAATCGGATTTAACGTAAACCGCCGAAGAATCTGCGCCGCTTCCGTATGCCAAACTCATATATTTTTCGTAATCCGTTAAAGAAACTTTTGAGTCGATTATTAAATCCCTGTCCTTGGGAAGATGCACTATAACATCCGGCCTTAAATTAATTTTTTCGTCCATTTCGTTTACGGTTTTTACCGTCTTCTGGATTTCATACTGCATTCCTTCTATGAGTTCCGAATATTCCAAAAGCTGTTCCAGTATCATCTCGCCCCAGTCGCCCTGAACCTTTCCGCTGCCTCTAAGCGCCGAAGTCAGATTGTCGGTCGTCTGCTTCATGGTATCTTGAGTATCTATGAGTTTTTTTATTTCGTTTTGAAGCGAAAACCTCTGTTTGGACTCTTTATCGTAGGTTTCCTCCACCTTTTTTTGAAACTCCAGAATCTTTTCCGAAAGAGGGTTGAGTATGCCGCTAATGCTGTCTTTATTTATTTCTATAAGTTTTTTACTTTTTTCTTCGAGTATTTTTGAGGACAAGTTTTCGGAAAGATTCTCAAAAGCCTGTTTAAAATCGATAAATTCATCTTTTTGGCGTTTCAATCTGTCATCGTAATCGGACTTAATATTTTCTATTTTTTCAAGAAGGTTTTTGTTTTCGGTCGATATTTCCGAAATTTTTGCAAACAAATTTTTGTTTTCTTCTCTAAGATTTTCGGTTAGAACGGCGGCTGAATTAAGCTCGACGCCCAAAACCTCAAGCCTTGAGTTTAAAGATTTAAGCTCTTCTTCCTGCGTTATAGTTTTTTTTATAAGTCCGTCTTTTTCCTCGCGGCTCGCATCTATTAATCCGTCAATCGTCTTTTTACTTTTTTTTACGTACGACGCAAAATAAACGGCAAGAAGAACCGAAGCCGCAAAAAAAATAACAACCAGCGATAAAAAAAGGTACGTCAGCATTTTAAATTTACCGTCTATCGTGCGCCAATCCTATTATTTGATAAATACCGTCAAATCCGTTTTCCGCCAAATAATTTTTTAATCCGGCTGAAATCTCCGGTATTATTTTTGGATTTACGAAAGAGTATGTTCCTACGGCTACCGCCGTAGCTCCGGCGAGAAAAAATTCTACCGCGTCCTGCCATGAGCTTATGCCGCCCATACCTATAACAGGGATTCTTACGGCATTATATACGTCGCCGACAAGCTTAACGGCGACGGGTTTAACTGCCGCTCCGGAAAGTCCACCGTATCCCCTGCTAAGTTTGAATTTTTTCGTCTTAATGTCAATGCTTGCCGCGGGCAGAGTATTTATTAAAGAAATAATATCCGCTCCGGCTTTTTCGCAAACCTCCGCTATAAAGGATATATCGGCTACCATAGGGGTCAGCTTTACTATTAACGGAATTTTGCCGGCGGTGCTTTCCTTGACGGAAGAAACTAGTTCATATACTACTTCCGGATCGGAACCGAAAGACCTGCCGCCTTCTTTTATATTGGGACATGATATGTTTGCTTCTATAGCGCTTATACCTTCAGTTTCCGCCAATTTTTTTGCAAGTTCGGCATATTCTTCTATGCTGCTTCCGTAAAAATTAACTATTACGGGTTTATTTAAAGTTTTTAAAAACGGCATTTTAGCTTCTATAAATTTATCGTATCCGACATTCTGAAGTCCTATCGAATTAATCATGCCGCATGAAGTTTCGCAAATTCTCGGCATTTCATTTCCTTTAGACGGATTAAGAGAAATTCCTTTGGTGACGAGCGCACCGAAATTATTATATTCTATTATTTCAAAAAATTCTTCTCCGTATCCGAATGTACCGGAAGCGGGCATAATTGGATAGTCCAATTTTAAGTTTCCGAGTTTTACGGAAACGTCGGGGATAATATTTTTAGCATCGTCTTTCGTTGACGAGTATTCGGAGGGATTGCTTCCATCTTTTATATATAAAAGATATGCTCGCAATGACTGCTCAGAGCCGGTATCGGGATGACTAATTCCCTGTGTTCGCGATGACCGGTCTGCGGCTGTGCCGCTGACTTTGTCTATTTTTCCAATTTTACCGATAGAATCGGGTTTATTTTCGTTTTTCGGAATGAAAATTTCGGAGGCGTAAAAAACGGGTCCGTCCTTACATACCCTTTTATACTGAAATTCAACGCTTTTGCCGCCGCCTTCCGAATTTATTCCTTCGTTTATATTAGTTTTCACTACGCATCCTAAACATACGCCTATGCCGCATCCGAAACTTTCTTCGAGAGATACCTGCAGTTTTCCGGAAAGCCCGTCCGCGGAAAATTTGGAAATTACGTAATTCAGCATAGGTTTAGGTCCGCAGGCATAAAAAGACGTATTTTCCGAATTTTTATAAGCGCCTATATTTTCGTAAAGCAAATCTACGATATTGCCTTTATAGCCGAAAGAGCCGTCGTCGGTAGCAAAGTAAACTTCGTCGAACATAGCGTGAATGCTGTGCCTGAAATAAAGTTCTTCGGCTTTTTTCGCTCCGTAGTATAAAACGGTTTTGCCGCAACTTACGGATTCTTTGTCTTGAGCGGGAGATTGAACTGCCGAAGATAAGGGGTCTCTTAAAAAAAGCGGAATAGTATGCAGGGGCGCTATGCCTATGCCTCCGGCAATCAGAACGTTAATGCCGGCGTTTTCGTTTTTAAACCCGTTTCCCAAAGGACCGGTAACGTCTAAATAGGCTCCTTCCTTAATATTGCTCAATATCTCCGTGCCTTTTCCGAAAACCCTGTATAAAATTTCAAATTCCGAATCGTTAAATTTATTAAATATCGAAAAGGGTCTGCTCAAAAGCGGGTTTAGTCCGTCCGGGTTAATTTTAAGCATAACAAACTGCCCCGGCTTAAAATTTGCCGCTATAAAATCGTTTTTTATCCTTAAAATATAAGTGCCTTCGGTATCTTTTATTTTTCTATTTACGGTAACGAGACATTTTTCGCTTACGATTCTTTTACCATGCATAAAGCGTCTTCTCCGTTGTCATCATAATAGTTTTTTCTTAACATAAATATCTTAAACCCGAATTTTTTATATAAATTAATTGCGGCAATGTTTGAGGTTCTTACTTCAAGAAAGAAATGTTTTATTCCGGCTTCCGAATTTTTTTTTATTACCATGTTTAACATTAGAGAGCCTATGCCTTTAGACTGCATTTCTTTAGAAACCGTGATATCGAGTATATGCATTTCGTCTAAAACGTTATAGTAAATAAAAAAACCGACGATTAACGATTGCAATCCTATTTTTAAGGCGGGTTCTATGTCTTTTTCGGTGAATTTTTTTAAAGAAATCCGGCTATTATCGCTGTCCGCAAAACCTGAATCGGCATAGCATATTAAAAATCCGGAACCTTCGCGTTTTAGCTCTTCGTCGAACATTTTTCTGTCCCAGAGCGTCCGCGAAGACTCCATATGTATATCGAACATCCTGCCGATAAGATATTCCGTCAGAATATCGTTCCCGCCGTTATTTGCCGAAGGCGGCGGATTTGATTCTTTCAGGTCTAAAAAATTTATTTTCACGTCTTTCTAATAATTAACGATATCTTTATATGCGGTTTTAGCGCGGTTTTCCATAAACGGCCAGTTTTCTCTTGCCGATTTGACTTCATTGGTGTCAATGTTATAAATAACGGCACATTCGTTTATTCCGGCAAAGTCGTTTATTATACTTCCGTCGGGAGAGACGCAAAAAGACTTTCCGTAAAAATCTAAAGGCTTATCCCTGCCTACTCTGTTAACCCTCAAGATATATAAACCGTTAAGAAAAGCCGAAGCCGAAATAGACAAAAACCATTTGCCGTTAGTATTAAAAGCGGATGCCGTCGGAGCAAAAATAATATCTGCGCCTTTAAGCGCCAAAATCCTTGCCGATTCCGGATAAAAATTATCCCAGCCCATCTGTATCCCTATATTCCCGTATTTAGTTTTAAAAACCGGAAGTTCGGCGCCGTTAGAAAAATAAGACTTTTCCTTATAATATTCTAATTCCGGAAGGTGGATCTTGCGATAAACGCCTATGAGTCCGCCTTCTTCGTCGATAACGGCAGAACTGTTGTAATATTTGTTTTCGAATTTTTCAAAAAAAGGAACTATCGTTACGATATTGAATCTTTTTGCCTGCTCTCTGAACAAACTTATAGTTTTTCCGTTTAAATCTTCGGCTGCTTTATTGTTCGCCTCCGTATCGTCTTTGGAAGTATTCTGCAGAAACCAGTTCATTAGAAAAAGCTCCGGAAAGCAGACTATGCCGGCTTTATTTTTAGCCGCCATAGCCAAAAAATCTATAGCTTTCACTGCGGATGAATGTATATCCGCAGAAGGAGACATCTGTATGCCGCAAATTTTAATTCTCATAGACCCGATTCTAAATTTTAAATAATTTTAAAATTACAAAATAATACAATATATATTGTATATATTATTTAATATATTTACAATCCGCCGTCAAGCCTTAAGAAGTCCTCTTGATTCTTTTTTTCTGTCGTTCTCGGTTAATATTTTTTTTCTAAGACGGATAGACTTAGGGGTAAATTCCACAAGCTCGTCGTCTTCTATGAATTCTAACGCATATTCTATCGACAGTTTTATAGGCGGAGTCAGCGTTATCATTTCATCCGACGCCTTCGACCTCATATTCGTAAGCTGTTTTTTCTTGCAGGGATTTACCGTTATATCTCCCGGCTTGGAATGTATTCCTATTATCATCCCTTCGTAAACTTCGTCCTGCGGCGAAACAAAAAGGCTTCCTCTGTCCTGCAGATTAAACAAACCGTAGGAGTTGGCTTCTCCGTTTTCCATGGAAATCATTACTCCGTTTTTCCTTGGGGAAATATCGAAAGCGTATTCGTCGAATTTATAAAAATTATGGTTCATCGTGCCGGTACCTTTAGTCATAGTGAGAAATTCATTATGAAATCCCATTATGCTTCGCGACGGTATGACAAACTCAAGGTAGGTATTGCCGTTATCGTCCTTAGTCATATCGAGAAGATTGCCTTTCATTGAAGAAAGCCTTTCGAGAACCCCTCCGGTAAATTCGTCTTTTACCGTGATATACAAAAGCTCGTACGGCTCCATTTTTTTTCCGTCTATCTCTTTTATTACCCCTTTAGGTTTAGATACGGCAAACTCGAAACCTTCCCTTCTCATTTTTTCGATTAAAATCGAAAGATGAAGAAGTCCTCTGCCGTAAACGTCAAATACAGTTTCGTCTCCGGTTTCGACTACTTTTAATCCGACGTTGTTAGACACTTCTTTGAAGAGTCTTTCCCTTAACTGTCTCGTGGTTACCAATTTTCCCTCTTTTCCGCAGAAAGGGCTTTTGTTTACTATAAAATTAACGAGTATTACGGGTTCGTCTATTTTTATTCTCTGAAGCGGCGCTACGGGTTTGTCGTTAACTATATAGTCTCCTGCATTAACACCCGTTAAACCTGCCACTAAAGCAATGTCTCCTTCGTTAATTTCATCGGTTTCAGTTCTTTTTAATCCGTCGAATAGAAAAATCTTGTTGGGTTTTGTTTTTATCAATTCATCCTTGGCGTTATAAAGATAAACCGAATCGTTTACTTTGAGCTTTCCGGCTTTAACTATGCCTATAGCCGTAGCTCCGAGAAAATCGTCGTGGCCTATGCTAGTGACTAAAAATTCAAGTTCCGGTTTATTAAGTATAGGCGGATGAGGTATAAAATCTATTATGGCATCGAAAAGAGGATTAAGCTTGTCTTTAAATCTTTCTTCGCCTTGAACTTTTAAATCTTTAATAGCGTAACCTTCTTTTGCGGAAGCATAAATTACCGGAAAATCTAAATTTACGTTTTCCCCGCCGAGTTCTAAAAAAAGATCGTAAACCATTTCCAGTACTTCTTCCGGTCTCGCTCCGGGTCTGTCTATTTTATTAATGACAAGCAGTACGTGAAGGTTGTATTCAAAGCATTTTTTAAGAATAAACCTGGTCTGCGGCATAGGTCCGTCGAAAGCGTCGACAAGAAGCAGAACTCCGTCCACCATTGCAAGGACTCTTTCTACTTCGCTGCCGAAATCTCCGTGTCCGGGAGTATCCACTATGTTTATTCTGTAATCTTTATATTTAATGCCGGTGCATTTCGATAAAATAGTTATTCCTCTTTCTTTTTCTAATTCGTCGCTGTCCATCGCCCTTTCGGAAAGAGCCTCGAAGTCTC
>JAJYPL010000038.1 GCA_021795355.1 bacterium | reverse complement strand
TTGTCAAGTTATTTTCATTATATTATGGTATAGTTTCATTAAATTTTGTAATTTATATTTTTAAAAAATATGATAAAATCTAATAAAATCTAATAAAGGGAGTTTCAATTATTTTTGGATGCGACAACTTTTGTAATGTGCAGAAGTTATTGTTATGATGTCAAATATTCTTATAAATTTCGGTACCGACGGATACAGGGGAATAATAGGCGATAATTTTACTTTTAAACATGTCGAACGCATCAGTCGCGCGCTTGGAGAGCATTTAAAATCAAATTCTTCTAAAAAGGTTGCGATAGGATACGATACGCGTTTTTTGTCTAAAGAATTTGCCGTTAAGTCGGCGGAATCGCTTGAATCCATCGGTATAAACGTTACGTTAAGCGATAATTTCTGTCCGTCCCCGGTTTTGTCTTATTTTGTAAAAGATAAAGGATACGATGCAGGCATAATGATTACCGCCAGCCATAATCCTTTTATGTTTAACGGTTTGAAATTCAAAAGCCGTTTCGGCGCTTCGATGCTTCAATCCGAAGTTAAAAAAATTGAAAAAATAGTAAATACATACGGAAAGAGATACGACAGCGAAGATAATAAACTCAAAAAAAATATTTATGATTTTTCATATGCCGATTTCAAAAAAGATTATATTAATAGAATAATTGATTTAACCGGTTTAAATAAAGCGCTGTCTAATGCGGATAAGGATTTTATAAAATCGCTATATGTAGTGATAGACCCTATGTACGGTGCCGGCATAGGTTATCTGTCCTCTATATTAAAAGATTTTTCCGTTAGCCATTCATCTGTTAACAATAACGTTAATCCCGCTTTTCCGGGTTTAAATCCCGAGCCTATAGACGCCAATCTTAATAAATTAAAACTTTCCGTAAAAAAAAGAGGGATTAAAAATAAATTTGCGGTGGGTTTAGCCACTGATGGAGATGCGGACAGGATAGGCGCGGTGGACTACAGGGGAAATTTTATCGATTCGCATAAAATTTTTACTATAATTTTAAATTATCTTATAGAAGAAGGTTTTTCCGGAAGCGTAGTCAAGACCGTTTCGGTATCTAAATCTATCGGCGATATTTGCAGTAAAAACGGAATCAAGATTTATGAAACGCCGATAGGTTTTAAAAATATAGCAGAGCTTATGATAAAAGACGGCAGCGATGTATTTATAGGCGGAGAAGAGTCGGGCGGCATAGGAGTCGCTTCGCATTTGCCGGAAAGAGACGGCATATTTAACGCATTGATGCTTTTAAAAATTATGATTGCTAAGCAAAAGAACTTAAATGAACTCTTAAAAGATATTTTTGGAGAAAACTATCCTTATTTATATAAACGCGTCGACATAAAAATAAACGATGCGAAAAAACTAATCCTTATTGAAAAACTTAAAGCGGAAGATTTCAACCTGCCTTTTAAAAATAAAATTACTAACTTTAATTTTACGGACGGATTTAAATTTGAATATAACGACGGTTCATGGCTGCTGATACGCCCTTCGGGAACTGAACCGGTTCTTAGAATTTACGCAGAGAGTAAAGACGAAAAATCAACGGATTATCTTATAAATAAAACGATTGAAGAAATAAACGCTTTATAGTACGTGAAAAATAAAATAAAGTATTTTTAAAACGTAAAAAAAGTGATATAATATTTAAGATTTATTTAAAATTAATCTAAATAACTTAATTTAATTAACTTTTTAGGGGACGTTGCAATATGAGCGAAATAGTAGATGTTAAGGGGAGACAGATTTTAGATTCCAGAGGAAATCCAACTATAAGCGTAAAAGTTTCTTTGGAGAGCGGAGTAAGCGGTTCAGCATGCGTCCCGTCCGGCGCTTCTACCGGCGAATATGAAGCTTACGAAAAAAGGGACAACGATAACTCGCTTTTCGACGGTAAATCGGTTCATTCGGCCGTAGAGGGAATTAACGATATAATAGCAAAATCTCTTAACGGAATCGAAAGTTATTCCCAAAGGCTTATAGACGACATAATGATAAATCTAGACGGAACCCAAAATAAGTCTAATCTCGGCGCAAATGCTATTTTAGCGGTATCGCTTGCATCTGCCGCAGCTTCGGCAAATGAATTGGAGATTCCTCTTTATCGTTATTTAGGCGGAGCTAACGCTCATGTAATGCCCGTTCCGATGATGAATATTTTAAACGGCGGAAAACACGCGAATAATTTACTTGATTTTCAGGAATTTATGATTGTACCAGCCGGCGCCAAATCTTTCGAAGAGGCATTGCGGATGGGAGTAGAAGTTTACCAAAAACTCAAGAAAGTTTTAGACGATAAAAAAATGCCTACTTCGGTGGGCGACGAAGGCGGTTTTGCGCCCCATCTTCAGAATAATATGGAAGCGATAATTCTTATCATGGAAGCTATCGAAAAAGCCAGATATCAACCGGGCAAAGATATATTTATTGCCCTTGATCCTGCGGCAAGCGAATTTTACGATAACGGAAAATACGTTCTTAAAGAGGCGGGTAAAAAAACCGTGTTAGAATCGGATGAAATGGTAGCGATGTATGCAGGTTACGTGGAAAAATTCCCTATTATATCCATAGAAGACGGTATGGCTCAGGATGATTTTAACGGTTTTTCAATGTTATTAAAAGAAATTGGAAATAAGGTCCAGATAGTAGGCGACGACCTGACGGTAACTAATCCTATAAGAATTAAAAAGGCTATAGACTCTCATTCCATAAATTCCGTTCTGATTAAGTTAAATCAGATAGGTTCGCTTTCTCAGACGTTGGACGCCATAGAATTAACCCAGAAAAACAATATGACTGCCGTTATTTCCCATAGGTCGGGAGAAACGGAAGATACGTTTATTTCCGATCTTGCGGTCGCAGTTAATTCGGGATTAATTAAAACAGGAGCGCCGGCGCGTTCGGAAAGAGTCGCAAAATATAACAGGCTTTTACAGATAGAAGAAGAACTCGGCTCTAATTCTTCATACTTGGGATTGAAAGCCTTTAAAGGAGCCGGAGATCGTTTAAGTTAATTAAATTTTATTTATTAGTTTTCAGCAGTAAAAATAAAAATAAATTAAAAAAATTTAAGGAGGTTTTTATGGCTTTTGTAATTACCGATGAATGTATCGCATGCGGGGTTTGCATTCCCGAATGTCCAAATAATGCTATTTCCGAGGGTGATATATATGTTATAGATCCCAGCCTTTGCACGGAATGTTACGGGTATTTCGACACTCAGCAGTGTGCTTCTGTATGCCCGGTAGATTGCTGTATTCCGGACGATAACCATAAAGAGTCTAAAGATGAGTTGAAAGCTAAGGCGATGAAGGCTCATCCCGATAAAAAAGACTGGAAGTTTTAATAAGGCAAATTAATCAAATTTAATCTTATTTAAAAGCAGAGCGGAGGCATATTAAATTATAAATTATAATATTAAAATGTGTCTTACCTCTGCTTTTTTTACAACAAAAAAAATACTAATAAAAGAGATATTATGCCGATTAAAAAAGAAGACATAAAAAGATACGAACTTAATTCGTTTGACCAAACGGAACCTTGGCGGCTTTTTAGAATTATAAGCGAATTCGTGGACGGCTTCGATATGCTGCCGGCGGTATGTCCGTCGGTAACTATATACGGAAGCGCAAGAGTTAAGGAAAATGAAGAAGTATATATACAAACTAAAGAATTGGCTCATAAATTAGCTTTAAAGGGGTTTTCCATAATTTCAGGCGGCGGTCCCGGAGTAATGGAAGCCGCAAACAGAGGATGCAGGGAAGCTAAGGAACAGCACGGTTTAAACGTGAGTTCGGTAGGATTAAATATTAAGCTTCCGCACGAACAGACTCTTAACAAATTTGCCGACGTAACTTTAGAGTTTAAATATTTTTTCGTAAGAAAAGTTATGCTTGTAAGATATGCTTCCGCATATATTATGATGCCCGGAGGTTTCGGAACTTTAGACGAACTTTTTGAAACCGTGGAATTGATTCAGACTGGTAAAACAAAACCTTTTCCGGTAATTTTATACGGCTCGGACTATTGGAATGGATTAATAGACTGGATTAAAAGCAATACTTTAAAAAAATCTTATATTTCCGCGAAAGATTTTGATATAATTAAAATCATGGATGATCCGGACGAAATAACCGATTTTATTTTAAACTTTAATTTATAAATTAACATAAATAATTTATAAAAAATATTTTAATATATGATTAAAAACGACAAATGGATCGAAGAAAAGGCCAAAGAAGGTATGATAAGCCCTTTTGAAAACTCTCAGGTTAGAAACGGAGTTATATCCTACGGCGTTTCCTCTTTCGGTTACGATTTGCGGATATCTAACGAATTTAAAATATTTACTAACATTAATAATACCGTAGTCGATCCTAAAAACTTCGATTCAAAGTCTTTTATAGATTTAGTATCGGACGTCTGCATAGTTCCGCCTAATTCTTTTGCGCTCGGCAGATCGGTCGAATATTTTAAAATACCCAGAAACGTGGTTACCATATGTCTCGGAAAATCTACATATGCCAGATGCGGTATAGTAGTTAATGTTACGCCGTTCGAACCGGAATGGGAAGGATATGTTACTTTGGAGATATCCAACACCACGCCGCTTCCCGCTAAAATTTACGCCAATGAAGGTATTGCCCAGGTTCTTTTTTTTGAAGGCGAAGAACCCAGAGTGTCTTATAAAGACAAAAAAGGCAAATATCAGTCTCAGGTCGGCATAACCTTGCCGAAACTTTAAAATTTATTTTATAACCCTTTTTTTTATAAAATAAACCGACGCATAAAAAAATATTAGCGCAAATAATATAATTACCGACAAATAAGAAAATAACAAAACCGGATGGATTTTGCCTTCGTCAAGCATTCTCATTATGCTCACGGTGTAGTATAGCGGCATAATATAAACGAAATATCTGATTAAATAAGGCAGGGAAGAAACCGGATAAAATACGCCGGAGAATAAGAACATAGTAGATATTGCGATGGTAAAATAATAGGAAAAGAAGTCATACGACGGCGAAAACGACGTTATAAGCACCGATAGCGAAGAAAACAATACACCGTTTAGAACTATGACTACGGGTATAATAATAGCCGCAGGAGATATTATCCAGCCGAAAACCGCTCCGATTACCAATACGGCGGTTCCGCTCATAAAAGCTTTTGCCGTTCCCCAAAGAATTTCGCCGGAAACTATGTCTTCTATGCCTATCGGAGTAAGTAAAATTGCCTGATAAATACCGTTCGTAACCATTCTCGTATATGCGCCGAAAGTTGATTCGAATGCCGCCGCATACATAGAAGAAGAGGCAATTATTCCGGGAACTATATACTTAACGTAAGATATTCCGTTTATATTATGGATAAACCTGCCGATCCCTAATCCTAAAGCCGCAAGGTATAAAAGCGGTTCGAGAATGTCCCCTATTATACCTGGCTTGTAATACTTTAGCCAGACTAAATAGTTGCGGTAAAAAACCGTAAATAAACTTTTGCTTAAATTTGAATTTGTTATTTTTATTTTTTTTAGAAATTCCATTTATTAAATATAAAGTTGATGATAATTTAGTTTTTTGCGATGTCGATAAAAATATCTTCTAAAGATTTTTTATTCAAAGTAATCTCGCTTATTGTTCCGTTAAAAATAAGATTGCCGTGATTTAAAATTATGATTTTATTAAAAAGACGTTCGGCTTCTTCCATATAATGAGTGGACATCAGAATGGTAACGCCGTTTCTGTTCAACGCTTTGAGCTTCTCCCATATATTTTGCCTGTATTCCGGATCTAACCCGCTTGTAGGCTCGTCCAGAATAATTAAAGAGGGATTATTGATTAATGCTCTGGCTATCATAAGCCTTCTTTTTAATCCGCCGGAGAGTTCCGAAACCTTAGAATATTTTTTTTCGCCCATATCGAAAAAATTGAGAAGTTCGTTTGCCCGCCTGCGGGATTCTCCGCCCTTAATTCCGAAATATTTTGAATATACAATAAGATTATCGTAAACTGAAAGATCTTCGTCTAAATTGTCTTCCTGAGGAACTATTCCGAGAGAGTACTTAATTTTTTTATAATTAGACGGAAGATCCAGTCCGTTAATAAAAATATTCCCTGAATCCGGAATTACTATTCCGTATAGAATTTTTAAGAGAGTGGATTTTCCGGCACCGTTAGGACCTATTAATCCAAAAAAATCGCCGCGTCTAATTTTAAAACTAACCTCGCTAAGAGCCCTTAAACGATTAAAATTTTTTGTTAAGCAGTTTATTTCAAGAATATATTTTTCCATTTAATTCAATTATATCACTTTTAAATTAACGATAAAATAAAAAAATAAATTTAAAAACACTCGTAATACTTTATAAAATTGCAAAAAATTATATAAAATAAAGAAAATAATAATTATATATCAGTATATATTAAATAACTTAAAAATATCTCAAAATATTAAAAGATTTACGATATTGTTTTTTTAAAAGCATAAGTGTATATTAAAAAGGTTAGCACTCAAAGCCAATAAGTGCTAAAAATTTTAATTATATTTATGAGATTAAATCAAATTTAATTAAACTAAATTTAAATAAGGAGAAGAAGTTTATGAAAGTTAAACCATTGCAAGACAGAGTCTTGGTAGAAAGACTTCAGGAAGAAGAAAAAACTAAAGGAGGATTATTTATTCCTGATTCCGCAAAAGAAAAGCCTATGCAGGGCAAAGTAGTCGCTGCGGGAAACGGCAGAATTTTAGAAGACGGCAAAAAAATCCCTATGGACGTTAAAGTAGGCGACATCGTTTTATTTGCGAAATATTCCGGCAACGACGTAAAAATCGACGACAAGGAATATCTTATTATGAAAGAAGACGACATCTTGGCGATTGTAGAAAAATAAGCAATTTTAAAATTTAATAATTTAAATTCAAATTTAAAGGAGTAGAATAATTATGGCAAAAGAATTAAAATTTTCAGCGGAAGCCAGAGCAGAAATTCTTACCGGCGTCAATGCGCTTGCAGATGCCGTTAAAGTTACGCTTGGACCCAAAGGAAGAAACGTAGTAATCGAAAAATCTTTCGGTTCGCCCACGATTACGAAAGACGGCGTTACCGTAGC
>JAJYPL010000016.1 GCA_021795355.1 bacterium | reverse complement strand
ATGGCATGCAAGATGTCGTCGGTTCGACCCCGATCAGCTCCACCAGTAAAATAAAGGTTTTGCGGTAGGTTTAAAATAGTTGGTTTTTTGACTGTGCCATATTTTGTAGCAAAAAATTTAACTATTACTATCGTAAATGAAAAGAATAATCTATTTCTAAACCCCCTGTTGGTAATAAATAAAACCGTTACGGAAACATGCTCAATGACGGATTCGTGGCCGGATTTAAGAAGCATTTCTACGAATTTTCTTGCGGACACTGGTGTAATTTTGTCCTCCGATTTATAACAAATCCGTCCACAATACTCTATTTTAGCAAGAACAGCTTCTCCGTCTATTTCGTCTATAAACTTAATGTTTTGATTTATTATTTTCAATATAAACCTCTATTATTTTCGACAAATATTCTTTCAATTACTTTGTAACTTTGTAATTTAATCTATTAACAGCAAACTATCTATTTTTAAAGTATTTTCATCTAGTTTTTGATTTCATTTAAGTTTATATAATTATTACTGTAATAATTCCAAGATTTTTTCAAAATTTTTATGCAGGTTCTTTTTTATGTCTGATTCCCAGAGCCTTATCACTGTCCATCCTTCTTTTCTTAGTTCGCGGTTTACCTCCTTGTCGCGCCGTCTGTTTCGTTTTATTTTATTTTTCCAGAATTCAATATTCGATTTGGGCATTATACATCTGGTTCTGTGACCGTGCCAGAAATCTGAATCAACAAATACGACTACCTTCTTTCTTCTGAAAACTAAATCAGGTCTTCCGAAAATAGTTTTAACATTTTTTGTGAAATAAATCTTCCTCTTTCTTAATTCCGCAGCTATCAAGCGTTCCGGCACTGTACCTTCGGAACGTATATTCTGCATATTTTTCCGGCGTTGTTCCGGGGTTAAATTATCCACCGCTTTATTTATTTAATATTTACTTTTAAAAATTTAATATTCTTTATATATGCCGGTAAATAGCCTGCATGAAAGAAATGATTAGAAAAATATAAACAAACACCGGTTTATATATATGTTTTAATATGCCGTTATGGAAGCGCAAAGCAGCTATTTCTTCAGTTTATCTGGAAATTTCTGTCTAAGCCATTCCAACACAGCAAGCTGATCCTCCGTCTTAGCTCTCCTTATGTCGATAAGCAGCTTTTTTAAATCGGGACGCATCTGCGGGATATTACTCAGCCCTTCATTACACACGGAGCATAACGCCCTTAAATTTGAATAATCGTCGGAACCGCCTTTCGACTTATCGATAATATGGCCGATATGGAGCCTCGTTCTGCGCCCGCTACCGTCAGGATGCGGCTCACCCGCGACTGCCCCGCACATCTGGCAGGTAAAGCCGTTTCTGTCAAGGACATATGCTCTGGTTTCCTTTGAAATATTCCGCTCAAAGGCCGGCTTAGGCACCGACGTCTCCAGCAGGTACTGCCCCGGCTTTAGGCTGCTACGGTCATTGTGCGTCAATATCCGGTAGCCTTCTTCATCCCTAAGTTCCCTTATCCTTCTGGCAAATTCTGCCTTATTGCCGCTGGCCGCCTTGAGTTCATCTGAATTAAGGACTCTGCCGATATTGGCAAGGAAAAACTCTCTGAGTTTAGATTTTGAGCCCGGTTCCATATCTTTAGCCATTATCGGCACCTGAAAGAAGTTTATATATTTTTATGCCTAAAGCTTTTGCAACAGGCGGAGGAAAAGCATTGCCTATCTGACGGTAGGCAGCAGTTTTCCTGCCTGCAAATTTCCAGAAATCGGGAAATCCCTGGATTCTGGCTGTCATTTTCACTGTAAGTCGCGGCATGCCGTTGAAGCCTGAAACCGGAGGCTCGTCGGATAATCCTCCTGCATCCACGCTTAAAGCTGCCCATGCCTTTCTTGCGCGTGTCGGACCAAGATCAGGACCGCCGTGCTTCTTGGAACCGCCTACAAGCGTAGGGGCTATAGAACCGGCCTTTTCCACCCATTCACCAGCTTTCTTCCAGCCGTTGGCAGCCATGAGATCATAAAGGGTTGTGCCGACAGTACACGGCTTCGTAAAGTCTTCTTCATTTGGCCATTCAAAATGCGGCCACAAATCTTTCTTTGCAGCCACGAGTACCGCTCTCGGACGTAACTGTGGAACCCCGAAGTTTGAGGCGTTAAGAAGCCTCCACTCCCCATTGTAACCCAATTGTTCGAGACATTGTATAATTTCATTCCTGTAACCTGAAAAACGAACGTCCAAAAGACCTTTCACGTTTTCCAGCATAACAACTCTGGGACAGCATTCTTTTACAAGGCGGAGAGCCTGCGGGAACAAATCCCGCTCATCTCCGGCACCCAGCTGCTTTCCCGCCTTGCTGAAAGGCGGGCACGGAACGCCGCCGGCAAGAAGGTCTATGCCTTCGTATTTTCGGGCATCAAACCCGGCAATATCCATATTAACAACATTCCAGCGCGGCCTGTTATATAAAAGCGTATCGCAGGCCGCAACTTCAATTTCTACCAGCGCTTCATGGTTAAAACCTGCCTGTTCGAGACCCAGAGCCTGACCGCCGCCTCCTGCACATATCTCTATTGACCTAAATTCTCCTGTCATTACATTATACCTGACATAATTTATTAATTTACTAATAAAATTAAAAATTTATCTGCCAATTTCATTACTACTTTTTTAAATTTTATCATAAATTAATCGGCATTAAAACAATAAAATATAAACGAAAATATGCCGGATATAAACGTTGCCTGTCTCAAAAAATAAAGCCGGACCCACCATTTTTTAAAAAACTATCTTTATTCCTTGCAATCCAATAAAACTCATCGGATGATTCCCGTTACGCAAAGGATTGTTTAATTTAATTGCCGCTTTTTATAGCTTTGTGCGTTTTGTTTTCGATATTAGGCTATATTTCTCCATAAAAAGCGTAATATTTTAAGCGGTTGGACTTTTTGTTTTTGCTATCGTATAATGCCTGGTCTGCGTAACGCAAAAGATTGTCGGGAGTAGGCAATTCTTTGCTTTTAACGGTACCGTCGTACATATAAACGCCCATGCTGAGGCCGGCGGTTATTTCATTTCGATTTTCTAAAAATATCGATTCTTTAATCTTTTTTTCTATTTTTTCCAATATAGCTTCAAGCCCGTTTTTATTATCTATATCTTCAATTATAACTACAAATTCGTCTCCGCCGAGCCTTGCTATAAAATCGGTCTTGCGCAATACTTCTTTCAGTCTGGCGGAAACTATTTTTAATACGTCGTCTCCGGCATGATGCCCGAATGTATCGTTTATAGGCTTAAAATCGTCTAAATCTAAAATAGAAACGGCAAGAAATTTTTTGCGGCGGCTTGTCCTCGATATGGCTCTTTCCAGTTCAAGCGACAGCGAGCGGCGGTTCGGAAGACCGGTAAGCTCGTCGTAAAAAGCTTGATAGGAAAGCTCTTCCGCAAGCCTGTGCCTTTCCGTTATATCCATTATTGTCCATAATATCTGCGATTTGCCGTCGTCCGTTTCATTTATTTTTTGCCCGTAAAAATCGGCATAAATAATAGTTCCGTCTTTTCTTAAAACCGGTATATCCCTCCCAAAACCCTTTCCCGCTTTCAATATAGTATCTGCAAGTTCTGCCACTCTTGTATAAGTTGCGTCGTCAGGATAAACTTCCATTAAACTACGGCTTTTTAGGGATTCTATACCGGTATAGCCTAATGCATTTATGACCGCTTCGTTAGCTTCTATAAAAGCTCTGTCCGGATAGCTTACCAGAGCAATACCTGCCGAAGTATTGCTCAGCAATGCATTTTTTATCTCAGTTTCTCTTTTTTTACCGTTTATAAGATCAATTCTGTCTAAACCGAATCCTATATCTAATGCAATTTCTTCCATGAGGTTTTTAAGGTCTTCGTCAAAAAAGTATTCCTTTGAGTGAAGCACGGTTAATACTGCCCAGATAGAGCCGCCTCTGATTATAGGCATAGAAGCGCTGGACAACAAACCGAATTCTTCGTTTATTTCAAGCCATGGACGCATAGAAGGATCATTTTTAAATGAAGGAATATAAACGGCTTTCTTTGAACGCCAAGCCCTCCCGACGCTCGAATACCCCTCCTGCACGTTTGAATTCACCGAAATATTTAATCGTTCGACGAAGTCTTGAATCCCGCAATAAGATATAAAACGTACGTCTCCTTTATTATCGGGCTGCGCTATCCATACTAATTTTAAGCCGGTATAATTTACCGCCATTTCGCAAATAGAATCAAGAAGAATTTTTTCATTTTCCGTTCTGCTTATCAACTGATTTATCTGAGCTAAAAAGAAATTAAATTCGATAAGCCGCTTCTGGTGTTCCGCTTCAAACATTAAACGATTGTTAATATTAATTTTATTAAGGGCTAATCCTAAAGAATTTACAAGTTGATTTATTATTTTTATCATCTCTTCGGTAAAATAATGCTTTGAATTGGATTGTATTCCTAAAACGGCAACCGGATCGGAATTTAAATCTTCATATATAGGAAAAGCCATTAAACTTTTTACTCTGGAAAACGTCGGATATTTATCTATAATATTTTTATCAATGCTATAAATAGGTCCTATCGCTTTTTTTTCTTTATAAACTATGGAAACAGGCATATTTCCCATGATATCGCCGCTTTTTAAAGAAGATTTTATTCTCAAGAGATTTTTTTCATGTTCGCCGTCGTCTGCGGATGCCGCAACAGGTATAAAATAACCCGTTGCTTTATCCGGAACGACTAAAAGCGACCCTATGGCATCCGTTTTAGTAACTATTAAATCTACGATATGTTTATATATGGTTTCGGCGTCTTTCTGCGATAAAACGTCTTCCTGTGCGCTAATAGCCGCAGACTGATATCTTTTAAGGCGTATAATGCGTTTAAAAGCTATATCGGCTATTATGTCCGTTATTGCAAATATAATAACGGACAAAATAGCCATTAGCAAATAAATATGCTCCTTTTTCCAAAAAAACTTTTCATAAGCAGAGTTTGTCCAGCCGGTTTTTATTATCCATGGATAACCTTTTATTTTTTGCGTTATACCGCCCGATAAACCGGAAGGATTTGCAGGATTATCGTCCAGCACTCCTTTTTGCCATGAAGATATCGTTTTGCCGGATATCTTTTCAATAAGATAAGCATCTATATATCGAGGAGTACTGATTACATTAAAATTTGAGATAATAAAAGGTGAGCCGATAAAACCTAATGTATAACCTTTTTTATCAATTATCCGTTCGTTCATAGGTATAACAAATTTTTTATTATATTTTTCAAAATATAGCGTTCCTACATAACTGTCTTTATAACCGGATATCTTAGTAAAAATAACATTTTGTATATTTTTAAAAGCATTTTTAGAACTTGACCAGACTATTTTATTCATTGAGCTGTTTAAAATATTAATAGCCGAAATACCCGGATGATACTTATTGAAACTTTTAAAAACTTGAAGCGATTTTTTACTTGGAAAAAGACGGCCGTCGTTTATATTTAAAAAATCGGTTCTTAAAAAATTAAGATCGTGGAAATGGGCATCGATTTGATTTTTTATTCGGGAAGATACAGCGGAAGCGGTAAGTTTTGAATCGGATTGCAAACGACTTATTACCGTTTTTTTAAGCTTTACGGTTTCATGCGCAAAAATCAAAATTATAATGCATACTATAAATAAGAAAAAAGCGTGCATTGCCGATATCTGAAGTTTTTCGGATTTCGATGCGGATAATTTGCTTTTATAATTTTTATGGTTTTTCTGCAAAGCTTAAATATAACATTTAATATAACGCTTTTAATTATAATACCGTAGGATGTTTGAAGTTCTTATCGTCTTTTTCGGGATAATCTATATTGTAATGAGTTCCTCGAGATTCTTTTCTTAATATTGCGGAAGTTATTATAAGGTTTGCTACTTCGGCTATATTCCTTAGTTCCAGAAGGTCGGTGGTTATCTTAAAATTCCAGTAGTATTCTTTGATTTCGTAAAGCAGATTGTCTATCCGTCTTTTTGCCCTTTCCAAGCGCTTGTCCGACCTGACGATGCCGACATAGTTCCACATAGTCCGCCTGAGTTCGTCCCAGTTATGAGAAACGACTATCATTTCATCGCCGCCCGTTAAACCGAAATCTTTCCATTCCGGCAACGGAGGGTTTTCATTTTTGACGGCTTCTGAATTAGAGGTACTTGCAGCTTTGGACTCGGAAATTTTACCCGATTCTTTTAAAAACCGCTGCGCCGCTTCGTAAGACTTTTTAGCAAAAACGCATCCTTCAAGCAGAGAATTGCTTGCAAGCCTGTTTGCACCGTGAAGTCCGGTGCAGGCTACCTCTCCTATGGCATAAAGGCCGCCGACGGATGTTAAGCCGTTTTCGTCCGTAAGTATCCCTCCGCATAAATAATGCGCGGCAGGAACGACGGGTATCCATTTTTTAGACATATCTATGCCGAAACTCAACGTTGTTTTAAAAATATCCGGAAATCTCTTTTCCAAAAACTCTCTGCTTTTGTGTGTCATATCGAGATATACGCATTCGTCTCCCGTTCTTTTAAGTTCGAAGTCGATAGTTCTTGCTACGATATCGCGGGGAGCAAGACTTTTCAGCGGGTGAACGCTATCCATAAAGGGCGTTCCGTCTTTTAATCTTAAAGTGCCGCCTTCTCCCCTGAGGGCTTCGGATATTAAAAAAGACTTTGCTTCGGGATGATAAAGTATAGTGGGGTGAAACTGGTAAAATTCCATATTCTCTATTTTAGCGCCTGCCCTGTGCGCCATAGCTATTCCGTCGCCGGTAGATATATCGGGATTCGAAGTGTATAAAAAGACTTTTCCGGCTCCGCCCGTAGCAAGCACTACTATATCCGCGCTCACGGTTATCACTTCGCCGGTATTTTTATTCAGGAAGTATGCGCCTAAAACCCTGTTTTCCCTTTCTTTTTCTATTTTTAGCTTTCTGGCGGTTATTAAATCTATGCCTATGTGATTTTCAAATATTTTTATATTTGATTTTTCTCTTGAAGTATCGACTAATGCTCTTTCTATTTCTCTGCCGGTTATATCGCCGGCATGCAAAACCCTTCTTTCGGAATGTCCGCCTTCCCTTCCGAGATCGAACTCTTTATTGTTTTCTGAATGTTTGGCAAATTTGACGCCCCAGCTTAAAAGATCCTGCACCACGCCGGGGCCTTCTTCTACCACCATTCTTACTATATTTTCGTCGCAAAGTCCGTCGCCGGCGGTCAGCGTATCGCGGATATGTTTTTCGTATGAATCTTTATTAAGATTCATAACGGCGGCAAGTCCGCCCTGAGCGTAGTTTGTATTTGATTCCGCTTCTTCTTTTTTAGTAAAAATACCTACCGAAACAGATTCATCAAACCTGACGGCAAGCGAAAGACCCGCTATACCCGAACCTATGACGAGAACGTTAAAATGCATAAAATAAATTAATATTTATTTGTGCCGCTGTTTAAATTCCATTTTAAAACCGCTTTTCCGTTTACTCCGGTAATTATAAGCTTGATCCATTTAACGCCGAAGTTTAAAAATAATTTGCGTTCTTTTTTATCGTAATATTTTGGAAATTTTATAATGTACTGTTTCGACCAATCCGTAACGAAAGGAAAGAATTTCTTTAAAAAAACTTTTTTTTGCTGCGATGGTCTAATACTTAGCGGCATAAGGCTTTCTCCCTCGCTATTCGTTAAGTACACCATCCATATCGACCGTTTCGAATCTAAGTTGTTATAAGATTTGCGGGGGGTATAAACCGAAACTAAAAATACGGTACTTTTTTCGATTTTTTTTATTAGATTTTTCGGCCGCTGCATATAATAACCGTAATACTTATCTTCATATGAACGCATAAAAGGCTTATCGAAATAAGCAGCCCTTATATACATTACCGTATTAAGATTATTGTATATATCAGCTTTGCGGGTCGCTTTACCCAAAGCCGAAAGATATCCGCCGTTCGACTGAAACGGCTGGTTTAAACCGAGCGAACTAAACACCGAACAGCCGGACAGCAGAAAAAGAGGTATAATAGTAAATGCAAAAAGTAAGATAATTAAAAAAACCGTTTTTTTCATAAATAAAAATACCCCCGTCAGAACCGCCCCGTCAGGCTGACGTCTGGCTCCCCTCCTTAAAAAGGAGGGGAGCCGATTGAATATTATCCGGTTATATCCGAGATTGCTTCGTCGCTAAGCTCCTCGCAATGACGAGACTATTGAATATTATCCGGTTATATCGTTTTTAGTAAATAACGAATGGAGTTTAATGCCGTTTTCTTTAAGAAATTCGGCTCCGCCTTCCTGCCTGTCAACGACGCAGACTGCATCGGTTATCTCATAACCTTCTTCACGAGCGTTTTTTACGGCTTTTAAAATAGAACCGCCCGTGGTGACGACGTCTTCTATTATTAAAATGTTGGCTCCTTTTGATAAAAACTGAACCGGCTCTATAAGATTTCCTTTTCCGTATTCTTTTTTTTCTTTTCTGATAACAACGGATTTTAAAGGATTTTTATCCGAAAAACTCGCGGTCAGAATTGACGAAATTAAAGGAATGCCGCCCACCGGAACGCCGGCTATAACCGAAAATTTTAAATCTTTCATTTTTTTAATCTCTTCGTAAAGCAGTCTGCCGAGAAGGTATAAATACTCGCCGTCGAAAGAAATTCTGCGTAAGTCTATATAAAAGTCGCTTGTTTTACCGGAGGCAAGAACGAATTCTTTTTTTTCGTAGCATAAAGTTTTTACGGCATTCGATACGGACATTTTAAGTTTTTCGCCGGTATAGTTTAAGTTTAAATCGTTATTTATCATTATATTTTACCGTATATTTAAAAAACTTCTTTACTGAACAGTTTTAGCTGGACTTGATTTTCATATTCAGATTCGTCGAAAGTTTCCTGAGGATAAACATTTGAAAAACAGGCTTCGCAAAAATTAATGCCGTTTCCTACCGCCCTTCCTAAGCCGTCTATCGAAAGAAATTTTGTAGTAGTAGCGCCGAGTTTGGCGTTTATCTCTTTTTCGCTGTATTTGGCCGCCATAAGGTCTTCCTTTACCGGAGTGTCTATCCCGTAGAAACATGGCGCAATAACCATAGGCGAACTTAAGCGAAGATGAATCTCTTTTGCGCCGGCAAGTTTCAGCATATCGACAATTTTTTTAGAAGTAGTTCCCCTTACTACAGAGTCGTCGACGACGACGACTTTTTTGCCCTTTATAACGTCCGGAACAGGATTGAGTTTTACTTTAACGCCGAAATGCCTTATGGATTTTTTAGGCTCTATAAAAGTTCTTCCGACATAGTGGTTTCTTGTAAAACCCATTTCGAAATCTATGCCGGAGCCTTTTGAAAATCCTAATGCGGCAGGCACTCCGGAATCGGGAACCGGTATTACTATATCCGCATCCGGAGCAGACTCCTTTGCAAGTTCTTTGCCCATTTGAATGCGCAGGCTGTAAATGGATTTGCCGTTAAAAATGCTGTCCGGCCTTGAAAAATAAATAAGCTCAAATACGCAGGCCGAATTTCTTTCTATCCTGAACGGAAATATGCTTCTGATGCCCTCGCCATTGACGAGTATTACTTCGCCCGGCCTTACATCTCTTATATATTCGGCATTTATAAGATCTAAAGCGCATGTTTCCGAAGCAAAAACTATAGAACCGTTGAGTTTTCCCATAACGAGAGGCCTGAAACCAAAAGGATCTCTTGCGGCAATCATCTCTTTTTCCGAAAGAAAAAGAAAAGAATAGGCGCCTTTAAGTTTTTTTAATGAACTTACTATCCTGTCTATAAGAAGGTTTTCCTTAGATGAAGCTATCAGATGTATAACAACTTCCGTATCGGAAGTAGATGAAAAAATAGAGCCGTTTTCTTCAAGTTCGTCTTTTATTATGCGGGCGTTAGTAATATTTCCGTTGTGAGCCACGGCTATTGAACCGAAATAGTAATCTGCGACAAGCGGCTGCGCATTTTTAAGAAGCGTTTCTCCCGCAGTAGAATACCTTACATGCCCTATGGCGTTTTTTCCCTTGAGCTGCAAAAGGGTATTTTCTTTAAATACGTCGTTTACAAGACCGAGGCTTTTATGAAAATACAGTCCGTTCATATCGGACGACGCTATTCCGCAAGACTCCTGCCCCCTGTGCTGAAGCGCGTAAAGTCCGAGATAAGTTATTTTAGCGGCTTCTTCGTTATTATATACGCCGAATACGCCGCATTCGTCTTTTATTTCTTCCATTTTAAAAAACCGCCGCCCCGTAATTTTTAAATTTTAAACCGACTGCCGAAACTTTACTCCCGTATTTCACAATTTTTATCTTCCGGCTTTCGCGGAAATGACAATCTTTTACCTGCAATTTAAAAGCCTTTAATGTCATTCCAACTTTAGCGGAATACGGAATCGATTTATAGAATATAAATTGCAATTAAATTGCCGAATAATACCCTTCTTTTATTTTATCACTTTTCAAGTCTATTTTGTCGTTAATTTTCATTACGCCTTTTTTTACTTCGCCGATTTTTTTCAATTTTATTCCATATTCGGCGCAAATTTCTAAAACAGCCGCTTTTTGCCGTCCGCTTAATTTTTTATCTAAGCTTATTATAAACGCCTGCTCGAATTCCGAAAATAAGAAAGAATCAATTCTAACGCCGCTTATTGAAGTATCGTAATTTACAGTAAAACCTAGAGTTTGATTTGGACAAGTGATCGCGCTCTCCGCCAGCGAAACAAAAATTCCGCCTTCGCTGATGTCTGACGCGCTTTTTAAGAATTCCTTATTTATTAACGACCTCAGGCAGTTTTGAAGTTTGACTTCATAATCTAAATCGATTTCCGAGGGTTTCTGCATAAAATTTCCGTATTCTAAATCCATATAAAGGCTGCCGCCGAGATTGCCGGATAACCTGCCCAAAATATAAATTTCGTCGCCTTCGCTTTTAAAATATGGAGTTACCGCATTTTCGACGCCGTCTATAAAACCGAGCATGCCTATAACGGGCGTAGGATAAATCTTATGTACCGCAGTTTTATCGCCTTCTTTTTTTGCGGTTTCGTTATAAAAACTGACGTTTCCGCTTATAACCGGAGTATTCAGTTTTACTGCCGCAGATTTTATGCCTTCTACTGCATTTGCGAACTGCCACATAACTTCAGGATCTTCAGGGCTTGCAAAATTAAGGCAGTCGGTAATAGCTACGGGATATCCGCCGCACGCGGTTATATTTCGGGCGCATTCGGTTACGGCAAGCGCTCCTCCGGTAAACGGATCTAAATAGGTATATTTTGAGTTTCCGCTTGCGTTTAACAAAAAGCCTTTTTTACCGGCTCCGATGCCGTTAACTCTTAAAACCGCGGCGGAAAAACCAGGCGGAATGACGGTAGCCGTCCCTATCGTATAGTCGTACTGCGTAAAAACGCTTTTTTTAGAGGCGATATTGGGATGCGTTATGATTTTAACGGCTATATCGTTAAGATTTTCGGGGATTTTATAGTTATCTGCCTTTAACGGTTTTACGCTGCTTAAGTACTCAGGTTTTTTAACCGGTCTTTTATATTCGGGTCCGTTTACTATCGTATCGACGGCTAACGTTTTATATATTTTCGATTTATAAAAAAATCTAATTTCTTTTTCTTTAATAACCTCGCCTACTTCGACGCAATTTAATCCCCATTTGTCAAAAACCGCTTTCAATTTGCCAAATTTATCTCTGCCGCATGCCAATAACATTCTCTCCTGAGATTCGGAAAGCATCATTTCTACCGGAGTCATTTCGGAAGTTCTTAACGGAACCGCGTCTAAATTTATAATCATCCCTTTTCCGCTTTTATCCGCCATTTCAAACGACGAACTGGTTAAACCGGCGGCGCCCATATCCTGTATAGAAACTATAAGCTTTTTTTCCATAGCTTCAAGGCATGCTTCGAGAAGGAGTTTTTCGGTAAAAGGATCTCCGACTTGAACGGTGCTTCTTTTTTTGTTCTTTTTTAAATCGAATTCTTCGGATGCCATAGTGGCTCCGTGTATGCCGTCCATTCCGGTCGAAGAACCGACGTAAACCACGATATTGCCCTCTTCGCATTTAGAGGAAAGAAATATGCCGTCTTTTTTAGCTATGCCTATGGTAAATGCATTTACGAGAATATTGTCGTTATAACATTCGTCGAATACGACTTCTCCGCCTACGGTCGGAACGCCCATGCAGTTTCCGTAAAAACCTATTCCCTTAACGACTTCCGACAGATAGTAAGGCGTCCTTGGATGGGAAAAACTTCCGAATCTTAAAGAATTTAAATTTGCAACCGGCCTTGCCCCCATAGTGAATATATCGCGCATGATGCCGCCTACTCCGGTTGCAGAACCCTGAAAAGGCTCTATAAAAGAAGGATGATTATGGCTTTCCATCTTGAATACAAGCACGTCGCCGTCTCCAAAATCCACTACTCCGGCGTTTTCGCCGGGTCCTATGAGAACCTTGCCTCCTTTCGTCGGCAGAGTTTTTAAATAAACTTTGGAACTTTTATAAGAACAGTGCTCAGACCACATAGCCGCAAATATGCCGAGTTCGAAAGCATCCGGCTCATGGCCGAGCAGTTCCGAAATCTTGCTATATTCTTCCGCAGACAAACCGAAAAGTTTTTCGGTTTTTTTTACATCGTTTTTTTTAGCGCTTACGTTACCCATTTTAATTTTAATTTATTTAACGTTTTTTTATTTTCACAAATTTTTATTTTTCTTTTATATATTTAATAATAGATTGAAAAATGTATCCTCCGTCCTCGCTTCCTAAAATTTTTTCGGAAGATCTTTCAGGGTGGGGCATTAACCCCATTACGTTGGCGTTTTCGTTTGAAATGCCGGCGATATTATGCATAGAACCGTTGGGGTTAGAAAGTTCGGTTATACCGCCGTTTTCGTCGCAATATTTAAAAATCACGGCATTTTTATCGTTTAATCTTTCTATTATTTTCTTTTCGGCAAAATAGTTCCCGTCGTGATGAGCAATAGGCATTTTTAGCAAAGAGTCTTTTTTTAAAGCGCATGTAAAAGGCGTTTCGGTATTTAAGGTTTTTAAATAAACGTCTTGACATTCAAATTTTAAAGAATTATTGGTAAGCATAACTCCGCTTAACAGACCTGCTTCAAGAAGTATTTGAAAACCGTTGCAGATTCCTAAAACTATACCGCCTTTAGAGGCATAATCCTTGACGTATTCCATTACCGGACTTCTGGCGGCAAGAGCGCCCGACCTTAAATAATCGCCGTAGGAAAATCCGCCGGGAATTACTATAAAATCGTATCCGCCAAGATCTTTAATTTTATCTTTATGCCATATAAACGAAGCGCTAATCCCAAATACATCGTTCAAAACCCGATATACGTCGGCATCGCAGTTCGAGCCCGGAAAAACCGTTATGCCGGCTTTTATTTTTTTATTATTCATAAGTAATATTTAATTTTATTTAATTTCTATAATAAATTCTTCGATTAACGGATTCGACAAAATCTTTTCGGAAATCTTTTCGGCCTCTTCTTTTAGGGATGCATGTCCGCCTTTTGCTTCTCCTGCGAAATCGACTTCGATATACTTGCCTACTCTTACGTCTTTTACGTTATCGAAACCGGAGGATTTAAGAACCGACAAAACTGCTTTGCCCTGAGGGTCTAATACTTCATCTTTCAGCATAATTTTAATAAACGCTTTTTTATTCATTTTTTCCTCGTTTACCGTTTACCGTTACTGTTTTATTCCGCATTGTATCTGTCGAAAATATAGTTTATATGTTTAAAGTAATAATTAATATCGAATAATTCGTCTATTTCTTGAGCCGTAAGATGCTTGGAGACCGATGCATCTTTTTTTAACAGTTCGCTGAAATCTATCTGCGAACGGATGCTCTCGTGGGCAAGACCCTGCACTATTTTATAGGCGTCTTCTCTTAACATCCCTTTATCGATAAGAACCAGCAAAACTTTTTGCGAAAAAATAACGCCTTTAGTCAAATTTATATTCTTTAACATATTTTCTTCTTTGACTACTAAATTTTCTATCAAATAAGTCAGCTGATGAACTATATAATATACTAAAATCGTAGAATCCGGCGCAATTATTCTCTCGACCGACGAATGGGAAATATCCCTTTCGTGCCATAGAGGTATATTTTCAAGCGACGCTATAAGATTAGACCGGACTACGCGGGAAAGCCCGCAAATGTTTTCTGATACTATAGGGTTTTTTTTGTGCGGCATTGCGGAAGAACCTTTCTGTCCGGGCGCAAAAGGCTCTTCGACCTCGGCAACTTCCGTCCTCATTAAATGCCTGATTTCTAAAGCTATTTTTTCGCATGAAGCGGCAAGGGAAGCAAGAGAATAAAAAGCATCCGCATAAACGTCTCTCTGTATAACCTGATTAGATAAGATATGTTTAAGCCCGAGAATATCGAGAGCCGTTTGTTCTACTTCAGGCGAAATATTGGCATAATTCCCTACGGCGCCGGACAGCTTGCCGAAAGATACCGATTTTATCGCCGTTTTTATTCTCTCCTCGGCTCTTTTAATTTCTTCATAAAATATAAGAATCTTAAATCCGAACGTTACCGGTTCCGCATGTATTCCGTGAGTTCTTCCCATTACCGGCGTATGCTTATATCTTACTGCCTGATTTCTTAAAGATTCCCTTAAAAATTCGGTTTTTTTCAGTATAGATTCGAGCGATTCCTTTAGCAGCAGAGAAAAAGACGTATCTCCGACATCCGAAGAAGTAAGTCCGAGATGAATAAACCTCGAATCTTCGCCGACATATTTTGCGACGTTTGTTAAAAAAGCTATGACGTCGTGCTTTGTAACATTTTCTATTTCATGTATCTCGTTAACGTTAAACTTCGCTTTCCGGATTATATTTTCATAAGAAGAATCGGGGATTTTTCCTATTTTGTTGTAAGCAGTGCATACTGCAAGTTCAACCTTCAGCCAAGTCCTGTATTTATTTTCAAGCGACCACACCTTGTCGATTTCCGGAAGAGAATATCTTTCTATCAAATTTAGACCTCCTGATTACTTTTATCGTTTATCTTTATCGGGATATGGGTTAGCTGCGCCGGACTTCGTCCGGTCTTTTATTTTTTCGTCGCGATAGCTATTTTATATAATCCATGCTCTATGCTTAATCCCATTACGTTTACTATGCTTGCGGCAGTCGATTTTTTATCCGCTTTTATAATTATAGTGGCGTTTCCCTGAGACTTTTTAACGTCTTTTAAAAATAAAGATAATTCTTTCAGCGACAGCTCTTTATTTTCGTAATATATCTTGCCTGCTTTGGTAATATAAAGCGTTACCGGTTTTTTTGAAGAAGCGAAAGATTTTGCGCCTGATTTCGGCAGATGAATTTTTATGCCGTAATTTGAAGTGAAAGTCGTAGTCATCATGAAAAATATTAACAGGGTTAAAAATACGTCAACCATGTTAATGACGTTAATTATAGGGTCGGGCTTTCTTTTAGACGTAAATTTCATTTCGCTTGCCTTATATAATCGGCAATATAATTATGATTATAGTAAAATTATTTTCAGTCGGTTTTAATAAAAGATATAACTCTTGACGCCGTGTCTTCCATAACCGCTCCAAAGTTAAATGCTTTAGAAGCAAAATATTTAAAAAACAAAAAAGACACGATGGCTATTATAAGTCCGATAGCTGTTGAATACAATGCCTCGGAAATGCCGAGCGCGAGAAGATGAGGATTCGCTATGCCGTTCCTGTATGATACGGCGCTTAAAGCTTTTATCATGCCGACTACTGTACCAAGCAGTCCCAATAATGGAGATATAGTCGTAATAGCGCTGAGTCCTTCTAAATTTTTTTCAAGGTCTAAGTATGCTCTCTTGCCTGATTCCTCGACTTCTAATTTAATAGTATCTATGGGATTTTTATAGTTGTCTATGATAGAAAGATAAATTTTAGCTATAGGCGTTTTTGCCGTCATGCACATACCCTTAGCCTTTTCTATGTCCCCGTTTTTTAGAGATTTCTCTACATTAGCAAGAAAATCTTCAGGAAAAATCTTGGATTTCCTAAGACTGTAAAAACGTTCTATTATTATTGCAAGCGCAATAACCGAACACAGTATTAAGGGATATAAAAAAAATTCCGTAAGCAGTTCGCTTTGATTAAACATAATACTTCACCCTCACCTTTTTAAATTCTTTTGTGCTTTCGAGAGCATCGAAATCTTTAAGCCCGGTTAGCGAAGAAATTTTATCCATAATGCTCCATGCTTCGTCTTTTGATTTTGCATGTATCATGGTAAATATATTGTATTCCCATCTTCCGGGATAAACCGGCCTCAGGTAGCAGTGCGACACTTCTTTTACGGAAGACATAATTTCGCCGTTTTTATCGGCTTCTTGATTGCTCGTTTTCCATAATCCCATAAGGTTATAACTGAATCCCGCTTTTTGATGATATAAAACGCATGCAAACCTTCTCATCTTTCTTTCGCTTATCAAATTTTTTACGGTTTCAAGCAATTTTTCCTGAGAAATGCCTAAAACCTCCGACATATCCTTAAAAGGCTCATGGGCAATTTCTATATCTTTTTGAAGCTCTCTTATGCAGGCTTTTTCAAATTCTGAAATTTTTATTTCGGAATCTTTTTTAAAATCCTCATGAGAAAAGAACTTAAACGAAGAAGCATCGTCTGCGCCGGTCATATCAAAATTAACGCCTATTTTATAAAGTTTCAGGGTAGGGAGTATAAGATAGTCTTCCGCTCCCGATTTTTCGGACAGCATTTTTATTTCCTCTTCAAGCGAATATTCGGACGGCAAAGTTATAGTAAACCATATATTATATTTGTGGTTTCTTAGATAATTATGACTCACTCCGCTATGGGAATTTATTGTTTCGGCAGCCGAATCCGCAGATTTATCCGCTACCTTAAAAGCCGCAAGAGTGCTTTTATAGCCGATATTGTGCGAATCGAATATTGCGCTTATCTGCCTGATAATTTTACCGCTCTTCATGCGCAGTATTCTGCCTATAACTTCATCTTCTTTAATACCGGTAATATTGGCAATTTCTAAGAAAGGACGTTTGGCGATAGGAAAATCGGTCTGTAGAATATTTAATATTTTTCTGTCTGTAAGTTCAAGTTCCATAGATTTTAAATTCGGCAAAATATAATTAATAATTTTATTTATATAGATTATAACAGTTTAGCCGAATGACCGTCAAGAAAAAAGAAAACCCCCGACCGTATTAAATTTTAACGATTGGAGGTTTTCAAACAATTTTTTTTCGTTATCTATTATCTTTAGTTATCTTAAATAGCTTACTTTAAAGATTCAAGATAATTTGCGATAGCGTTAACGTCTGAAGCCGGCATGTTTTTGTGATTCGGCATAATGGCCATATAGGACTTTCCGTTAAGCGTAACGGTGCTTCCGGAAGCAAAATGCGCTCCGGGATTTACTATCTGCGTCTTAATCCATGAAAGGCTCCTCTGGGGAACCTATATGGGAAAGATTCGGACCTACTTGCCCGCCGTGGCCGTCTATAGTGTGGCAGGCTATGCATCCTTCCGACCTGAATAATGCCTGTCCGGAAGCGGCAAAAGCCGAAACCGCAAACGACGATACTCCTGCAAATACTACAGCGGCAGTAATTAATTTACCCATTTTTGAAAACATTGTAATTCACCCCCTTTTTTTAATAAGTATTATTATATATCAATAATATTTTAACGATAACGATAATCAATAAAAAGTTAAAGCGCAAAAATACATAAAATTTAAAAAATTAAATAGGGTAAAAATTATAGTTATTTTATGCAGGGTATATCAGGTATTTTTTAAATAATAAATTTATGTCTGTCCGAAGCGCAGTAAAATAACGCCGGCGTTGGACAGACATATATATAAATAATAAATAAAATTATTTCAATGATTCAAGATAGTTGGCAAGAGCGTTAAGTTTTGAAGCGGACATATGCTTATGCGCGGGCATAATAGCCGTATAAGATTGTCCGTTAATCATTACCGAACTGCCCGCCGCAAAATGAGCGGAAGGATTCGTAATCTGGGTTTTAAGCCATGAAAGGCTTCTTTTGCTGCCGACGTGAGAAAGGTCTGGTCCTACCGAACCGCCCTGTCCGTTAATCGTGTGGCATGCAATGCATCCTTCGGAGCTGAAAAGCGAAGAACCGGTAGAAGCAAAAACTGTAGTAGCGCTAAAAGTTAACGCAGAAGCGATTAATAAAGACGAAATTACTTTTTTCATTTTCATAATAATTCTACCCCCTTAAAATTAAATAAATTATCAATGCTTTGTTTCTTTATCTAAAAATATTATACTAAAAAAAAAATTAAGTCAAGATTTTTATCTGTTTTTTTATATATTTTTTTCTTGCATTTTTCGGCAAATAACATATAATAAAAAATCGTGTAAAAATTTTATTTATTTATTAAAATTTAGCTGGGGGATTTTAGTTCTCCGAAGGAGGTATGTAAAATGAATTCATTAGGAACTCATTTGCTTTTAGAATTAAAAAAATGCAGAAAAAATATCTTAGACGATCTAGAGTTTGTAGAAACTGCAATGCTGGATGCGGCATCGGAAGCAAAAGCTACGATAGTCGAGCATAAATTTCATGAGTTTAATCCGTTCGGAATAAGCGGAATGGTTATTATCGCAGAATCCCATCTTTCTATTCATACATGGCCTGAGTACGACTATGCTGCCGTAGATATTTTTACTTGCGGCGACATAATTAAACCTCAGGAGGCTGCCGAATTTTTAGTAGAAAGATTCGGTTCTTTAGAGCCGCAAATTATGGAAATAAAAAGAGGACTTATATCTATTTACAATGAAGAGCTTCCTCATAAAGTACTGTGCGAGGAGAAGCTCGTCGCCCGTTAGCGTGCAATACCTCTTAAATTTTCGTCGAATTTGGCGTAATAAGATATTTTCTGAGAAGCCCCTGCATCGGTTTTTTTTAACTCTGTAAGGGCTTTTTTTATGCTTTCTTTATCGAACGGCTTATTAAAAATAAATCCGTTTGAAACATTTATAAGGTCTAATAAGGGAAACATGACGAACAGCCGCTTAAAAATCTCTTTGTGAGGAATTTTTAAATCCGGCGAATCTATAAGAATATATTTTTTTGAACCGCCGCTATAAGCAAAAAGAATATCTATATCTATAACCCGGGGCATATATCTTACGGGATATTCTTTCCTGCCCATAATTTTTTCGATATTTTTTAGAAACGACAGCAGTTCATGAAAAAAACTTGATAAGCCGTCGATATTATTATATGATTTCGACGGAATGCTAAGGATAACCGCACAATTTAAAAAAAAGGGCTGATTTTCGTTTCCGACCGGAGAAGTTAAATATATAGACGAAACGCTTAAAATCTTTGTCCCGGACAGCGGACTTTTATATTTAGGGCTAAGTCCGTTTAAAACTTTTGTTCCGTTTTTAATAAAATCCAGGGCTTTTAATAAGTTAGACTCTTTATCGCCGACATTACTGCCCAGCCCCAGACATACGATAAAATCTTCCTCATCAAACTTAGCGTTTGCTAAATTCATGCTCCCATTCTGACTAAAGCTTCTTTTATACGGTTTTCGCTTATGGTCAATGAAAACCGGACAAAGCCTTCGCCGTTTTCGCCGAAGCCTGAACCGGGCGTAACTATGATTCCGGTTTCGTTTAAGAGCGATACGGCAAAATCCTTGGAGGTCATGCCTGTTTTAGGAACATGCGCCCAGACGTAAAACGCAGCATCGGATTTATATACTTCATAGCCCAATTTTTCCAAACCGGATACTAAAAGTTCGCGCCTTTTTTTATATATTTTATTATTATCCTCTACTGCTTTGAGTTCATTGTCTAATCCGTAAGCTCCGGCAAGCTGGATGGCTTGGAATACTCCCGAGTCCAGATTTGTTTTAACGGCTCCGAGTCCTTTTAAAATTTCTTCGTTTCCCGCCGCAAACCCAATCCTGAAACCGGTCATATTAAACGTTTTAGAAAGCGAATGAAACTCTATTCCTATTTCTTTTGAGCCGTTTGCTTCAAGAAAGGAATCGTTCCCCTTTTCGCCTGTATAAACTTCTGAATACGCAAAGTCGTGAGCGACTATAATTTCATTGTTTTTTGCGAATTTTACTACCTCGTTGAAAAAATGCCTGTCAGCCGATGCCGAAGTAGGATTGTTCGGATAATTAAGAAACATAAGTTTTGCTCTTTTCAAAATATCGCCGGGTATAATCGAAAAATCCGGCAAAAAATCGTTTTCCTCTTTGAGCGGCATAATATAAGGAATGCCGCCGGCAAAAATAGTGCCTGCCCTGTAAACGGGATACCCCGGATCCGGTATCAAAACTACATCGCCTGGATTTATAAAAGCAAGCGGTAAATGTCCTATTCCTTCTTTTGAGCCTATTAAAGACAACACTTCAGTTTCGGGGTCAAGCGTTATATTAAATCTTTTTTTATACCAGTTCGAAACCGATTCCCTGAATTTCAAAAGACCTTCGTATGAAGGATATTTTTGATTAGCGTCTATTTCGCTTTCTTTCTTTAAAACATCGACTATTGCTTTCGGTGTCGGCAAGTCCGGATCGCCGATTCCAAAACTTATTATATCGACCCCTCTTGCTTTTACTTGAGACTTCAGTTTATCTATTTCCGCAAAAAGATACACGGGGAGCTGTTTAAGTCTGTCCGACTGATTAAAGCGCATGAATAGGAATCCTCCTTGAGAGATAATTATTTTGATTAATATTTGATTAATATTTTATAATAAAATTTTTTCTAAGTCTATATATTTTAAAGCAAAGTCTTTGTGGGCTTTTATTTCTCCGTATCGTTTTTCTTTAGGAACATAGGGAATTTCGCCGATAATAGGAACATCGGTAAATTCGCATAAAATTTCTTTGTTGGAAGATACGCTTTCATCGTTTTCGTCTAAAACATTGTTTATAATTATGCCGGACATTTTAATTCCTTTACTTAAAGCATATTCTATGCTTAAAAGAGTCTGATTTATCATGCCTAAACCGGCTTTAGTAACTAAAACAACCCCTGCGTCTAAATATTTGGCGATATCTATCATGAAATGACCGCGTTTTAACGGAACAAGCATTCCGCCTGCTCCTTCTACTATCATATAATCGTGAATTTTATTAAGTTCGTAAAATTTAAAAAGGATCTCCTTAATGCATAATTCGCCGCCTTCTTTTTTAAGCGCCGCATACGGCGACAAAGGCGGACGGAAAGTGTACGGAGTTATAATGTCGAGATTTTCTTTTAAATCGCAGTATGTCTTAACGTAAAGACCGTCGATATATTTTTTTAAACCGTCTTCGCCGATTTCAACGCCCGTTTCGACGGGCTTCATATATCCGGCATCAAGACCTTTCTGTTTGACGGCAGACAACAGAAGAGAACTGCAAAATGTTTTACCTATGCCGGTATCGATTCCCGTTATAAAAAATATTTTCTCAGCCATATTAAACATTAAAAAGTTAAATATAAATATGCAATCTATAAAAAAATAAACGAAATATGAGCGCGGTATATTTAAAAATTAAAAACAAAAAGGCGGCAGAAAATTAATCTGTCGCCTTTTTTCTAATAAAATTCCAATTTCATAAAAATTACTTTACGCCTAATTTTTTAAGCGTCATTGGACCTATTATACCGTCTGCCTTAAGTCCGTTTTTTTTCTGAAAAGCTTTAACGGCATTCGTAGTAACCGGTCCGATCATTCCGTCAACCTTGCCTTTAAAAAATCCGTCTTTAGCAAGAGCCTGCTGAACAGCCTTTACTGTAGCGGAAGATACTGTTTTAACGGCTTTTTTTACGGCTGTCTTCTTCGCTGCGACTTTTTTAGCGGCTGCTTTTTTTGCCTGTTTAACTGCGGCAAAAGAGCTGGAAGGTATTGCTATTAAAGTTAGGAATAAAATCGATAATAATACTTTTTTCAATTAATTTCTCACCTCCTTATTAAAAATATGTAATTAATATTTTTACCATTTTTAATTATTAATTGCAACTTAATTTTGATTTGTCAAAGCACCTTTTTTATAGTGCTTATAAATTCTACGGGGTCGAACTTTACCACATAAAAATCTGCGCCGGCACGCACACCTTTTTCGGAATTTTCTGTTCCGCTCAAAGAAGAGTGCATTATAATGGGGATATTTTTATATTTATCGTCGGACTTTAACGTCTTGGTAAATGTGTAGCCGTCCATAACGGGCATCTCGACGTCGCAAATAATTGCGCTAAAATTATATTTATCTTGATAAACCTCATCAAGAGCGGCTTTTCCGTTTTCCGCAAGCACCGTTTTAAATCCTTCCTTAGTTAACGCATTGTTTATTATTTTTCTAGCCGCAGACGAGTCGTCGACTATAAGTATGGTTTTATTGCCGCCGAACTCATTTTTTTCCGTTTCTATTTCCATATTTTCCCTGTTGTAAAAACCGAGCTCGTCAACTATCGATTCAAAGTCCAGCAAAAGAAGCAGTTCGTCGTTTTCGACCTTAATAATTCCGGTTACCTTAGAATCCACCGAACTTACAGACGACAATTCCGGAGCGCTGATATCGTCCCACGAAACACGCCTTATTTTTGTGGTTTCATGCACTATAAAGCCCACTTTTATCCTATTAAATTCAGTTATGATAACCTTGAAATTCTTTCTATTTAATTCTTCGGGTTCTATAATGCCCATCCATTTAGGGAGATTGACCAAAGGAACGACGCTGCCCCTCAAATTAAACATACCCTCTACAAACTCCGAAGTATTAGGCGCTTCGGATATATCTTCCGGCATTTTAATAATTTCTATAACCTTTGCAACGTTTATCCCGTAAATACCTTCTCTTTCCTCGCCTTCCTCGTCTATGCGAAACAGCCTGAAATCGACCAATTCCATTCTGTTTTGACCTACTTCCAAAATATCGTGGCCGGGATTTATCATATTTGCCATAATCTCTCTCCTTTAACAAAAAAATTTATTATTTGTATAAATATCGGCGTTATAATATAAATTATATCTTATTCGTCTAACCAGGGATTTTCTTCGACTTCTATAATATCGCCGGTATGGTCTTCGGAAATTATTCTGTTTCTTCCTCTTTTTTTTGCTTCGTAAAGAAGATCGTCTAAGCGTTTCAAAAGTCCAGTCGGGTTGTTATCAAACTCTTTTCTGTAAGAAGTAACCCCCATGCTGACGGTTACTTTTTTTATATCTTTCGTTTTAACGTTTAAAACCATCTGTTTAATTTTTCTCGCCACGTCCAATGCGCTTGTTATTTCGGTAGAAGGAAGACAAAGCATAAACTCTTCCCCTCCAAATCTTGCCGCAATGTCTGTTTTTCTGGTATTCGATTTTAATATATTTGCAATCTCTTTTAAAACTACGTCCCCTTTATCGTGCCCGTATGTATCGTTTATTTTTTTAAAATGGTCTATGTCGCACATAATTAACGTCAGCGGAATACCGTATCTTGAACTTTGATTGAATATATTTTCATAAAACATATCAAAATATCTTCTGTTATAAAGACCGGTAAGCCCGTCGGTCAAAGCCATATTTTCAAGGTCATGATCGAATATTTTTTTCTTAAACTTTATTACCGCAGCAAATAAGACTAATGTTAAAACAACTATAAACGACTCTGTGTATAAAATAATACTTGAATTATTAGCCGATATATTTATAAAATTAATAATTAAAACTATCGCGGCAGATATAATCTGTAAAAAAATCAGTGAAATTATAACATAATAATATCGTCTTTTATCCATAATATTTTAATTATTTTTTATAAACCGTAAATTAGCTTAAAAGCACTTATCAAATTTTATATTTTTTTGCAAATTATTACAATTTATTTTTTCGTCTTTATTTTTAGTCTTTTAGTCTTTAAACTTTAAACTTTAAAACCGAACATTTTATTCTTTTAAATTGATATTTATCTTCACCTTTATGATAAAATTAAATAAACATTCCGAAACCGCCCTTGAAAATATTATAGTTTTAATATTTATTTTCGTTCTTGCGGTTATAATAATAAACAAGTATAACGTCTATGTCAAGGCATCAAAAAAAACGGAATATGTACAAGAAATACATGAATTAAATCTTGCATTGATTTCATACCGAATAAAATATAAAAAATTTCCCAAAAATCTTTCCGTTTTAATTAGAAAAGGCTATATCAAAAATATTAAAACCGATAAAAACGGCTATCCGGTTTCGCCTTTTAATAAAAGGTTCGGCTATGTTCGGAAATACGGAAGAGTGGTTAAATGAGATGCTAATATCTGTTCAAATTAATTTAAATTATTGAATCTTTTCATATACGCAATTCATGCCGTCTATATAATTTTTTAATTTAGAAAATATTATTTCTGCAACTTCTTCATGATATGTGTGGGAAGTCATATTTCTATCGTCAATCATTTCCATAAACAGTTTTGCATTGTATTCGTTTATATAACCGGAAGCGAAAAATTCTCTTATGCAAGATTTAGGGGAATTACATGCAATCCCTTCATTTTCTTTAAGTACATTCTTTAACAACTTCCAGAAAATTTCTACCGTAAACTCAAACCTTTGTATTGCCGAATCCCTAAAAAACTTATAGACGTCGCTATTTATATTTTCTGCGGTTTTTTTATAAGATTCCTCAAGCCGTTGAAGCGACGATTCAAAATCTTTAAATTTCTTCAAATCCATCTTATGCCCTCTCTTTTAACGATATCTTTTAGCGTTGGAGCATTTTTTAAATCTATCAAATCTACTTTCTGCACTAAATTGCTATTATCTATAATTTCTCTAAGCATTGATAATATATAAGAAATATCGGCGTTAGATAAAAATGCCAAGTCTATATCGGAAGTATCGGTAAATTTACCTGTTGCTCTTGAACCGAATAAAAAAACCTCAATGTCGTAATCCTTTAAAAAATCTTTTAATAAATCCTGAAGCTCTTTTATCGATGAAATAGATTTTTTATTCATGGAAAAATAATTGAACTCTTTATATTTTAATTATAACGTAATAAATTTAATGTTAATTTTTCAAATTTTATAAATTATTTTAAAATTATTATCATGATTTATCGGTTCATTATATATTAAATATGAACAAATCAAAACCTCATCATGGACTCTAACTTTATCCCGTTAAGCACGTAAACAAATACCGTCCCGACGTAAACGCCAGTTTTTGCTATTATTTTGTATCCATAATAATTAGCGGTCGCTTTGCCGTATTGCCTTGCCTGTTGGATAGTATTACTTATAACAGGTTTTATACCTCTTGGCAAATTATCCCATCCGGCCATATTAGTATTTTTAACTTCTGCGATATTGCCGGAACAAATCTTGTAATTTTCTACTGCCCAATATGCCGCTTTCGGAAAGCCCTGCGTCCTGCGGATTATGCTTATCAGTTTGCATCCGGACATAGCCGTCGTTATAGGCAAAGCGTTATAAGTATATGCTCCGCTTGTATAAGTATAAGGACTGCCGGAATTATAAACCCGCATCGCAAGTTTATTAAAGTTAGGGTCGGACTGGTTGTATGGCGGATTTAAGACGGAAAAAGCGGAAACAGAATTTGCGGAAAATATGATAAGCGAAATTATGAATATTTTAAATAATTTTTTATTATTAGTCATTTTTTTCCGGCCTTTGTTTTATTGAAACAAATCCCATGAAACAGCAATCTTCTTATTCTCAAGGTCAACCTCCCTGATAGCTTTGAGAAAAAATTATCTGATTTATTTCTCTTCGAAAGTTAATTCTAAAAAATCTTTGGGGGTCAAAATTAAAGTATTTTCTAATTTTTTATTATAAAAAGTTAAAAAATCTTTTGTATTTCCTGTAATAAAGAAATTCATATTGTGATAAACAGCAGAAGATAAAATTATCCTATCGTTTTCAGGAAGAGCTTTAGCAAATTCGTAATAAACATCCACGTCTTCAATTATATCGGTTTTACTTAATAGTTCGTTTAAAAAATCTAATTTTTCCGGCTTTTTTATCTTTATATTGTGAACCGACTCAAACTTAACGAGATTTGATATGTAAATTTTGATAATATTAATATTTTGAAGCTCAAAGAAAAGATATGAGCGGGATTTCCCTTTTTCTGAATAAGCTGCGGAAAATAAGACGTTGCTATCCAGAAAAACCTTTAATTTTTCCATTTCTTTAGTATTTTAGCCTTTTCGTTTTCTTTTATTACATCTTCTTCTATGAGTTCTTTTACAAAATCATCGTCAAATGTTCTTACCGCCTGTTTTAATTTTTTTAAAGGTATCGCATAAGCCGGTTTTATGACAAGTTCGCCGTTTCTTTCTTCGAGTATAACCGGCTGCTTGCTTTTTATATTATATTTTTTTCTTAAATTGCTCGGGATAGTAATTTGTCCTCTTTCTCCAACTATTAACGTTTCCATTTATATTGCCTCCGCATGCACGTCTTAAATTTTATTTGATTTATATTTATATATTAATAAATTATTCTTAATATATAAATATTATATACCTATTTTCAGAAAATATGCAAATAAATTATTAGTTATTTTTTCCCCACACGTTGTCAACGGCTTTTTTAAGGGTATCCGGCACCAAATGGCTATACTTTTTTGTCATCTGGGTCGTCCTGTGTCCAAGAAGTCACCCTGTGATATAAAGCGATGTGCCGTTCATAACCATTTTACTTGCGAAGAAGTGCCTTAAATCATGAATCCTTCAGTCTTTTAATCCGGCGTTCTTGCAGGCGGTCATAAACTATTTTCTGAAATTGCCGATTTTGGCCCCGTTATTATTAAATACATATAATAAGAAATTTTGTCAAGATAGGATATTGCTTGAAAGGCTTATTTACTGCGGTTTTAAGTGGTGGCGGTGCAGGGACTTGAACCCCGGACACTACGGATATGAGCCGTATGCTCTAACCGACTGAGCTACACCGCCGAAATTTAATTATTATAGCAATTATTTAAAATATCTTCAACAGTTTAATTTCACGCAAAAATTGCCGATAAAAAAGGTGTCGGAGTAATTTTTCGTAATAAACTCTAAGAGAGATTGCTTCGTCGCTTCGCTCATCGCAATTACAGAATTTATATTCGCGAAAATTAATCTGACACCTTTTTCTGTTATCTAAAATATCTTCAATATTTTAGTTTTTCGGTTTTGAACCGGAAATATTATAAATCGCTATATAGCTTTTGGGGCTTGTTATAGGCGAACCTGGGTTTTCGACTATTCCGTCGGCGATATACGTAATGCCGTTTTCGTTAAAAACGGAAAAACCTGCGCTGTAGCCGACGACGGGTTTTATTTCCCATACGGGATAAAAGCCTATCTTGTTCCATGAGACGCAGAAAATAGATGTTTTTACATAATAGTTAAGATGATGGAGAAATGCCCCTTGCCTGTAGTTTTTTAGAGCAATTATTTCGGGATTTTTGCCGGCGGTATTGAACCCGCTAATCTGGGCGGGGACGTTATATATAAGTCCTCCCGTATATGTAGAGTTTTGCACGCCTCCGAAAGAAGGAACCCTGACCTGCAAGGGCGAACCTCCGTAAGTTTTTGAACCTGAATAGATTGTTTTGCCTTTCGCGTTGATAACCATTAAGTTGCCGGATTTTGAAAGCGCTACGAGATAATTTTTACCGTTTTGTTTAAAATTGCCGTAAACGGTGCCGTAAAGGGTTATGCCGCTATAAAACGGCAGTTTTATGCTTCTTATTAAAGAATCGGCGTTTTTATTAAACTTATAGACATATGTGCTTCCGCCGAACTGACCTATCGGATAACTATTTTGCCCGATTATATCGTCGTTAAAATATCTGCCCGACGGCACTACCGAGATCGGCTTCTGACCGACTATTACCCTTCCTAAGCCGGGCATATTCATAACTCTTAAAAACATGCCGTAATTCCGGGTCAGCTTTACAAGTTTTCCGTTCCTGTAAATCAGCATATAGGATATAATCATGCCGAGCCTTGCTTTTGTTAAAACAATCGCATTGTAATTTTTAGAAATGTTATAAATTCCAAGATATATAACGTTAGATCTGACCGAAAGATTATACTGCGCAAGTTTTTTAAGATTTCCGTTAAGCGAAAGGCCGTATAATATAACTCTGTGCCTTGTAGCTACTGCGGCTTGAATTCCTTTTTTTAAAAATCTTCCGGCAGTAATTGCTTGAATAACGTATTTTTTTGAAACAGATTTCGTCAATCCTTCATTGTTCTGTGCAAATCTTTTAATAAAAATAGAACTTTTTGCCCTTGCCATGTTTGATGTTTCAGGAGATGCCGCAACTGCAGCCGAAGATGATGAGGGAGAAGCAGACGAAACTGAAGATTTTAGCGCATATTCGTTTGATTCTATTTCCTTTTTAATAACGGGAGATAATTCGTCGATATCGTCAACTATAAAGTTAACGCCAAGCGCGTTAATATGATTTCTGAATATTACCTGCTTTTTTGCGGAATCAAAAATATTAGTCTGAATAATAAAAACATTGCCTATTTTTTCAATTCTTCCGTAGATAACATAATTTGAATTAAAATGTTTAGCAAGATTTAAAAGGCTTGCCGACGAAAAATCGGTATGCGCTTTTTCAATATAAGAAGCTACATCGGAATTTCTTACGACCGCTATTTTTTTTCCGGCTATATTAGAACTTAAAATTAAAGGAACGCTTTTCCCGATATAAGCATATCTCTCATAGTTGGACGATATAATTTTATATGGTAAAATTGAAACTTTAGCTATTGCAAAAACGTTTTTTTGAACCGATATCAATGCAAGAGCAAAGAACAATATAAAAACGATTAATTTTAAAAAATTTTTTGATTTCATTTTACCCTCTGCGTTATATTTTATATATATTTTAAACATTTTAACATAATTGAAGTAATTGTCAAATCAAATGCGTGCAAAATTTGCATATCAATGCGGCAGTAAGCCTATATACATTTTAAATAATTCGTTTCCGTAAAAAATAAAAAAAACGGAGGCTAAGGATAAAAAGGGGCCGAAAGGTATTTTAAAATTTGAAATGCTTTCATATGAAGATTCTTTGCCGTTAATGTCCTTTTTATATTTTAAAAAAACAGATACTGTTAAAAAACCCAGTAATGCAAAAACTGCTCCTATAAAAATAGTAAAAATTACTCCTTTTAATCCCAAGAATGCGCCTATTCCTGCTATTAATTTAATATCGCCGCCTCCGAGCCCTTCGCGTTTTTTTATAAACTCGTAAAAAAAAGCGATAAAGAAAAAAAATAAACCTCCTGCCAGAAAACCGTATAACGGGAATAAAAACGAAGTATGCAAAAGAAAAATATTTAGAATAAAGCCGGAAATTATCAGAAGTATATTTAACGAATCAGGAATAATGCGGTGAAACAAATCGATAAAAGCGACGGGAATAATAATAAAAATAAAAAAAGCTGAAGTTATCCATTTGTTAAAAATAAAACTTAAATATTGTTTAAAATAATTTACGTCGTAGAAATTAATGGAATAATAGAAAAAAGATTTATAAAAAAATTTTAGGAATATAGAATATAACAGCAACCCAGTTAAAATTTCTATTGCAGGGTAAATAATGGAAATTTTGCTTCCGCAGTACCGGCACTTACCTTTTAATATTATATAGCTTAAAATAGGAATGTTATCGTAAAATTTAATTTTTTTGCCGCATGAGGGGCATGCCGATGGCGGGAAAACCACGGATAAATTATTCGGCAGGCGGTAAATTACGACGTTTAAGAAACTGCCTATTGAAAGGCCTATTAAAAAAATAAAAATAGAAACTATGACAAAACCTTCGAAAGAGAATAAAAAATTTACAAAGTTCGCCTGATTTAAAATCATAAATAAATTTTTAAAATTTTATAAAATAAAAAACCCCGTAATAATGTTTTGGTTATTTCATTATTCGGGGTATTTAAATCCGGTAACGACCTACTCTCTCATGCAGCTACCCGCATAATACCATCGGCGCTGTAGGGCTTA
>JAJYPL010000037.1 GCA_021795355.1 bacterium | reverse complement strand
GGCTCTTGGAGTTAAAGCCGCAGAAGTTATAAAAAAACTAATGGATATCGGAATTATCGCTACAATGAATCACGTAATAGACGTGGATACCGCATCGCTTATTGCATCGGAGTACGGATATACCGTCGAAAACGTCAGTTTTAACGAAGCTGTAGCTTTGGAAGAATCCGTTGATACGGAAGAATCGCTTTTACCCAGAGCTCCGGTAGTTACGGTCATGGGTCACGTAGATCACGGAAAAACTTCTTTGCTGGATGCCATAAGAAAAACAAACGTAACCTCCAATGAAGCAGGAGGTATAACTCAGCACATAGGAGCATACAACGTCGAAATCGACGGTTCAATGATAACTTTTTTAGATACCCCCGGTCACGAAGCTTTTACGGAAATGAGGGCAAGAGGAGCCGGCATAACCGATATCGTCGTTTTAGTCGTTGCCGCAGACGACGGAGTTATGCCTCAGACTATAGAAGCTATTAATCATGCTAAGGCGGCAAACGTTCCTATTATAGTTGCAATAAATAAAATAGACAAGCCCGGAGCTAACCCTGCTAAAATTAAAAACAGCCTATTAGAATACGGTCTTGTTTCCGAAGATCTCGGCGGAACTACCCTTTATGCGGAGGTTTCCGCTAAAGCCGGCACCGGAATAAAAGAACTTTTAGAACTTATTATTCTTCAAGCCGAAATATTGGAATTAAAAGCAAATCCAAATAAACCCGCAAGAGGAACCGTTATAGAGGCAAAGCTCGATAAAGGCAGGGGGCCTGTTGCCACGGTATTGATTCAGAGCGGAACTTTAAACGTTAACGACAGCGCCGTCTGCGGTTTATATTACGTTAAAGTCAGAGCTATGCTGGATTATAAGGGAAATAAAATATTATCTGCCGGACCTTCTACGCCCGTCGAGATATTCGGATTAGAAGGTGTTGCATCTCCCGGTGATAATTTTATCGCCCTTAAAGACGAAAAAGAAGCAAAAAGAATAAGTTTGGAAAGACAGTTAAAACACAGAGAATCGGAACTTAATTCAAATGCAAGATTAACTCTTGAAGGTTTGTATGAAAAGATTAAAACAGGCGACGTAAAAGAACTTAAGTTAATCGTAAAAACAGACGTTTACGGTTCTATGGAAGCATTAATACAGTCGTTTAAAAAACTTTCCAATCCAAAGGTAAAAGTTAACGTTATACACGGCGGCGCTTCCGCTATAACTGAAAGCGACGTGATGCTTGCAAAAGCTACTAATTCGATAATTATAGCGTTCAACGTCCGTCCGGAACCCAAAGCTTCGGCTCTAAGCGAAACCGAAGGAATAGAAATAAGGTATTACAGCATAATTTACGATACCGTAAAAGATATTAAAGATGCTATGGAAGGGCTTCTTGCTCCTATAGAAAACGAAAAAATTACCGGAAAAGCAGAAGTAAGGGATGTTTTTAACGTTCCAAAATTCGGAGCGGTCGCAGGCTCTTTCGTTTTGAACGGCATTATTAAAAGGTCTTCTAACATAAGATTGCTGAGAGACAATGTTGTAGTATATACGGGGCACATAAATTCTCTTAAGAGATTTAAAGACGACGTTAAAGAGGTTCAGGCTAATTTTGAATGCGGTATTTTGCTTGAAAATTTTAACGACGTAAAAACGGGAGACATAATAGAGGCTTTTGACATAGAATATATAAAACAGACTCTGGAGTCCTCGGACGGTCAAATAAAATAATAAAAGAGGTTTTAGGAAAATTGATAGAAAGAAATAAAAGGGTCGCAGAACTTATAGCAAGAGAGGTTTCGTTATGTTTGGAATTTGAAGTAAACGATACAAGACTAAAAAATGTTACTATTATAAACGCCGAAATTTCTAAAGACCTGAAATTTTGTAAAATATTTTTCAGCGTTATGGGTTCCGATAAAGAAATTAAAAAAGCATTAAGCGGTTTTGAAAGTTCTAAAAATTTTATTAAAAAAGTAGTTTTTTCAAAGGTGCTTTTAAGGGTTGTTCCGGAAATAAGATTTGAATATTACGACGGGTTAAAGCAGGCATTTGAAATAAATAATATAATAAACAATTATAAAATTAATAAATTAAACAAATAAAACAAAAAAGCATATAAATTTATGATATCTTTAAAGAAAGATTATTCGGTCTCGGATTTAAACAACTTTAAAAATACTGCCGACGAGATATTCCGTATAATAGAAACGTCAAAAAAAATAATGATATCTACCCATGAAAATCCGGAAGGAGATGCTATAAGTTCCGCTATAGCGACGGGATTATTTTTGAAATCTTTGGATAAAGAGGTGTATCTGTACGAAAAAGATCAGATACCTGCTAATTTGAAATTTTTACCGGAGTCAGATAAATTTTTAAACGAATTTCCAAAAGAGCCTATAGATCTTCTTATAGTAGTAGATTGCGGCGAATTTTCCAGAATAGGTTCAAATTACGAACAACTTTCGGGAATAAACAGAATAATTAATATAGACCATCATTTTACCAATACGTATTTCGGGCATGCAAATCTCGTCCTGCCGGATGCAAGTTCTGCAGGAGAAGTTCTTTTTTATCTTTTTCTTGCATACGGGGCATATATAAACAATATTAAATATTCGCCGTTCGATAATTTCCTTGGAGATAAATTTGCTGAACCTTTGCCCTGCGATAAAGAAGAGCGCGCTAAAATATTGTCTTTTATAAGCGGCGATATAGCGCTTTCTTTATACACGTCTATTCTCACAGATACCGGTTCTTTCCATTATTCTTCGGCAAATAAAAGATCGTTCTATATATGTTCGGTGTTAAACGAATACAGGCTGGATCCGTCTGCAATAGCAACCGAACTTTTTGAAACTAAACCTGCGGAGATGTATTTTTTGCTTGGAAAGAGCCTCAATACATTAGAATTTTCTTCAGGCGGAAAAGTTGCATCTATGGTCGGCACCAAAAAAATGATAGAAGACGTTCTTAAGGAATCCGATTCGGGAAAAATTAACGGGCTGTATGAAAATTTCGTTAATTATCCAAGGTCTATTCAGGGAGTAGAAATTGCAATATTTTTTAGGGAAACCGGTTTTAACCAGTATAGGTTGAATTTTAGGTCGAAAAGTTATGCAAACGTTGCATACGTTGCCGAAAAGTTCGGCGGAGGCGGGCATAAATTTGCCGCAGGATGCAAAGTAAGCGGCGATATAAATGAAATTAAAAAAGAAGTATATAGATATTGCGGCGAGATATTAAACGAAAAAGCATAAAAAATATGAAAATATACGATAAAAGCTTAAACGGGGTTTTGGTTATAGATAAGCCGGAAAATATGACATCGTTTAATGTAGATTATCATATTAAAAAACGGCTGAACTGTTCAAAGGTAGGGCATGCCGGTACGCTTGATCCTTTTGCTACGGGAGTTTTGCCCGTTCTTATAAACAATGCGACCAAACTTCAGGATCGTTTGGTTAATATGCCTAAATCCTATGAAGGAACTTTAAGGCTTGGAATAAGCACAGATACTCTTGATATTACCGGCAGTCAAAACGGTTATAGGGAAGTGTCGGATTCCGAAGCCGAAAGCGTAGCCGCTTATTTGAAAAATATATCGGGGGATTTCATTCAGAAAATACCGGCTTTCAGCGCGCGAAAATATAAGGGTATCCCTCTATATAAGTATGCGAGAAAGAATATCGGCGTAGTTACGGATAATCCTACGTCGGTCGTTAAAATATATAATTTTGAAATAAAATCCGTCGGCAATCCTTTTATAGATTTTAAATGCACAGTTTCTAAGGGGACTTATATAAGGGCTATTGCCCAGGAAATAATCGATAAATTCGATATTCCGGCTCAGCTTTACAGCCTCAGAAGAACAAGCGCGGGAGGTTTTGACGTTTCTAACGCTTTGCCTCGGGATTTTATTGAAAAAGATGCAGATTTTTTGATTAAAAATATTATACCTGCCGGCAATATTAATGTTAAACTTAATATTAATGGGGCGGAATTCAATTCCGACCCGTCACAAATTGTATAAATATAAATTAAAATTAAATATATCCTTAAGGGGGTTCAATTAAATGGCTATTTCTAAAGAAGAAAAAACTACGATTATCAGCAAATTTAAAACTCACGAACATGATTCCGGTTCAGTTGAGGTCCAGGTATCGCTGCTTACCTACAGAATTAATTTATTGTCGGAGCATTTTAAAAAATTTGCAAAAGACCATCATTCCAGAAGAGGCCTTCTCAAGATGGTAGCAAGAAGAAGGCATCTTTTGGATTACTTAAAAAATAAAGACGAAGCAAGATATAAAGCTCTTATAGAAGCCCTTGACCTTCGCAAATAAAAACGGCTTTTATATTTTTACAAGAGCCGGTTAAACTGTTTATAATTTTATAGGAGATGAAATGACAAGTAAAACAATAATGTTCGACGGTAAAAAAATAACCGTGGAGACGGGCAGGCTTGCAAAGCAGGCATCCGGAAGTGCTTTAGTAACTATAGGGGACACTAAAGTCCTCGTTACTACGTGCTTAAATAAAAATATTAAAGAAGGCACAGATTTTTTGCCGCTTACCGTTAACTACGTCGAAAAATATTATGCCGCCGGTAAAATACCAGGAGGTTTTTTTAAAAGGGAAGCAAGACCCAGCGAAAAAGAGGTTTTGACTTCAAGATTTTTAGACAGGCCTATAAGGCCGCTTTTTCCTGATAATTATTATTTGGATACCCAGATTATAGCTACGGTTATATCTATGGACAGCGAAAACGATCCGGATATGGCCGCAATGATAGGCGTTTCGTTTTCTTTAATGGTATCCGAAGCTCCTTTTAACGGACCTACGGCAGGCGTCAGGGTAGCCAGGATAAACGGTAATTTTATCGCCAATCCTACATATAAAGAACTTGAAGAAAGCGACACTTTCCTTATAGTTGCCGGTTCTAAAGATGCCATAACGATGGTGGAGGGAAGTTTTAACGAGTTAGACGAAGAAGAGCTTATTTCGGCTATAGAGTTTGCGCACGGTAAAATTAAGGAATTAATCGAATTTCAGAATAGTATTTTATCTGAAATCGACGTTAAAAAAGTTTCTATAAAAGAAATTAAACTGCCTGACGGATTATATGAAAGAGTTAAAGAGCTTGCGTTCGACGATTTATCCGATGCTCTTAAAATTCCGGCAAAACTCGAGAGAAACGAAAGAGTCGAAAGTTTAGATAATAAAATTATCGAACTCCTTAAAGAATCTTATCCGGAACATGAAGCCGCGATACTGCATATTATGGAATCGATACAGAAAGACATATTGAGGAATAATATAATAAAAGACGGTTTAAGAATTGACGGAAGAGGACTTAAAGATATAAGGCCTATCACTTGTTCCGTCGGCGAATTGCCTATGGCTCACGGCAGCGCGGTTTTTACGAGGGGCGAAACGCAGGCTTTAGTTGCCGCGACTCTTGGGACAAAGTTCGACGAACAGATAATAGACGCGCCTGAGAAAGAATCCGCCAAAAGGTTTATGCTTCATTATAATTTTCCTCCTTTTTCGGTCGGCGAAGTAGCGCCGTTAAGGTCTCCCGGCAGAAGAGAAATCGGACACGGTTCGCTCGGAGAAAAAGCTTTAAGATATATAATTCCACCCGCCGAAAAATTTCCTTACACTATAAGGCTTGTTTCCGAAATTTTAGAATCTAACGGTTCTTCCTCTCAGGCTACAATATGCGGCGGCACTCTTGCTTTAATGGATGCCGGCGTTCCGATCAAAGCTCCCGTTGCCGGAATAGCTATGGGACTCATAAAAGAAGGCGATAGCATAGCTATACTTTCGGACATTCTGGGCGACGAAGACCATCTCGGCGATATGGACTTTAAAGTTGCAGGAACGTCGAACGGGGTTACCGCTTTACAGATGGATATAAAAATTTCGGGCGTTACAAGCGAAATTTTAAGAAACGCCCTCTCGCAGGCAAAGGAAGGACGTTTGCATATACTTAATATAATGCTTCAGTCTATTTCGGAACCGAGAAAAGACATGGCGCAAAACGCTCCGAGAATAGTTACTATGACCGTTAAACCCGAAAAAGTAAGAGAAGTTATCGGTTCCGGCGGAAAAGTCATAAAAGGAATAATAGAAAAGACCGGCGCAAAAGTAGATATAGAAGATTCCGGAAAGGTGACGATTTCTTCAAACAACGGAGAATCTCTTAAACTTGCCGTCGCTATGATAAACGATATTACCCAGGAAGCCGAAATCAGTAAAATTTATCTCGGTAAAGTAAGAAAGATAATGGATTTCGGCGCTTTTGTCGAGATATTTCCCGGTACCGACGGATTAGTCCATATTTCGCAGATAGATAATAAAAGAGTGGAAAAAGTTTCCGACGTATTGAAAGAAGGGGACGAAGTAAAAGTCAAGGTCCTTGATATAGATAAGGCGGGTAAAATAAAACTGTCTATGAAAGAAGCTTTATGAGAAACTTTAAGAAAGAAGTTTTAGAATCAGGCGTTACTTTAATAACCGAAAAAAAAACTTATTTCAATTCTATAAGTATCGGATTGTGGGTTAAAACCGGTTCGGTTTACGAACCGGCGGAACTTAACGGAATATCCCACTTCATAGAACATCTTTTTTTTAAAGGAACCGTAAACAGGTCGTATAAAGATATAAACAGGGAAATAGACCTGATGGGCGGAGCCCTAAACGCTTTTACCGGAAACGAATTAACCTGCATATATACTAAAGTTTTATATAAAAACTACGACAACGCATTAAATCTTCTTATAGATTTAATGTTTAACTCTTTATTTCCGGAAGAGGAAATAGAAAAAGAAAAAGGCGTTATACTTCAGGAGATATCCGGTGTTCAAGACGATCCCTCGGATTATTCCATGGAGCTTTTTCATAAAAATTTATACGGAAATTCTCCTTATGCTTTGCCGATACTGGGAACGGAAGATACTATAAGCGGTTTTAACAGAAAAAAAATACTGGATTATTATTCATCGCGTTATAGTCCTCAAAATGTCGTAATTTCGGCGGCAGGCAATTTAGACCACGATAAAATTGCAGATTCCGTTAACCGTTATATGTGCGGGATAACGTCAAAATTCGATGCCGTAAAAACGGATAAGGAATTAGCTACCGATAAATTTTTCGGTGATTTTATTCATGAAAAAGATCTGGAGCAGACCCATTTTCTAATAGGATTAGAAGGCGTAAGCAGATTAGACAAAGATTTTTTTTCGGTTGAAGTTCTTAACGCAATTCTCGGAGGTTCCGTAAGTTCAAGACTTTTTCAGGAAGTAAGGGAAAACAAAGGTCTTGCATATTCTATCTATTCTAATTCCGTTTTTCATAAATTCGACGGATTTTTTTATATTTATGCAGGCGTTTCTCCGAAAAAATTTGCGTTATCCAAAAAATTAATATTTGAAATTATAGACGAAATAGTTT
>JAJYPL010000002.1 GCA_021795355.1 bacterium | reverse complement strand
TACCTTTTTGTATGATATAATTTTTCATATTAGATAACCTCCTGGGTTAGTTATTATATTGCTTTGTATGCTATATATTATAACATATTCAGGAGGTTTTTTGTTATTCTATTGCAGGATTAAGGTTTTCTATTATAAGTTTTTTATAAATACGGGGACAGAATTCAATTCTGTCCCTGTCGCAAATTGGACATATTATTATGACGGATTATATGATAAAATTATAAAATTGTTTAGAACATTGCATATAATTAATAAAGTTTATTTTTTCATTTACCGGTATGGCTTTAAACTATAATTTATCCGAAATAATCGGACATAAAAAACAGATAGATTTTTTAAGCGGGCTTTATAGTTCGCAAAGGATGCCGTCAGGACTTCTGTTTTACGGACAAAAGAATATAGGAAAAAATATTACGGCGCTTTCATTTGCCGCGTCGGTTTTATGCCGCGATTACGCGGAAAATTTTAAAACCGATTCCTCGTCTTTGAATTTTTGCGGTAAATGTCCGTCCTGCCTCTCCTTTTTAAACGGCATGAATCAAAATATTTTTACGGCCGGGTCGTCGGGGAATTCTATAAAGATAGAAACAATTCATCAAATTACGTCTTTTTTGGCTCTTAAACCGCAGTATCCGACCCACAGGTTTATAATCATAAACGACGCTTCGGCTATGAACCCTTCTGCGTCTAACGCCCTCCTTAAGATACTTGAAGAACCGCAGGAAAAAACCGTTTTTATTCTTATAACGTCAAGTCCTAGTATGCTTGCGCCTACGATTGTATCCAGATGTATTTTGCTAAGTTTCGCTCCTATTGCCGATGAAATTTTATCCGGCGCGGTTAAATTAACATATCCCGATATAAAAGCCGATAAACTAAAGATTTTTTTAAAACTTGCCAGAGGAAGCTATTCCGGTTTTATAAGGCTTATAGAAGGCGGATATTTAGAAAAAAGAGATTTTTTGATTAATAACGTATTTAAAAAACTTTTTTCCGAATTTAGAAAAAAGGGAGATATTTACGGTATTTCTGCAGAATTTGCTTCAAAAAGCAAAGGCGCAAAGAAAAAAAACGGAGGTATAGATGCCGAAGTGAAAGGCGCTGCTGCAGATGAAGACGAAGACGAAGACAAAACATATATTTTCGAGCTTATTTTATTTATATTTCGAGATATTTATATTTATAGTTTGTTAAAAGATGAAGAAATATTGTATAATGAAGACATTGCAGGAGAAATAAAAAAATTTGCTTTTGAAAGCGGAGCGTCTCCGGAGGATATAAGGCATATGATAGAAACTACGGTTTTACATATAGAAAAAATTAACGGTTATAATTTAAATAAATCGATATCTATAGATTCGTACTTCTCAAACCTTATATCTGCTTGAATTAATAAAACCTAATCAATAAAATATGAGAACCGTAGAAGTAAAAATATTTAATACCGGCGATACTATAGAGTGTATTTCCAGAATTCCCAATCTTATACCAGAAGATAAGGTGGTAATAGATTCGTATGGAAATATTCATATAGGAACGGTAATAGGAGAAACTAAAGTATTTACGGAAGATGCCGCCCCTTTAACGCAGAAGCCTTCTTCTTTCATAATAAGAAAACTTTTTCCTTTCGAAACGGGCGATAAATTTATATACTATAAAACCGAAAAAGAAGGTTACTGTTTTTGCAAAAAGAATGCGGAACAGCTCGGCTTAGAGATGAAACTGCTGAAAGTGAAATATGCCGCCGCCGACAATAAGCTCATATTTTATTACAGCGCCGAGGAAAGGGTAGATTTTAGGGAATTAGTTAAGATTCTGGCTTCCAAATTTCACATAAGAATAGAAATGCGCCAGATTAATATCCGCGACGAATGTAAAATATTAGGCGGAATAGGCATTTGCGGAAGAATTTGCTGCTGTACTTCCGTAATAGGCGAAATGAATCCGGTAACTTCTAAAATTACTAAACTGCAGTGCCAAAATACAAGCAAATTCGTGGGTTATTGCGGCAGGCTCCTATGCTGTCTTGCTTTTGACCCGCCTACGGAAGGCGAATGCGGCGGAGGTGAAAAACAGTCTTCGGAAAAACAGGCTGAAAGCATCTCCGCTTCGGACGGTTCCGACAATTCCCCGGATTCTCAATAAGTTAATATACAAATGATATAAAATATAATAAATAAACAACAATAATATAAAGGCATAAAGGCGGTTTTTAATTATTCAATAATAATAACATGAAGAACGATTATTTTTACGTTACTACTCCTATTTATTACGTAAACGATAAACCCCATATAGGACATGCATATTCCACTATAATAGCCGATTCTATAGCAAGGTTTAAAAGATTATGCGGATATAAAACTTTTTTTTTAACCGGAACGGACGAGCATGGTTTAAAAATAGAAAAAGAAGCAGATTCTAGAGGAATAACGCCTAAACAGCTTGCCGATTCCGTTCATATAAAATTTAAAGAACTTTTTAATGCTATAGGGATATCTTACGACAGATTTATCAGGACTACGGATGAAGACCATATAAGAACGGTAAAAATTGCGTTTAAAAAAATGGCGGCAAACGGTGACTTATATCTTTCCGAATATGAAGGATGGTACTGCACTCCCTGCGAGACTTTCCTTACGGAAAAGTCGCTTTTGGAAGGCGAAAAATGTCCTCAGTGCGGAAGGCCTGCTTCAAAAGTAAAAGAAAAAACCTATTATTTAAAATTAAAAAAATATGAAAAACAGCTCCTTGATTATATAGAAAACAACCCCGGCTTTATAAAGCCGGATTTTAGAAGAAACGAAGTTTTATCTTTTGTCAAGGAAGGCTTGGAAGATTTAAGCATTTCAAGAATGTCTTTTAAATGGGGGATTCCGGTTCCAGGCGACGAAAAGCACGTTATATACGTATGGTTCGACGCTCTTTTAAATTATCTGACCGGAATAGGATATGAAGATTATCTTAACGGAAAAAATCCCGATTTTCCGCTTTTTTTTAAAACGGCAAACCATATCGTAGGCAAAGATATATTAAGGTTTCATGCGGTTTACTGGCCTATTATGCTTTTCTCTTTGGGACTCGAACCGCCGAAGTCGGTCACCGCCCACGGCTGGTGGTTGACGGAAGGCAGGAAAATGTCTAAATCAATAGGAAACGTGGTTGACCCGATATCTTTAATAGAAACATACGGTTCCGATCCCCTCCGCTTTTATCTTTTGAGCGAAATAACGCTCGGTTTGGACGGAGATTTTAATACCGGTAATTTTATACTAAGATACAATTCCGCTCTTGCGAACGACCTTGGAAACTTAGTTTCGAGGACGGCAGCAATGCTCAATAAATATACCGGCGGGAATGTTCCGGGAACGGATTCGGCTTCCGAAGACGGCGGCATATTAAAGACGGCCGCAGATATATTAAAAAATTTAGACGAAAGATACGACAGATTCGGTTTTGCCAAAATATTGGAAGACGTATTTAAATTTATAAATATATTAAATAAATATATCAACGATTCTGCGCCGTGGAAATTAAACGCGGACGACCCGGAACAGAAAAGAAAACTGCTGAATATACTAAGAACGGCTTCCGTTTCTATTTATTATATTTCTTACCTGATATATCCTTTTATGCCGGAAACTTCAGGAAAAATTAACGCTATATTTAATATCGCGCCTTTCGACGCTCCGGGTTTTTCGGCGGGAGCCGAAAGTATTGCGGACGTTTGCGCCGACTTGTTTAAAGACGGTTTGCGGATAGCCGAAAAAGCCGAAATTATGTTTCCAAAAATAAGCATTTAACCATTTACAATCCTATGATAGATTCGCACTGCCACCTTGAAATGCATGAATTCGACGGCGACCTTGGCGGCGTTTTGTCGAGAATGTCCGAAAACGGCGTAACGCATGCGGTTTCTATCGGTTCATTGGCTCAGCATGAAAGAATCGATAAGACTATAGAAATAATTAATTCGCACGGCAATATATTCACTACGCTCGGCGTCCATCCCAAAAGCCCTTACCGGGATATTGCCGATGTAGCCGAAAAGTTTGAAAAATATTATTCCGAAAACAAAAATAAAATCGCAGCCGTAGGAGAAATCGGATTAGATTATTTTCTGCCTGAAACCTCCAAAGAAGAAATAGAAAAAATTAAAATAAAACAGAAAGAACTTTTTAGATTTCAGCTTAAAATTGCATCGTCCAAAGGCTTGCCCGTTATAATTCATATAAGAGACGCATATGAGGATGCGATTGAGATTTTAAAAGAATATGCAAAAGACGGGGACGGTTTTTTCGGCGGAGTCATACACTGTTTTTCCTCTTCGGATAAGACGCCGGCAGAAGAATTAATAAAAATGGGTTTTTTTATTTCCTTTTCCGGAAACATAACATACAAAAAAAACGAAGGATTAAGAGAAGTATCTAAAATAATACCTTCCGAAAAAATTCTTATAGAAACCGACAGCCCGTTTCTTGCGCCTCAAACTTTCAGGGGCAAAAGAAACGAGCCTTCTTACGTGCGGTTTGTTTTGGAAACCGTAGCGGCTCAAAAAGGCGTTGAACTAAAAATAATGGACGATTTAACCGTCCAGAACACCGTTAATCTTTTTTCTCTTGAAGGCGTGGACGGATTTTATCCTGCGGTTGCGTATAAAATAAGAAACTCCGTTTACGTAAATCTTACCAATAAATGTACCAACAGGTGCACTTTCTGCCCTAAATATCAGGGCGGCAAAAGCAATTTCTGCGTGCAGGGATACAATCTTAAACTTAAAAAAGAACCTTCCGCGAGCGAAGTATTGCCCTCTATTTTTCGTTATTACGATTTTAAAGAAGTAGTATTCTGCGGACTCGGAGAACCTACCTTGCGCATAGAAACCTTAAAGGAAGTTGCCGCCGCAATTAAAAAAGGCTCTTATAAAACCGATTCGGCGGATATAAAAATAAGGCTCGATACCGACGGGCTTGCAAACGCGGTTTACGGACGCAACATAGCCGCAGAACTTGAACATATTATAGATTCCGTAAGCATAAGTTTAAATGCGCAGAGTTCCGAAATATACGATGCTATATGCGATCCCAAACTTGCTTCAAAAGGAATAAAGCCTTATAATGCGGTTATAGATTTCGTAAAAGAATCGAAAAAATATATTAAAAACGTGACCGTTACGGCAATAGACCTTCCCGCCGTCGATATCGCGTTTATTGAAAATCTTGCAAAAAATCTGGGAGTCAATTTTAAACTCAGGCATTATAATAACGTAGGTTAATAAGGAAAAAGAATAAAATGGAAAAAATTTTAGTGTCGGAAATAACGGAAAATCAGAAAGTAGATTCTATTTTTCTTGTAAAAAGCAAATCTCAGGCTATGGGTAAAACGGGAAAACCCTACGTTTATTTAAAACTTTCCGATAAAGCCGGTGAAATTAAGGGATATATTTGGGATAACGTCGATAAACTTGCGCCCCTTTTTGAAGCAGGCGATATAATAAAGGTAAAATCAAAAAGTTCGCTGTTTCAAAACGAACTTCAGCTAAGCATTACGGAAATAGAAAAAATAGATTTTAAAAATCTTGCCGCAGAAGATGCCGCTCTTTTTTTTAAGTCCTCGAATAACGATATAGAATCTATGTATAACGATTTAAAAACCGCATTAAAGGAAAATTTAACCGATGAATATATTATAAAACTCATCGATAAATTTTTAGAAGACGAAAATTACGTAAAACTATTAAAAACGCTTCCGGCGGCAAAATCTATACATCATGCATATGTAGGGGGGCTTCTTGAACATACGTTAAGCATGCTTAAAACAGGGGTTTTTCTTGCCGAACATTATAAAAAATACGTTATAAAGGATGTTCTTCTTGCGGCTATATTTCTTCACGACGCAGGTAAAATAGAAGAACTTAAAATCAAGAACAACGTAATAGAATATTCGGACGAAGGGAGGCTTTTGGGCCATATAGTATTAGGCTCGTCTGCGGTAGAGAGAAAAATATCCGAAATAAACGGATTTCCCGAAAATTTAAAACTGATTTTAATCCACAGCATAATAGCGCATCACGGAGAGATGGAATACGGTTCGCCTAAAAGGCCGAAAACGACGGAAGCTTTTCTTCTTCATTACATAGACAACATGGACTCTAAGGTTAATCAGATTGCTGATTTTATAGACAACTGCGACAACGCTTTATGGAGCCGGTATTCAAAACCGCTTGACAGATATCTGTTAAATTCCCTGCTGTTTTTAAAGAGTTGATAAATAAAAATGTTAGATAAAAAAAATAATTTTTTTTTATAAATATGGTATAATATTTATACGTTTTTATATATTTTTATAAGCAGTTAAGATAAAAATATTAAAAATTGCTCTGTGTAATTTCTATAACATAATGGGGGCGCAACGGTTTCGACGGTGATATTAGGGCTTTAAGCTGCATGCCGAGGATGCTTTGTAGGCTCGTTAATCATTCAAAGCAAAACATAATCGCAGACAACTACGATTACGCATTAGCCGCTTAATCGGCTAACGTCTTTGAAATTTCTACCTGCAAAATTCAAAGGCGACAACTGCAGGGTATAGGTTTGGCGTTTCCTTTTCGTCAAACCGGAATCTTTAAAAGGACGGTGAAGAAAGGTTTTGTTTATTCTTTGCTTTCGTAAGCCGTATTTAAAGAATAAACTAAGCATGTAGAAGCTTTAGTTTTAAATCTTCGGACGCGGGTTCGACTCCCGCCGCCTCCACCATGATTTTTTTAAATATTCATTTATACAATATACAAACAAACGTAAACGCAATGCCGGATTAAAGTCCGGCATTGACGCAATTTAATATATGTCAAACCCTCTTGCCGGACAGAAAATAAAAATAGTAGCAGATAACAGAAAAGCTTCTTTTCTTTATGAAATTATCGAAAAGTATGAAGCGGGAATATCGCTTTACGGTCCGGAAATAAAATCTATAAAAGCCGGCAAAGCAAATCTTTCCGACGGCTATGTAGTCATAAAAGACGGAGAAGCGCTTTTGTTGAACGTGCATATAAGCCCTTACGAAAAGGCTAACAGGGAAAATAAAGACCCTCTGAGAACGAGAGTTTTGCTTTTACATAAACATGAAATTTTAAAACTGTTAGGTAAAATAAAAGAAAAGAATTTAACGGTAGTTCCTCTAAAAATGTATCTAAAAGCCGGCAGGGCAAAAGTAGAAATAGCATTGGTAAAAGGGAAAAAGAATTACGACAAAAGAGCTTCCATTAAGGAAAAAGAAAATAAAAGAGAGGTAGAAAGGGCGATTAAGGGCAGGTCGTTAAATCGTTAAAATAGAATTTATTTTTTTTAATTATTATATTATAATACACGCTAAAACATAAATTTAATAAAATAAGGAGTGTACACTAAATGACCGGTTGCGGCAAACGCAGTTTTATAATCCCGTTTTTAATAATCGCAGTTATTTTCGCAAGTATTTCTTTTGTCGGCATTAAACATGCGCAAGCAAGGACAAAAAAAGCGTATAATTTTAATTTAAAAGTTCTTAATCCTGCTTTATCCGGATACGGTAATTTTTCGCTAAGAAATTTCAGTGGCCGCGTCGTCGTTCTTAATTTTTGGGCTACTTGGTGTCCGCCTTGCAGAGCGGAAATACCGATGCTTAAAAAATTTTACGAGTCGGAAAAAAGTAACGGCGTAATGGTCGTCGGCATTAACGTAAATAATAATCTCGGAGGAGTCAGATCTTTTATTAAAAGCATAGGCATTCCTTATCCCGTAGTTTATGCAACGTCGAGAGTTATAAATAATTACGGGGGAATTAACGAAATACCGCAGACGTTTTTTATATCTAAAAGCGGACGCATAATGTTTCACTGGGTCGGCGAAATTACAAAAGGAGCGCTTTACGGAATTACCAAAAAGTTATTAAATTTAAACTAAAAATAAATAAAAATTATATTGTTTTTTAGTCGTATTTAGTGTATAAAATTAATTACCTAAAAATGATAGGCGCTTTAAAATCTAAATAATAAATTAATTTAATATTAAAAAATAGGACGATATTATATGGCTATAGACGACATGATGAGAGAGCTGAAAGACCTTGCTAAGGTTGTGGACGAGGCCACTAAAAAAATAGGCGATTTAAAGACGCCGGTCAAAGAAAGCTCCGAAAACATACCTTTAGCGCAGGAAGGCATTTCCGACATCATCAAGGAAACGGAAAAAGCGGCAAATAATATAATGAATTTGCTTGACGAGATAAACGAAAATTCAAACGATATAAATAAACGGCTCGTCGATCTTATAAATTTAAATCCGACTAAGAAGATAAGGGAGAGCCTCATTGGTCTTAAAGAGCTTAATAATAAAAATATAGATAAAATATTAGGCGTTCTTTCGCTTCTTTCTTTCCAGGATTTAACCGGGCAGAAACTTTATAAGATACAGAATACGCTCAATGAAACCAAGGCAAAGCTTATAAAAGTACTGGTCGATTCCGAAGTGGAAGCTAAAGAATTGCCGAGCGAAAAAAAGGCTGAAATATACGGGAAATTAAAAGATATGGTGTCCGACAATCAAAAAATGGCTCAAAACGACGTAAATTCAATTCTCGGGGAACTAGGATTTTAAATCTATAGATTTTTTTCTTGCTTTTCTTATACAAATATGGCATAATATTTTTTCTGCATTTAAAAAACATTGTCCCCATCGTCTAGCCGGCCCAGGACATCGCCCTTTCACGGCGGCAACACGGGTTCGAATCCCGTTGGGGACGCCACTTCCAGTATTTCTTTTTAACGGTAAATTTATACTAATTATTTTATTCTTTTGCGCCTGCCTTTAATAAAGGCGTTTAAGAAGAATTTATTTTTCATTGCATATTGTTGTTTTTTTTGATAGTATAAAATATGATTGCGTATTTAATGAAGTAATAATATTTTTAATATAATACCAAATGATACTTGAAGATATAAAATATCAGCTTGATCAATTTTATAGTTTTGAAAATATAAAATTGTCGTTTGAAATTTTAGATAAGCAGGGCGCTATATATTTTTCCGGCGGAAAGATATTGCATGCCGTTTTAGGAACAAAACAGGATATAGAGGTATTTAAAGAATTAAACGGCTTAGACGCGCCGATTAATATACAGGTTAGTATAGGAGAATCTTCTCCCGAAATTACGCTTGATAAATATTTAGATGAAATTATAGAAATAGTAAACGCGGATAGCGGGAATTCGGATAACAATCAAAAACCTAATAACGCAAAAAGTTCCGATTCCGAAATTGTAAAAAACGATGCGGAATCAAGCCCTGCTTTGGTAGTTAAAATTGCAGAAACTTTATCCGTTATAAGCGGCGTAGAATCGATTCTTGCCGTTAAAGAGGACGGCGAAGTATTGTATTCCAAGGGTATCGACGATACCGATTTTGAATCCGCCGACGCTTTATTTCTTTTTAATCAATCAAAAGAATTAGGCGATATATTAAATTTTAATAAATTAAAAAGCGCGATATGCGAAGCCAATAATTATAAAAAGATAATTATTAACAATAAAAATGTTTTATACAGCCTTAAAGTTTCGTCTGAAGTCCCTGCGTTAAAAACTCAGATGGAAGCCATAAAATTACTTAAAGAAAATTAGAATATCATTGATATATCGCTATTTAACTTTATAAATTTATGAATGCAACCGACGATAAAAGCATTATATATAAAATTCTTAAAATTGCCGGAGTAGACGCTTGCGCGATATCGTCTTTGGACGGCGAAGTTTTACAGTTCAAGGCTAACGATCCGGAAATACAGTCCGAACAAATAAGCAGGGTATCAAGAGAAATAAGTAAATTATTTGCATCATATTCTATTTCGTCGATAGAAATTTCTTCTCTTTACTTAAATTTCGACGACAGAAATATAATAGTTAACGGATTTGGGAGCGGATTTATTTTTATTCTCAGCAAGAGGAATTCTAACGTTAATCTTCTCAAGATGGAAACGACTTATCTTGAAAGCGAGTTCGTTAAAATAGTAAACCAATCGATAGTCGCCGATAACCCAAAAAAGGCAGAAGCTATTATAAGCGATGAAAACGGTTCCGGATCTTTTGCTCAAAGCGAGGCTGCGTTCAATTCAATTTTGAATAGTAACGTAATGTCGGGAGGCGGAATAAATTCCGGCGAAGTAATTCCAAAGAATAAAATGGAAGCGCTTAAAGATCTTTTTTCTGAAAATTTAGGTCCGATATCTTCTATTATTTTCGACGAAAAGCTTAAAGATTTAAATGAAAATGCAAATAATTTTCATGCGGACAGTATTGAAAATTTAATAAACAATTTAGCCCAAGAAATAGAAAACAAGAAAGAAAGGCTTAATTTTATTACTGCGGCTAATAATGTAATAAATTCGTAAAACAATAAAAGTTAAAAACGTAAATTTTAATAATTTTAAATTTTAACTTATCTAAAATCTTCCAAATGCCGGCGTGGCTCAGAGGTAGAGCAGCTGATTCGTAATCAGCGGGTCGTAGGTTCGATTCCTATCGCCGGCTCCATTAAATTAAAGGCTTTCAAGAAATTCGATTTTTTGCTTTTGTTCCCACGGTAAAGTTTCGGTAAATTTTTTTTCAAAATCCTTATTATCTAAGACTTTCACGGCGTCTTACAAGTGAACGTTAGATAAATGAGCATATCTTAAAGTCATATTAATCGTCTTATGCCCTAAAAGCTTCTGTATCGTCGCTAAATCAACGCCTTTCATTACTAATTGACTTGCGAACGTGTGCCTTAAGTCGTGAAAGTGAAAAGTCGATAATGTGCGCTTTTTTAATGCCGTTTGAAAGGCTTTTTTAAGGTCATAGAACGGTTTTAACGTCTGCGTGTGTTGTACGTAATCGCATTTAAAATGCCTTGGAATGCCCGACAGTGCGTTAAAAAGGGTATCGTTTATCGGTATCTCTCTACGCTCGCCGTTCTTTGTTTTATCCAACAGGATTATCCGGTTCTTTAAGTCCACCCTGTCTCAAGTCAAATGCAGGAGCTCCGATTTACGCGTTCCTGTATTTAATGCCGTTATCACAATAGGCTTTAATTCTTTACTGCAAGCCCGTATAAGCCTTTCAGCTTCTTCTTCGGTCAAATACCTTAACCTTTTGACTTCGCCCTTTAAAAGCTTTACGGCTCTTATTCGTTTAAGTATGCTTTCGTCTGTAAGTATATGTTATAATAAACAAAAAATATTAAAAAAATATTAAATTTTATAAATAATTTAAGCATGGAAACATTTGAAATTACGAGTCAAGATAAGTACTTTAGATTATAAAGATAATGAGGCATATATTTTTCCTAGTTTCAGCAGTGAAAACCATGTATATATGCACCAAAAATTTATAAGCCGAAGCTAAAAAAAAATTATAGTAGCATGGACTGCTTTGAGAAATTGCGGAAAATAGGTATAATGCTTACGTAGTCGAGATAAGAGATATCAATAAAGCAGTCAAATGACTGAAGATAAATTAACCGGTGCAAAGTTTTCACCGGTTTAACAAAAATCAAGTATTATATTGCAGACTTAAAAATTTTCACCGAATTATAGAACATGATATAATAATATAATTATGAACATATTAAATAAAAGCGCCGATACAACTGGGAAAAGGATTGTTGATAGACAAATCGGCTATAAAATAGTTTCTAAAGAAGATAATGAAGCGGCCGTTAATCAAATTTTAAACTCTATATTGGCCTATTTCCGTAACGATAAAAAATATACCCTTAATAAAGTTATTTTATTTGGTTCCAGAAATAGAGACGATTATAAATGGGATAGCGATTTTGACTTTGTTGTTGTTGTAAACGAAGATATTTCCATTGACGAAAAATATTATATCTGGAACGGCATACTCGATAAAATTGCCGAGAATAGTTATTATAAAGGCGAAATATTAGACGTGGAGCTTATCGTTTCCGGCTTAAAAAACTATAATGCCGCAATAAACTTTGTCGGACATATATTAAGATATGCGAATAAGGAAGGAAGGGTTTTAATTGGTTAAATATTATAGCTCTGAAAATTATTCTGTGGAAGACTGGCTTAATCAGGCATCTGATGATTTAAGAACAGCCCAGGATTATATTAATAAAGATGAGAATTACGCCAGAAAAAACGTTTGTCTCCATAGTCATCAATCTATTGAAAAAAATCTTAAAGCTTATTTGATAGCGAAAAAAGTAGATATTCCTAATAGTCATAACTTAGAAAAACTTCAAAAAATGTGCGAGGAAATAGATGTTAATTTTTCTAAAATAAATTCTTCAAATTTAAGAAACTTAACCGGCCTTGCTTCTGATTCTAGATATCCCCAACTTGAACATGAGAAGAGAATAATAACCGCCGACGACGCTAAAAAAGCATATAATTCGGCTGTTGAAATCAATGATTTTGTCTTAAATAAAATTAAAGAAATAGATAAAGAACCGGATAAAAGTCCGGATCTGGATATCGATTTTTAAATTATGTAAAACATTATGTATTCTGTAGTCAGACGGTCTATAATAAACACACAAAAACGCATACAATAAAAATTAAACCTTTCAAATCTTTTATATTTAATGGATTACAAGTTATAGAGAATATAGTTAGTAATCAGCGGGTCGTAGGTTCGACTCCTATCGCCGGCTCCATAAAAAACTCTTCCCCAAAATATACTGAACTTATATTTTCTTTAAAATCAAGCCCAGAACGGCTATAATTATTCCGATAAAAGAGCCGGTTATCGCACCGTTTATTCTTATATATTGTAAATCGTTACCGATTTTATCCTCAATTTGGCCGACTAATTTGTCTTCGTCGAGATTTTCTAAATTTTTTCTTATAAGTTTTCCTATAGCCGAATGATTGATTTTCATAAGGTATATAATGTTGTTTTTTAAAAAAGCATCTATCTTATCCGTGTTTTTCGATATTTCGTTCTCCATGAAAATAAAAAGATAATTAAATTTTACTTTAAACAATTTTTTATTAACTATATATTCTTTGTTGTTTTTAAGTATTGAGCGGATAAAATTTATTATTGCGCCGCGCATCAGGCTTTTTAGCCGGTCATTAAAGCTGACTATAATATTTAAACCCTCAGAATTAATAAAATTTAAAAGTTTGTTTTTGAGCGTTTTTTTAAGTTCTTCGTTGTTTAAATAATTTATTAAGTAATCTTTTATTTTATCAGTATTGTCACGGATAATCGTTTCGACGGTATTTAAAATTTGAATCCTTGAAGTTTTGTCTAGATCGTTTAATGCGGTTAAAACATAATCTTTTATATTTGATCTAACTTTGTTATTTTCGTTGTTTTTTATATCTTTAACAAAATCTATAATTTTTACTATAATTTCGTCGGAAAGACGGTCTATGTCGAGAATATTCGTCTTTTCCGCTACGAACATCAGTATGTTCTTTAAGGCGGAATTGCTTTTATATTTTTCGATTATATCGGCTATCTGCTGTTTTAAATACGGCCTGTTTTCTTCTATGTTTAAAATAACGAAGCCGCTTAAATTCGATATAATGTAGGCGAAATTTTCATCTATTATTTTATTTCCGGCAAGTTTTATAGATTTTATAATTTCATCCGAATATCCGTCTGTGATTTTTTTTGACAGATAGTCCGCATTATACGTTTTAATATAGCTGGTTATATAATTAATTAAATTATCGTAAATATAATCCGAATCTTCGGACTCCAAAAATACGGCTAATTTGCTTATTATATTTTTTGATATATTGTCGCCGGATAGAGTTTTATCCAATGCCTTATCGATATTTTTATTTAAAAAATTATTAAAATTATCCGTTTTAGCATAATTAACCGATTTTAAAATTAATTTTCTTAAAGACAGCATTAATTTATTTTTGTTTTTATCTTTTTTGATAATATTTAGCAGGATATCGGAAAAATTTATGCCGCTTATTTCCGATGCGAGATAGTTTTTGCCGAGCCATACGTCGTTGACGGTATTGCTTATCGCATTAATAATTTTTTCTTTATTGTTTTTAATGGTATTCGTGTGCGGAATATGAAGTCCGAGCGGATATTTAAATAAAGCCGTTACGGCAAACCAGTCGGCGATGCCGCCTATAAGCGCCGCCGCCGAAGCCCTTTGCAGTATAAATACCCAAATATTATGACTATGGATAAGGTAAGATGCTAAAAAAATTAAAAAAGCAAATATAAGAAATAGATTCGCGATAATTTTATTTTTGGCTTTTAAATCCATATTTTTAATTTTACCATTATTTTATGGCATTGACATAATTTTTGCTTATTTTTTTGATTGACAGTGAACGATTGTTTACTGTATTATAATATGTATAGCGATATGTGCCCTGAACATAAAATAATTTAATAATCCTAAATTTAAATTCAACCGTTAATTTCGCCGTTAATTTAATATTTTTCTATTATGAATCTATTATGAATATTGATATAAAGCTTAAAGGCAGACTCGATTCTATAAACGGTTTTTACGCGGAAAGCAGAAGAATGCCGACGTATTCGGAAATGACCGGTTTGTTCGGGGTAAAATCAAAAAATGCCGTTTTTAAAATAGTCGGTAAACTCATAGAAAATGGTTTATTGAAAAAAGATTCTAAGGGTTATTTACTGCCCGTTTCCGGCGATGCTTCAGTTATTATGCCGTCTAATGTTTCAGCCGTTTTTGCGGCGGCAGGTTCAGGCGGCGGCGGTTTCCTTAAACTTCTCGGAAGCGTAGAAGCCGGTTTTCCTAGTCCTGCGGAAGAAGATCTCTTAGACAGCGTCTCAATCGATAGGCTTTTAATAAAAAATCCAAATTCTTCTTTTATGCTTGAAGTTTCAGGAGATTCTATGATTAACGCCGGTATTATGCCGAAAGATTTTGTAGTGGTAGATAAATCGCTTACGCCTAAAGAAGGGGATATAGTAATAGCGCGCGTGGACGGCGACTGGACAATAAAATATCTAAGGAAAGATAACGGCAAATATATGCTTGAAGCGGCAAACCCTAAATACGGACTTATAACGCCTAAGCAGGAATTAACGGTTGCGGGAGTCGTAGTAGGCACCATAAGAAAATACAGGTAGCAACGGTTAAATATATATCCGCCTTTCATTATTTAGCGTAGGCATAGGCGGACGCAAACCGGCGAAGCGAAGCAGTATTGATTATGAACAACGCCATAAACAATGCGGGCGGCAGATATAACAAAGTACCAAGTATAAGACATAACGAAGGTAAATTTTATGACCAGTTTTTGCGTGCATTCATGGCCGAAGGCTATCGCGCACATAGATGCCGATGCTTTTTTCGCAGCATGCGAGCGTGCGTTAAATCCGTCTTTAAACGGAAAATGCGTTGCGGTAGGAAAAGAGCGGGGCATTATAACGGCTTTAAGCTACGAAGCTAAAGCAAGAGGCGTAAGGCGCGGCATGAGGTCGTTCGAGGCTAAAAAAATATGTCCTGGGCTTATAGTAATAGAATCCGATTACGAAGCATACTATCTTTTTTCTTTACGCATGTTTAACATAATAAAAAATTTTTCTCCTCAAGTAGAAGAGTATTCGATAGACGAGGCGTTTGTCGATTTAAGCGGATTAAGAAGGGTGTTTTCCTGTTCCTACGAAGAAATTGCCAAAAAGATGCAAAATGCCATAGAAAAAGAGCTGTCTATAACCGTTTCGATAGGCGTAAGCATAACGAAAACGCTTGCGAAAATAGCATCTAAACTTAAAAAACCAAAAGGGCTTGCCTTAATAGAAGGCAGGGATATACAAAATATTTTATCCGGCATAAAGATAGAAGACGTCTGGGGAATAGGAAGCAATACAGCGTATCTTTTGAAAAAATTCGGCATAAATTCAGCTTTAGACTTTGCCCTTAAAGACGAAACCTTTATCGATAAGTATCTGTCCAAACCATATAAAGAAACATGGCTTGAGCTTAGGGGAAATTCCGTTTTCGGAATTAACGCGTCCGCTAAATCGACGTATAAAACTATAAGCAAGGCCAAAAGTTTTTATCCGCCCTCAGGCGATGAGACATTTCTTTTTTCGGAACTTACGAAAAATTTGGAAAATGCCTGCGCTAAAGCAAGGAGATTTAATTTGGCTGCCGCAAAAATTTCCGTTTTTTTAAAAACGCAGGATTTTAAAACAGCCGGCGTACAGATAAAACTTACTGCTCCTTCAGCCTTTCCGCCTCTGCTTATGAATGCTTTGAAAGAAGGCTTTAGATATATATACGAAAAAACCTATTTATACAGGCAGACGGAAATAGTTTTGCACCTTACGGAAAACGTCCAGTATTCGCTTTTTGACGATATAGTTAAAATAGATAAAATAAAACGTATATACGATTCCATAGACGATATAAATAAAAAATTCGGAAGAAATTCCGTTCATCTTGCGTCAAGCATACCTTCTTTAAACGCAGGGCATAAGCTTAGATTTTCTATGCCGCTTATGGATATAAAAATATAAATTTAAACTTTAAATTTTAAAAGCATAGAGGTTCAATATATGTATGGATTAGGCAGAATTCTTATATTAACCGGAATAGCATTGATAATTTTAGGCTTATTGTTTATAGTTTTTTATAAACTGCCTATAGGCAAGTTCCCAGGCGACATAATAATTAAAAAAGGCGATTTTACTTTTTATTTTCCGCTGGGATTAAGTATAATTGCAAGCATAATATTGACAATTATTTTTTATTTAATAAGCAGGTAATTTTATTTATATTTTTTTATAGTTTTGTTAAAATGAATATATAAAAAGGATATATAAAATGCTCACCGATAATTTACTGACTATAAAAGAAGCAAGTGTATGGGCAAGCCAATTTTTAGATAAACAGGTATCCGTATCCAATATTTCGTACCTTCTTCAATACGGGAAAATATCAAAGATAAGGAAGGACAACGAACTTTTAATAAGCGCAGACGAACTTGCAAGATATTATAAAACTATAAATCTATATAAAGAACACGATTGGAAAAATAGATTGGGCAATGATTTAAACTGGGCATTGTCGTTCTCTCAATTTAAAGAATCCGAAACCACAAAGCACGTCCATAGGCTTCACCCTTATAAGGGGAAATTCATACCACAGCTTGTCGAATATTTTTTAGATTCGCATACCGACGATTTTAAAAAAGAAATATTTTTTAAAAAAGGAGATATAATTTTAGATCCGTTTTGCGGTTCCGGAACTACGCTCGTAGAATCAAACGAACTTGGCATGAATGCTATAGGTATTGACGTTTCGGCCTTTAACGCTCTTATTTCTAACGCAAAAATTTATAGTTACGATATTGCCGACGTAAAAAAAGAAACCGACAGAATTTCTAAAGCTCTCAGGAAGTTTTTAGAAGATAAAAAAAATATCGAATTTGAAAACAAATTGTTGGAAGAGCTAAAAATATTTAACGATAAATATTTTCCGTCTCCGGATTTTAGAAGGATGGCTGCGCAGAGGCAGGTAGACGAAAAAAAATACGGATTGCAAAAAGAAGCCGAGTTTCTGCCGGTTTATGAAAAACTTATTAAACAATTTAATATAGATATAAAAACAGGCCGAGATAACTTTTTGGATAAATGGTTTTTAAAAGCGGTAAAAGATGAAATATATTTTGTGTTTGAACAAATAAAAACTGTTCAAAATAAATATACAAAAATAATTTTAAGCATTATACTCAGCCGTACCGTTAGGTCTTGCAGAGCCACGACCCATTCCGATCTTGCGACGCTTATTAATCCGGTTACTTCGACGTACTATTGCAAAAAACACGGAAAAATTTGCAAACCGCTATTTTCCATAGCCGGATGGTGGGATAGATATACAAAAGATACTTTAAAAAGAATTTTAGAATTTGATAAATTGAGGACGAATACATATCAAAAATGTTTAATCGGCGATAGCAGGAATATCGATATACTTACAGAACTTGAATTAAAACACGCAAAATTTGCAAATTTAATAAAAGAGAAGAGAATTGCCGGCATATTTTCATCCCCGCCTTATGTCGGCCTTATCGATTATCATGAACAGCATGCCTATTCTTATGATCTTTTTGGATTTGAAAGAAACGATAACCTTGAGATAGGGCCGTTAATTAAAGGTCAGGGCAGAGAAGCAAGGGAAAGTTACGTGCAAGGTATTGCCGCCGTATTAAATAATTGTAAGAGGTTCTTAATTAACGATTTCAATATATTCCTTGTTGCAAACGACAAATATAACCTTTATCCTGAAATAGCCGATAAATCCGGCATGGCGGTAGTCAATAGATTCAAAAGACCCGTTCTTAACAGGACGGAAAAAGATAAAGCTCCGTATTCGGAAATTATATTCCATTTAAAGAGGAAATAATTATATTATATTAATGGGAAGATAATTTACCGTTAATATAATAAATTTTATTATTTTTTTTAGGTTTTATATAACAATTTGTAAATATTTATTATATTTAATTAATAATTATCCGAGGACACATGGAAAAAGCTAAACAACAACTAATAGCATACGAAGTAATTAGAGTTCTGAAAACAAAATTCGAAGATTTTCCCGACAATACTTCTCAGAATAGAAATGCACCTTTTCATGAGGCTTTTTTAAAGGCGTTTAAGCCTAAATTAGAAAAAAGAAACGTTGGCGATGCTTATAATTTAATTTCACTTTCAAGTTGGCTGCATGGCCTAAATACCACTCTTGGACAAACGTTTTTCGAAAATGTAGCTCATATTTTAAGCGATGGAGAAAAAAGAACGTTTAAGGATAATAAGATATGCGAAGGTCAACAAAGAGTCATATCTGAAATAATTACAGATTTAAAAAACAAAAGCAAAACATCAGATTTAAATAGAGAAAATGAACTCATATTTTTACAAAACATAAATTCGGCAGAAGTAAATGCTCCAGATTTTACCGTTGATAATTTAGTCATAACAAATGATTACATAGAAGCAATAGAATTAAAGTCGGTACATCCAAATGCAGGTGAAATGAGAGGAGAAAAACAAAAAATTCTCAATGGAAAAGCTGTTTTAAAAAAGAAATTCGGCAATAAAGAAATTAGATATTTCATAGGTTTTCCATTCGACCCGTTAAATAATAACGATACGGGATATAACAAAGAAAGATTTATGAAATCCGTTATCGAACTTGAAAAATTTTTTCATGAGGAAGAAATTATACTTGCAGATAAATTGTGGGACAAACTTAGCGGCGAAAAAAATACGATGAGAGAAATTTTAGACATTATAAATATTATCTCCACCCCTGAATTTATCGATAAATTTAATTTTATAAATGATCCTGTAAATTTTGAAAACGATAACTCTAAATATGTAAAAATTTTGGAAGAATGGTATATGTTTGATGAAATAAAAATATTCGATAAATACGATATACTAAAAAATAAATATCCTAAAATTTTTTATCAAACTCTATTTAAAGAAAATAATAGCGTGAATGGAAAATATAATAATAAAAGGAAAGATTTATTGAGCGTTTTAATTTAGTAGGGTTTTATTTTTAGATTTTATAAGTCCTTTCTCAATATATTCTTCAATATATCATATCTATGCTAAAAGATATCCTTGTCATTTGGCTAAGAGCCATGTAAGAAACGCTGTGAAAAATCTTTGTTATAGATGAAAAAATAAGGATTGCAGAGAACTCTGAAACCATTATAACGCGTGGTGGGCTGTCCCGGGATCGAACCGGGGACCTACTGATTAAGAGTCAGTTGCTCTACCGATTGAGCTAACAGCCCGAAAAGATTTATTGAAAATGCGGCGAAATATTTGCGCCTTTCAATTATATACTATTTTTATTTTTTTAGTCAATTTTTTTAACATTTTTTTATGTTTTTAGAGTTCCTATTTTTTTAATTTTAATTTTTAAACAATATTTTTATTAATGATATACTTATAATTAGATATTATGAAAATATGCAGGGTATTTGTGTAAGGTATAAATATAAAATAAGTGCGGTATAGGTATATAGATAATAGGCATATAAAACGTACACATGCCAAAGATGTTTTGCAGTTCTATTTTATGGCTTATTGGCTTATTTAACATATAATTTATAATGAGGCGGGTAAAAAGATTATCCGGAGAAATTGTATGATATTTAAAAACAGGATGGAAGCTGGGAAACTGCTTGGAAAAAAGTTGGCGGCGGAGAAATTCGGCGGCGGGAATACCGTAGTCATAGGTTTGCTGAGAGGCGGAATTCCGGTCGCTTATGAAATAGCGGCAATATTAAAATCTCCGTTAGACGTGGCATTGGTAAGAAAAATTGGCGCGCCTAATCAGGAAGAGTTAGCCATAGGGGCGGTAGTAGATGGAAAATCGCCGAAAGTTTATCTTAACGAATTGCTTATATCGCGCATTAATATTCCTCAAGGATATTTAGAGCGCATGGAGCAGATTAAACTTAAAGAAATAAGGGAAAGGGAAAAAATATACAGGCGGGGAGCCGAAAAGATTGACGTAGCCGGCAAAACGGCGATAATAGTGGATGACGGTATTGCTACAGGCGCGTCGGTCATGGTAGTCATAGAAGCCGTTAAAGATGAAAAACCTGCGAAAATAATCGTAGCGGTGCCGGTTATAGCTGCCGATACTATGAGAGAATTAAGAAAAGCCGTCGATAAAGTAGTAGTTTTAAGCGCTCCGGAAGAATTTTACGCGGTAGGGGAATTTTACGAAGATTTCAGCCAGACTACGGACGAAGAGGTACTATATCTTCTTCAAAAATCAAAAAAAATAGCGTAAATTTTATAAACATTAAATATTAATAAAATTTATTAATTCTGAATTTTATTATCGAATTGTGACTTAAATCAATTTAATCTTTTTTTGAATTTGATAAACTTTATATTAAAAGGGAGTAAAAAAGTAAAACCGAATAAATTTAAAATTTTAATATAGGAGTTTATCATGGCGGAATTTAACGAAAAGGACGTATTGGAAAAACTAAAAGGCGTTATAGACCCTGAGCTTGAAGTAAATATAGTAGATCTTGGGCTGGTATATAAAATAAATTTAAGTAAAAACGGCGGCGTCGGTTTGGATATGACTTTAACGGCAAAGGGCTGTCCCATAAGCGGCGTTATAAAATATGAGGTGGAGGAGGCAATTAAGAGCATTCCCGGCGTTAACGACGTGAAAGTAAATTTCGTCTGGGAGCCGGAATGGAATCCTTCGATGATTAAGTCCGACGCTTTAAAAAGACTCAAAACGCATTAATTTTTTAGTAATACGGGAAGCAAAAAATTGTCCGTATAAAACGAAAGCATAAAAAAGGACGGTAAATAAAATATATGAATACAACGGATAGTTCTATAGAAATAGCATTAAAACATATAAAAACCGCGCTAATTTTTTTGCCGGTTTTTTTCGCAGTAATGTTTTTTGATTATAAGAGTTTTAACGGATATTTTTTTATGAATAATAAAATAATAGCCCTTACGCATATATTTACGCTAGGTTTTTTGCTCATGGTAATTATGGGGGCTTCTTATATGCTTTTGCCTGTGGCGCTCGGCGTGAAAATTGCATACGAAAAACTTTTTATTCCGGTTTATTACGGATACGTAATTTCTTTATTGCTTTTCGTCATAGGAATGCATTATCTCTGGGGAGATATGATAGCCGCGGGCGGCATCCTCCTTTTTGTTTCGGTTTTAATCTATAATTTGAATATACTCGCAAGCTTGAAAAAGGTAAAGAAATGGGATTATTCTTCTTTGGGAATAGCATTTTCGTATTCTTATCTGCTTATAGGATTGTCCGTAGGGCTGTATTTGGCTTTATCTTTTTATTTTAAAATAGGACTGAATATTTACGATATATTGCAAGACCATATTTATCTTATGTTTATAGGTTTCGTAATAATGCTTTTTATAGCAGTTTCATACAGGCTGCTTCCCATGTTTTATATGACTAAAGCGCCTGATAATTTATATTGGAAAACGGATTTAACGGTTATTAACGCAGGAATTATAGCGATGATAGCGTCTTCGTTTTTCGGAAACGGGTCTGCAGTTCATATTTATTTAAATGAAGCAGGAGGATGGCTTTTGGGTGCGGGCATTCTTTTGTACTGCTATATATTTTTAGGTCTAATGTTAAAAAGGCTTAAGAAAAAGTTCGATATTACGACGTTTTATCTTTACGCCGGCATTATATTTTTAGTTGCGGCGGTAATTGCCGGTCTGGTTATAAATGCCGTTCCGCAGGAAAAATTATCCGTATTAATCGGTATAAACGGCGCTTATTACCTTTATTATATATTCGCTTTTTTGGGACTGTTCAGCTTTGCCGGAATGGTAATTATAGGTTTCCTGCATAAAATATTTCCGTTTCTTATAAGCCTCAAAGCTTTTGAAAAGGCAAAAAAAGGAGCATACGGAAAACTGTTTTCGGATTTGAAAACTAAATATTTTGAATACGTAATATTTGCAATGTTTCTGGCAGGTTCTATTCTTTGGATATTTTATTTGATACAGCTTGCCGCCTCGGTTCTTTTTGCGGCATCCTTACTGCTTATGCTGCATATATTTTCTATGGGCCGGTAAGAAATAAGCAGGCAAACCGCATTTTTATTATTTCCAGATTTTTATCGTATAAAGGTCGCCGGTAGTTTCTTCCGTTAAGAATTTATATCCGGCGTCTTTTAATCTTGGATACAGGTGTATCGGCTTTCTTTCGTGTATTATATGAAGCGTTTCGTCACCCTTTAAGTTTTCCAGCGCCGCAAATATTGTTAAAAGCGGCTGAGGCGGTTCAAGCCCTCTGACGTCGAGTTCTATAATATTCTGTTTGTGCGCAAGGTTTTTTAAATCTTCGTCGTCGAATTGATTTTCGTCTGCTTCTTCGGAGACTTTTACCGGTTTTATTTCGCCGCCGCTTCTGAAAAAAATTATTTCAAATCCTTCGGTAGTATTATCGGTTATATGTTCAAAGCCTTTATTTTTTAAAACCGAATAAAGCGGAAAAGGTTCGAAACTGTTGATTAAGACAAGAGCTTCGTCTTCATTTAAATTATTAACCGCTTCCATTATTTTTTTAAACGGATCGTTTCCTATTTTAATGTCTTCCCTGACGTCGAGCATTATTTTTTTTAAGTCCTTTACGTTTTTCATAATATTATTCTCCTTATTTTTTTTTGCAAAAAATTAAATTTAATTTTCGATATTAGTTAATGTAAAGATATTAATTAATAGTAATCATTTTTTTCATAATATCTTGTTTTTCGTCCCGGCTGAGCTGCATTTCGGCAATCTGAAACAATATGCCGTCTTCTTTGTCTTCATGCTCGGATAAAAGCTCTATTAATGCTTTTCCGGCAGATGCGGCAGATTTATAATCTTTGCCTTCTATTCTTTTCTTTAAATCGCCGGTTAATTCCCTGCAGCTATTATGTTCTATAAGCATAACGTTTATAGGGCCGGTTTCAATGCCGATATAATTACCTAAAACCGGAAATAAAGCATCTTCTTCTCTTTTAAAATGCAATTCGACGTCTTTATCTAAATATTGGGATATCTCGTTAAGCTCCGAATCCGAAACGCCGTCAGATATTTTTTTTAAAATATTTCCAAATTTGTTTAAAGCGGTACGCATTTCCGTATGCTCCTCCCTTAAAGCGTCCAGCGGATTAAGTTCAGCATCTTTTTCGGTATAAGTATTCATAATTTCTCCTTATTTAATTTATTTATTATTTATATATGTTTGAATATCCGAATATTTCAGCACATTTCCATATCCTTCGGTTTTCATCCATAGTTTCATTTTATCATAAAACTAATTTATAACATTGACTAAAGTCACAAATTAATTTATTAATTAAATAAATTATAAATAAGGATTTATTTTTTTAATGCGGAAATAGAAAATGAGAATTCCCCGCATATTTATTCAATGTTATATGCAGGGAATTATATTAGGATATCTTCTGCGGCCTCTTCGCTTTGCCGGCAGCTTCCGCAGAAATAAAAGCTTACGAAATAATTTGCAAAATAGCCGGCGTACAATATCGATTATATCGATTAAGTTATGTATTATATAATTATTGCATCAGCCGCAATCTGAATAACCGCAGTCTAAACATACCGTACAGCCTTCGGCATGCTTAAGGTTTGAGCCGCCGCAGGAAGGACATGCACCCCTTCCTTGAACCGCATGGTTTTTAGAATGCGTACCGGAATTTGCGGGCGATGCCGCTGCCGGTTTTTTTTCGTCGGACGATGGGTTTTCCTGAGACGTTATTTTTTCGTTCAGGCTTTTTTCGAGAGCTTTGCCTATCGCATCGGCGCAGGAATATATAATATTGCCGCCGAAACCGTAGGGAATATTGCATCTTATGCCCTTTAACTGATTTATAATCTCTTCCGCTCCGATTCCGGACCTTAACGCCAGGCTTACCATTCTTCCGGTGGATTCGGTTTGCGACTGCGCGCATCCGCCTGATTTGCCGATAGAGTTAAATATTTCGAAAGGATTTCCGTTTTCGTCGTAGTTTATGGTAACGTACAGCGGGCCGCATCCGGTAACGGTTTTAACGGTTACGCCCTTTATTATATCGGGGCGTTTTCTGGGTTCTATCTGCCCGCCGCTTTTTTGGTTCGATGTTTCTTTTGTTTCTTTATCTTTAGAACTTCCTGAAGAACCTGCGGTCAATACCTGCTCCCTTGAACCGTCCCTATATACGGTTATGCCTTTTAAATTAAGATTAAAAGCAAGGGTATAAACCTCTTCTATATCCTCTTTTTTTGCGGAATTAGGAAAATTAACGGTTTTACTAACGGCGTTATCGGTAAATTTTTGAAAAGCAGCCTGCGTCATAACGTGCCATTTTGGCGTAATATCATGCGACGTTATAAATATTCTGCTTAAGTATTCGTATTCTTTTTCAGTTAATAAATCCGCTATATCTTTTTTAAATGTTTTTCCGAGACTCCCGTTTTTTGCTATATAATCTATTAATTTATCGGAATATACGCCCATAGCTTCCAAAACGGCTTTAAGATTTTTATCCGTTTCTATTAACGTCTGCTTGTCGAGCACGCGTCTTTCGTAAGCCAGCGCAAACAGGGGTTCTATGCCGCTCGAAGCCCCGCCTATCATACTTATGGTGCCGGTAGGCGCTATCGTCGTGGTCGTGCCGTTTCTCATGGCTTTATATCCTTTTTCTTCCCATAAAGAGCCTTTAAAATTCGGAAAACTGCCGCGTACGATTCCAAGCTCTTCGGATTTTACTTTCGACTCCTTATCTATGAAACCCATGATATTTTCGGCTATTTTAAGCGCAAGTCCGCTGTCGTAAGGTACGCCCAATTTTATCAGCGTATCGGCATAACCCATTATTCCAAGCCCTATTTTTCTGTTTGAAAGCGTCATTTTTTTAATTTTTTCTAGAGGATAGCGGTTTTTTTCTATTACGTTATCTAAAAAATGAACGGCTGTATGAACGGTTTGTTTAAGTTTATCGAAGTCTATATAGCTAAGATAGCCGTCAATTATATCGTCGGGATTACTTTTAAGCTTTTTCAGATATTCGGCAAGATCAGCCGTATCTTTTTTAATTTTATTTTCTTTTACGAATTTTCCTATGTTAATGGACCCTAAGTTGCAGGATTCGTAAGCAACCAAAGGCTGTTCTCCGCAGGGATTGGTAGCTTCTATCTTTCCTGCTTTCGGCACAGGATTTAGTTTGTTTATTCTGTCGATAAAGACGATTCCCGGTTCGCCGCTCGACCATGCGGTTTCTACGATTAAATCGAAGACCTCTTTCGCGTTTAAATATTTTACTATTTCGTTGTTTCTTGGGTTTATTAAAGGATAGTCTTCATTTTTTAAGGCATGGTTCATAAAATCTTCCGTTATTGCTACGGAAATATTAAAATTGTTTAATTTTGACGTATCTTTCTTAGAGGTAATAAAGTCTATTATATCGGGATGGTCTATCCTTAAAATGCCCATATTGGCGCCGCGTCTAGTTCCCCCCTGTTTAATAGCTTCGGTGGCGCTGTTGAATACCTGCATAAAAGAAACCGGACCGCTTGAAACGCCCTTAGTAGAGTGCACCGTATCGTTTTTCGGCCTTAAGGACGAAAAAGAAAAACCGGTTCCGCCGCCGCTCTGATGTATAAGCGCCGTATTTTTTATAGTTTCGAATATCGATTCCATAGAATCTTCTATAGGCAGTACGAAACAAGCCGAAAGCTGCTGCAGAGGCCTGCCGGCATTCATTAAAGTAGGCGAATTGGGAAGAAAACGCAGCGAAGACATTTCTTCAAAAAAAATGTTTGCCGCAGTTTTCGCATCCTTTTCGGATTTGCCGTAATTTAAATCTGCCGACGATATGTTTTCGGCGACTCTCTTAAACAGTCCGGTTATGGTTTCGATAATTTCGCCTTTCTCGTCTTTAGCGAGGTATCTTTTTTTCAGGACGGTAACCGCATTTTCCGAAAATTTTTCCGCAAGCGGGTCGTTGCTTAAAATGTCCGAATTTTGTTTTTTCATAATCGCTCCTCAATATATAGATAATATTTTTTATTTCTATACAATATATTGTAATTATTTTTTTGTCAATAGATTTTTTTAAAAAAAAGATTTATAATCTAAAAACATATAAAATTCATATAAATAAACTAAAATTTTGATAAACCGGGAAAAGCTGAAAAAATAAAATCGGAGGAGCTTAGGCTTATAATGCTGGATAAAATTGCAGGGGGAACCGTCGGAGGTATCGCGGCCGGAAGTGCGGGTACTATGAATATATTGTCCCATATTCTTACGACGAATATCGTAGTAAAATTAGTTTTGCTGTTACTTTTTGTTTTTTCGTTAATATCATGGGCCATTATATTTTACAAGCTTCGTTATCTTGGAAAAGCAAGAAAAGAGGACAAAGAATTTCTCGATCTTTTCTGGGAATCTAAAAGGCTCGATTATGTTTATACCGCCGCAAGAAATTTGGATTACAGTCCCATAGCCTTTATGTTTAATATAACTTATAAAGAACTGCTGAATATTAAGAAAAAAACGGCAGACGACCAGCAGAAAAGCGACAAGGAAAGAAATGAAGAAAATTTAGCCTATGTGGAAAGGGCATTAAAAAAATCTCAGCTTTCATCTATAGCAAAACTTGAAGTTTCCCTGCCTTTTCTTGCTACTGTCGGCTCTACTGCGCCTTTTATCGGACTTTTCGGAACGGTATGGGGCATAATGACCTCGTTTGAAAGCATTCAGAGGGCAGGAACAGCCGGGCTTGCGGTAGTAGCGCCGGGAATAGCCGACTCTCTAATAGCTACCGCCGCCGGACTTTTTGCCGCTATACCTGCGGTTATAGCTTATAATTATTATTCCAATAAAGTAAGAGTCATAGTCAACGAAATGGTAGATTTTGCTTATGAATTTATGACAATTATCGAAAGGCAGATTTTATAGGAAACTCTAATTTATGTTTACTCCTTTTGACGATAAAGACGATAAAAAAAGCGGAATGTCTAATTACAGGCTTATGTCGGAAATAAACATAACTCCTTTCGTGGATGTAATGCTTGTATTGCTGGTTATTTTCATGGTTACGGCTCCTATATTGGTGCACGGCATAAGAGTTCATCTGCCGACCGCCGCCGCGCATGCATTAAAGGCTCCGGAAAAAACGATAGTAGTTGCTGTGACTTCTAACAGGGCCGTTTATATTAATAAATTCAGGGTCGAACTGCCCGTTTTAACGCAGAAACTTTCGGCTATTTACAGGCACAGGACGGATAAGCAGATATTTCTTAAGGCAAGTTCTTCACTGCCTTACGGATACGTTATAAAAGTTATGGCGGCTATAAAAGAAGCGGGAATTACTAAAATCGGAATGGTAACCGCAAACCCCAAATTGACGGGCGCGGCAGGCAGATAAGAAGTATTATGTTTAATGAAAATAATAAAGGTATAGGCTTATATTTTTTTTATTCGGCAATTTTTCATATATTACTGATAGGTCTGATATTATATCTTTCTATAAAATATAGGCCGCAGATTCAATCTATAGGTTCAAAAGTCGTCGTAAGCGTAGTAAGCAGGGTTCCGGGGCCTCTTGCTTCGGTAAAATCCATACTTTATCCGCCGAAGCCAAAATTAGCCGAACATGCTCCGAGCAGACATTCTCCGGCAAAAACGGCTAAGCCGGTTTCGATTCCGCTTGTTAAGACGCCTTCTTCTATGGTTTATCCTAAAAAAACCGTGCGGCAAAAGACGCCGGCAAGAAGATATACGCCGCCCCATCCTTATGTTCCGGCTTTGTCGTCCAGCGTTTACGCTAATCTGCAAAACAGGGTAAGCCTTAATAATGCATACGGAAAACTTAATCAGTCGCTCATAAAGGGGAACGTCCACAGATTTCAGGGCTACGTAAATAAAATTATTTCCGCTATAATTCCTAATTTCGGCATATCGCTTAATCATTACCTGAATTATAAATCCATAGTGGCTTTTCAGATTTCCAAATCCGGCAGAATTTATGACGTAAGATTAGTTAAATCTTCCGGTAACGGTTATTACGATTCGCAGTCCGTAGCGGCGGTAAAACTGTCCAGTCCGCTTCCGCCGCCGCCTTCGGGTTTTATGAGTTTCGAAAACGGCGAAAACGACGGCGAAGGAGTCCTTATGATTTTTAACCCAAGGCAGATATTAAAAGACAGATAATTAGCTGCGGCGATTAGTGCTTGATATTTATACGATATTTCTGTATATTTTAATTTTGTGTAATTTTATTAAATTTGACTTATTAACTTATTAAAGGATAGCTGAATGAAAAAAACAATAATTTATTTACCCTTGGTCGTTTTATTTTTTCTGGGCGCTTTTACGTTATTTCCCGTTAGTTCGTATGCAAAAGTTTATATAAACATCAACGCCGCAAGAATAGAAAAGATAAGGGTCGCAGTTCCGGATTTCAAAAATATTTCCGCATATGGACAGCATAAAAAAATAGAAAAAAACGCCGCAAGGGTTATAAGGCACGATCTTTCGGTAATAGGGTATTTTCATATAGTAAACCCGCTTTCATATCTCGAAAATCCGCAGTATGCTCCTATAAACCCCGAACGTATAGACTATTCGAACTGGGGCGTTCTTAATGCCCAGTATCTTATTACCGGAGAGTATGCGACGTCAAACGGCATTATCAAGATGAAAATCAATCTTATAAGCATATTTACCAAAAAACTGCTTTTTTCGGAAAAGCTCGAAGGAATGGACGGCCAGTACAGATTTCTGGCAAACAAATTTGCCGACGACGTGCTTAAATTTTTAACCGGAATTAAAGGACCATTTACGACGAGGGTGTTTTTCGTAGGAGAACACGGCGGCTCTAAAAATATTTTCGTTATGGATTTTGGAGGACACAGAGTTAAAAGAGTTACAAATAACGACTCCATAAATATCTTTCCGTATCCTTCTCCGCACGGCAGCAAAGTTGCTTACGTTTCTTTTAAGGACGGGGACCCCGCAGTTTTTATAAAAAACTTAAAAACCGGAGTAACCGTGAAACTTAATCTTCCAGGCCCCGCCGACTACGTAGCATGGTCGCCCGACGGAAATAAATTAGCGGTTTCTTTAACCGCCGACCATATTAATACCGAAATATATACGGTTAACGTTAACGGCGGCGGTTTAAAACAGTTGACTTATACCGACGGCATCAATACTTCGCCGTCGTTTTCTCCGCACGGACATAGAATTGCCTTTGTATCGGACAGGGGAGGAAGTCCGCAAATTTACGTAATGAACGCAAACGGCAGCGGCGTCCGAAGATTGACCTACGACGAGGGAAGCTACAATACAAGCCCTGCATGGTCGCCTAACGGAAAAAAAATAGCCTTTTCCACTTTTGTTAACGGCGCTCTTGAAATATGCATTATGAATGCCGACGGTTCCGACGAAAGACAGGTTACTAATACCCCTTACAGCGCACAGCATGCCGCATGGACAAGAGATTCCAGGATTATTACCTTTGATACCGAAATTGCCGGAAGGCAGGAACTTTATATGATAGACGTAAATGAAAGCGGAATGATGAGACTGACGCCTAAGCTGTTTCCTGAAATGAACAATTATTACGATGCGCAGTGGACTATGAAATCGTCTTATTGAAAAAAAATCTTTTTTGTGATTAAATTAAATAAACGGGAGAAAAATTATGAATAAACATGAAGATAAAAATACGGTATATTTAAAAAATAAAAGTAAATTGAAAGTTTTTATTCTTATTTCTCTCTCATTGATTTTCGTAATGTCGGCTTTTGCCGGATGCGCTCCTATGGAACCCGCTTCCTTTCACCGTTTAAAAGTTCAGGTTAGAAAACTGAACAAAAAAACGGCCGAATTATCTCAAAATCAACAATACACGGAAAAGAAACTCGGACAAATGCAGTTGAACACGGCAAATAACGGAGTGGCTATTTCTTCGCTAAACGCTAAGATTAGGAATATTTACGGTAAATACGAAGTAGAACACCATAAACTGAACGTTTTAAATAAGCAATTCAGGGAATATCGTTTAATGGTAAATAAGCAGCTTATTAAATTATTAAAACTAGCAAAAACCGGCGCGGCGGCCTCTTCCGCAAGCTCGGTTAAAAAACAAAGCGTAAGATCGTCGTTAGTCAAAAAAGAAAGTTCTATGGAATACGGCTTTAATGAAGCTATGCTGCAGTTCAAAAAAAAGAAATACAATTCCGCCTTAACTTCTTTGCGCAGCTTTTTAAATAAATATCCTCAGTCTAAATATTCAGCCGATGCTATGTTCTATAAGGCTTATGCCAATTTTAAACTAAAAAAATATCCTGTTTCCATACTTGAATTTCATAAATTTTCCCAATTATATCCTAAAAGTCCCGAGGTGCCGATGTCTATATATTTGCAGGGCATGGGTTTCATGAAAGTTTCCGATCCGTCGGATGCTTCTATTCTTTTCAGGCAGGTAATGGCAAAATATCCGGGCACTAAAGCGGCAGAACTATCGCAAAAGGCTATAAACGGACTTTCAAAATAAAAATGCCGGATGATTAATTTAGCATTTGAATCAAGCTGCGACGATTTTTCCTGCGCCGTTCTTTTAAAGGAAAATTCCGAAAATGATAGCGTAAAAATAAAAATTTTATCGAATATTATCTATTCTCAGGATTACGTTCACGGAATATACGGCGGCGTAGTTCCGGAGCTTGCGTCCAGAAACCATATAAAAGCTTTTCTTCCTGCTTTTAGAATCGCTCTGTCGGAAGCTGAAATATCTATGGAGGACGTCGGCCTCGTGTCGGCTACCGCCGGACCGGGACTCGTAGGCTCTCTTCTGATAGGTCTTATGTGCGCAAAAACTATATCTTATGCTTTAAATATACCTATAGTGCCTGTCAACCACATAGAGGGACATATTTTCAGCCCTTTTTTAGATATTAAAGAAAATAAAGAAATATTTCCTTTTGCGGCTCTCGTTATTTCCGGAGGGCATACGCATCTTTATTTGGTTAATTCTCATAGCGATATAAAACTTATAGGCAAAACAAGGGATGATGCATGCGGCGAACTTTTCGACAAGGTTTCCAACTATCTTGGATTTGGATACCCCGGCGGCAAGACGGTAGACGAACTTGCGGAAAAAGGCGATAAACGGGCATTTAAATTCCCTCTGCCTATGATACGCAGCAACGACCTTAATATGAGTTTCAGCGGGCTTAAAACTGCGGTAATAAATACGATAGACGAGAACGGCGGCCCAAAAAATATAAAAAAAAATGTCGTGTACGATATTTTAGCTTCGCTAAGGGAATCGGTTTCCGAAATTCTTTTTAAAAAAACTTCTGCGGCATGCGAGGCTTTTAGAGTTAAAAATGTCGCAGTTTCCGGCGGAGTTTCTGCAAATTCCAGAATAAGAAGCATGTTTAAAGAAAGAGGAGAGGAATCCGGTTTGAAAATATTTTTCCCCTCTGTTAAATATACGACGGATAATGCGGCCATGATAGGCTATGCCGGATTTTTTAAAAATGCGATAGACCCCTCTGTTCGGCGAAGCGAATTTTTAGATATTAATGCGGATCCGTCCTGGGAGTTGTGAACTGCGGTTATGGGCAAAGAACCAAAAAAAAATAAGGTGGTTTTCGGACAAAATTTTTTGACCGATAAAGAAATTGCTAAGAATATTATCGATTCATGCAATTTTTCGGAGTCCGACGACGTCGTCGAAATAGGTCCCGGCGAGGGTATTTTGACGGAATTAATCGCCGGCAGGGTTAAAAGTTTTACCGTTATAGAAATAGATTCTTTTTATTATAATTTTATTAAAGGGAAGTCTGCCGGTTTCGATAAGATTAAAGACGGCAGCGCAGTCAATGAAGACGGCCGTTTTTTTAGAATAGTCAATGAGGATGCATTAAAATTCGATTATAATTCTTTAAGCAAAACACTTAATTCTAAATTAAGGGTGATATCGAATCTTCCATATGAAATTTCAAGTCCGATAATAGATAAATTCATAAAATATAAAGACGTTTTTTGCGATTTGACGTTAATGTTTCAGAAAGAATTTGCCGAAAGGCTTTATGCGCGGGAAAACGATTCGCAAAGAGGGGCATTGAGCGTTATTGCCGGATTAAATTTTGATATAACAAGGCTTTTTGAAGTCGGCAAGGCAAATTTTAATCCCGTTCCAAAGGTAGATTCGACGGTTTTAAGGCTGATTCCGCGATATTTCGAGAACGAAGACTATAGCTGGGCGGCAAGCTCTCAATTTTTTAACTATTTTGTTCATCAGATATTTAAGCTTAGAAGAAAAAAATTAAAAAATTCGATATATGCTTCATTTTTCGGGATTCCGCCGGACGTGAAAGAAAAAATTTTTTCCGGCTTAAATATAGATTTAAATAAAAGACCGCAGGAATTAACGACGGAAGAGCTTGTAAAAACAGGAAAATCTTATGACTTATATTTAAAAGAGGCTGAAAATAAATAAGAAGGAGTTTTATTTTGGAAAAAGCGGTTATTGCGCTGGATTTGGGAACGACCGGCAACAGGGCGATAGCTTTCGATAAAAACGGAGAAATTATATATTCCGCTTATAAGGAATTTCCGCAGCTGCATCCAAAACCGGCATGGGTTGAACAGAATCCCTACGACATATTAAATACCGCGGTTAAAGTATTAAACGAAACCCTTGAATTTTGCGGTTCTTATAATATAACTTCCATAGGCATTACAAACCAGAGAGAAACTTCGGTTGTTTGGAATAAAAAAACGGGAAAACCCGTTTATAACGCAATCGTATGGCAGTGCAGAAGAACCGCGCCGATTTGCGAAAATTTGTCGGAGTACCGCAAAGCGATAAAAGAAAAAACCGGCTTATTTTTAGACCCCTATTTCTCCGCTACCAAGATTAAATGGATACTCGACAACGTCGGCGGAGCAAAAAAACTTGAGGAAAAAGGAGAGCTGGCTTTCGGGACGGTGGACAGCTGGGTTTTGTGGAATTTAACAGGCGGCTCCGTTCATGCAACCGACGCTTCTAATGCTTCAAGGACGCTTTTGTATAACATAAACACGTTAAAATACGACGAAGAACTTCTTGAAATATTCGGAGTAAACGAGCGTATGCTTCCTTTAGTTTTTGCAAGCGATTATACTTTCGGCTCTACGCAAAAAAAAATTACCGGTAAATCTATACCGGTAATAGGAATTCTGGGCGATCAGCAGGCATCTCTTTTTGGGCATTCCGGTTTTGAAAAAGGAATAATAAAAAATACATACGGAACCGGACTTTTTGTAATGATGGAAACGGGAAGCGGGATTTACGCTTCCGATAAGTTAGTCGCTACCGTAGCATGGAAATTAGGCAAAGATGCTTATTATGCTTTAGAAGGCAGTATTTTTACGGGAGGCGAAGTCATAAGGTTTATCAGAGATAACCTTAACATCTTAAAATCTGCGGATGAATCGTCCGATGCGGCAAAAAGCCTTATTTCCAATGAAGGCGTATATTTCATTCCGGCCTTATCCGGACTCGGCGCGCCATACTGGGATCCGGATGCAAGAGGGCTTATAATAGGATTAACGGGAGCGTCCGGCAAAAGTCATATAGTAAGGGCGGCATTGGAATCTTTGGCATATCAGACAAAAGACGTAGCATCCGAATTTGAAAATATTTTAAAAATAAAATTCGACTCGTCTGAATTTAAATTAAGAGTTGACGGCAAGGCAAGCGAAAACGATTTTTTAATGCAGTTTCAGTCCGATATTTTAAATATGACCGTTGAAAAAGCCGCTTTTACGGAAATGACCGCTTTCGGAATAGCGGGTTTAAGCGCCGTCAGTGCCGGTTTTTGGACGGACGATATGTTCCGCGGATTTAAAAAAACCGAAAAAATATATAACCCTCGAATAGACGACGATTTAAGAAATGCTTTATACGCTAAATGGCGCGAAGCCGTTTTAAAATCTTTGAAGTGGTCGCAAGCCTGATTTGCCGCATAAAACGCGTATAGTCGAATTGACTTACGCTTATTTATAGTGCATAATAAATAGGAAAACAAAAAAAATGGAGGTAAAAATGAAAAAAAGCATCGTTATTTGTTTAATTTTAATGCTGTCTTTGATAGCATTTTCAAAAAACTCTTTTGCGGCCAAAAAAACGGCGGTGAACGTCCACAGCGCTAAGTTTCAGTATAATAAAGGCTTAGGAGCTATGAAAGGTAAATACTATATTGATGCGATACAGCATTTTCAAAAAGCAATTCTCATTAAACCGCATTTTGCTCTCGCATGGGCGCATATGGGGGTGGCATTACACAGGCTCGGTTTTCCTTCGCTCGGCATAGTCAGTCTTCAGAAAGCGTTAAAATACAATCCGAATATCAAATGGGCAAAAATTAAATTAAAAAAATATATTGCAAGCCCGAGAAGGTAAATAAAATAGATGAGTTTTGACGGTTTTGACGCATTTGCGGAATCGCCCGTTTTTAAGAATATTATAAAAAAAGAAGCCTTAAAATTAAATATCGCTTTTGTCTGTTTTTATGGTTCGAGAAACTATAATCTTGAAACGGACAAAAGCGATTACGATTTTTTTATAGTCTATTATCCGGTTTTCGAAAATTTTTTTACGCATAATTTTACGCGTTTTTCCGTTATAGAAAAAGATTACGATTATTTCATAACGCCTTTTCATGAATACTTCCGCCATGCAATGAACGGAAATATAAAATTCATCGAACCCTTAATTTGCGGCACTTTTAAATCCGGCATAAAAGATTCCGAAAGATTTTCGGAAGCATTAAAATTGACGGAGAAAATAAAAATTTTTATTTTAATTAATTTTAAAAAAAATTTCGATGCCGCTTCCGGAATAATAAAAAATAAAAAAATAAACATAGAAAAAGAACAGTACACTTCTAATACCTTAAAATATAAGGATTCATACGGCTACGACATTAAAGAGGCGATTAATTCCCTAAGACTGTCATATTTATTGGAAAATTATATAAAAACGGGAGAGTTTTCTTTTATAGTAAAACGAAATCCCGTTTACGAAGAGTTTGAAAATTACATGAACGAAATTAATGCCGGTAATATATCGAAAAAACATTATTTAGAAATAATAAATAAAAAGATTAAAGATTTGGAAGATTTACGGCAAATATTAATTTATAAAGATGAATCCGTAAAATCGCAATCGGCCGCCGCTAAAAAAGAAATAGAAAACGATATTATGAATATATGTAAGACCGAAGCCTGTTTTGAAATTGAAAAAACCTTTTAAATATCTTATAATATAAATATGCAGAAAATTTTACTTAAATCTAAAATACACAGGGTTAAAATAACGGATGCGAACCTTGAATACGAAGGTTCCATTTCCATAGACGAAGATCTTATGGAAAAAGCCGGTATTTTACCGTACGAAAAGGTTAACGTCTGGAATATAAATAACGGCGGAAGGTTTGAAACGTATGCAATTAAAGCCGGCAGGAATTCCGGAGATATAATCGTGAACGGCGCCGCTTCGCGTTTAGTTCAGATAGGCGATACGATAATTATAGCCACGTTCGGGATTTACGACGAAGACGAACTTAAAAATTTCAAACCGGTTTTGGTTTACGTTGACGAAAAGAACCGCGCAGTCAATATAGTAAAATAAAACAAAGAAATATGCCGCAATGATAAAATATTATGCCGATTATATATTAATTTCGGCTCATCCGCTGCGTTCTTATCCTGTTTTTTTAAAGAACGGGGAATTGACCGCTGATGAAACATCCGGCAGGGTTATCGGCATAAAGAGCATAAAAAATTATAAAAATAAACAAAAAAATAAAACTCTTATCGCACCAGGGTTTATTAACGCCCACGTTCACACAGACCTTACTTTTAAGCCGGATATTTTAACCCCCCGAATCTTTTCAAAATGGGTTTTATCACTTATAGAAAAACGCAAAAATTTTACGCCGGAAGAAAAAATAAACTTAAGGATTAAAGCCTTTGCCGATTTTATTAAAAGCGGCACTACTTTGGTGTCGGACATTATAGACCCGGCATCTTTTTACGATATAAAAGATATAAAGGAGCGTACCGGTTTAGTTCCGCGGGTTAAAGCATTAATTGAGCTGAGAGGTCTTATTCCTGAAGCGGCTTCACAAAAAATAGAAGAATTTAAATATTTGTTTAAAAAAAACGGTTTCGAATCTATAGGCATGTCGCCTCATGCCGTATATTCCGTATCCGGGGAATTATTTGAAGAAATATTAAAATTAAATAAAGAATTAAAGCTTAAAATAGCAGTCCATGCTTCGGAACATGCTTCGGAAAAAGATTTTATAAACGGTAAAGGCGGGGATATAGCGGAAAACCTATTGCCTGCTCTTATGCTTTCAAAATATTCCTTGCCGCAGAAGCGTTTCAGATCGCCCGTTTTTTATCTTGACTATTTGCAAATATTAAGTGCAGATGTTTCTTTAATACATGCTAACGAAATAGACGGCGAAGATATAGATTTAATCAAAAAATCCGGCGCCGATATTATTCACTGTCCAAGAAGCAATGCTTTTTTTAATTCCAAAAAACTTCCTTTAAAAAAAATATTGGAAAAAGGGATTTCCGTTTCCATCGGAACCGACGGTCTTTATTCAAACGAATCGCTTAATATTTTAGATGAATTGAAATACGCAAGGGAAATTCATCCCGAAGTACCGGCTAAAGATTTAATTGACGCCGCAACTGCCGGCGGAGCAAGGGCGTTAGCCGTAAACGGCGTTACCGGAACGCTTGAACCGGATTCATCCGCAGATTTCGCAGTATTCAACTTAGGCGAAAATATCGTTCTGAATGAAGAAAATGTTTACGATTCGTTAATTTCTTTTAAACAGGACGATATATCCATGGTAGCTGTAAGAGGTAATATAGTTTATAAAAATAATTTATATAATTAATATATAATTACTTATAAAATTATAATAAAGGGAAACCATGAAAATTATTACCGAAATAGCCGAGATGAAAGAATTCTCGCATAATTTAAAAAAAGCCGAAAAAAAAATTTCTTTCGTGCCTACTATGGGCAAACTCCACGACGGTCACGTAAAACTTATAGAGTCGGCTAAACGTTACGGAGAAACCGTAGTTTCTATATTCGTAAACCCTCTGCAGTTCGGGCAAGGCGAAGATTTCGATAAATATCCGAGAGATATCAAAATCGATGAAAAAATTTTATCGGACTTAGCCGTTCCGGTTCTTTTTTATCCCGCATCGGATATAGTAGAAAACACCGATACTTTTATCGTTAATCCCGAATATTCAAAAAAATTAGAGGGGCTTTTCAGGCCTTCTCATTTTCAGGGCGTACTTACTATAGTCATGAAACTTTTCTGCATAGTCGAACCCGATTTTGCTTTTTTCGGCTTAAAAGATTATCAGCAGTTCGCGTTAATAAAGAAAATGGCGGAAGATTTTTTTCTAAACGTAAAAATTATTCCTGTGGAAACCGTGCGGGAAGAATCCGGCATTGCAATGAGTTCGAGAAATACATATTTAGACGGCGCCGGAAAAGAAACGGCAAGCGCTTTTTATAAAATACTGTTGACTACGTCAGATTTATTTAAAAAAGGAGAGAAGTCGGCGGAAAAATTAACCGGATTTGTCATAAAAGAGCTTATAAAAAAAGGATTTAAAGTGGACTACGTCGAAATAACGGATTCAGCTCTTAATAGAAAATATAGCGATGCGGAGAATGGCGATATTCTTCTTGCCGCAATCAGATATAAAGGAGTCAGGCTTATCGACAATATTTTTCTGAGTTGAAAAATGAAATTTTTATGATATTATTTAAATGTAGTTAAACCCGTAAGACATTAATTTAATAACGTAAATAAATACCAAACATAAAAATTCTAAGAGGCGCATATGAAAGATGATATATTTCTCACCGTTATATTTGACCCTGAAGCTATAGCAAAGACAACTTCTAAAAAAGATAAAGTTATTTATTATAAAAATGACGATATTAAGCAGAAAATTAAAATTATAGAAAAATTAGAAAAAAAAGCCGCCGAAGATTCTATAAAATTCAATCAAAGACGCTTATCGAGCATATTTAAACCTGTTTTTGAAGGCAGAATACTGTTTTATAATAATAAATCAAATATTTTACCGGAATTTAACGATGCGGATGAATTTATTAATTTTGCCGGCGGGTTTTTTGAACGGCTAAAAAATCATTACGGTATAGACGTTATAGATTATTCCGCAATAACTTTAAGCAGTAAATCAATACTTAAAGAATATGCGCCGCACGTATTCGATTTCGAAATTTTTAATTACAGTTTTGCGACCCATAAAGCCGTAAAAACAGATTTCGTTAAATCGGCAAATATTAAAAAAATTAATGAAATAGCCATGCATGTAATAGGCGAAAAGAAACCTGTTTCTGCCGCTAAGCAAAAACCTGCAAAGGTTAAAGAAGAAGCCGAAGCACAACCGAAAACTATTGAGAAATCAAAAATAGGCGTTAAGGGCAGAGTTCAATCCGCAGAAAAAATAAAAGAGCCTAAAATTCTCGAAAAAAAGCAGGAATTAAAAAAACAGCCGATTAAGAAGCCGGTTTCCGAACTCTCAAAAAACCGGATATCTAAAAAACCGCCTTCTAAAAAAACAGTCGAAATTGAAAGTAGTTTAACCGATATAATTCCCGAAATTTGCGAAGTGGAATACGTCGAAAGCGAAAAAAATATAGGCGAGCAGATAGGGCTTATCTCTTTAAGCTGGAGCCGTTTAAGTCCTGTGGAAAACATTCCCGTTCTGGAACATGGACAGCCCGTTGAAATTTCCGGCGAAAACATGGTGAGGATATATTTCCAGAAACCGAACGTCAGGCAGGTAGTATGGAGATTTAGGCAAAAACCCGAAGTCTCGGCGTATAAACCTATACTCAGGGTTTATAAAGACGACGATATGCTGTGGTATGAAGTTTTAGACGGATATTACGGCAGCAGATACGTTATCTTTCCGGAAGACCTCGAACTTTCTCAGACATGGGTGGAGATTGGATATTTAACGGATGAAGGGAATTTTATTTTTATAGCGAGAAGCCCTGTTTGGCCTCCATCCTGTTTTTATAAAAAGCTCCCGAAATTAAAACTCGAAAGAAAAATTAACGGCGGCAGAATATTCATAGGCGCTACCGAAAGTATCCCCGGCGGCAAGAATCTGCCCGTTAATATTAATATTACAACCTCAGGAGCAGGTTTTTCAGCCTCCGGAGAAGGATTTACGCCGTCCGGAGAAGGTGCAAGGTGAATATTATTTGGTTAAATTAATAAATTATAAAATAAATCGGAGATAATATTATGTTTGATGCAAATAAAATAAATACGGGCAAGTGGCTGCCCGTATTGCATTTTCATCTTCCTTACGTCAGGCATCCCGAAAGTTCTAAATATTTAGAAGAAGAGTGGTATTTCGAAGCCGTTACGGAAACATATCTGCCTTTGCTCGAATGTTTCGACGACCTTGAAAACGACGGCGTGGATTTTAATTTGACTATGTCGTTAACGCCTACGCTTTTAAGCATGATGAACGACGGCCTGCTTTCCGAACGGCTTAAAGATTATATAGCCGTGAGACTTAAAGTTCTCGATGAAGAGGCTTTCAGAACGGAAGGCGATCCCGATTTCCATCCCGTAACCCTGTTTTACAGAAAAAGATACAGAAACTGGTATGAAAAAATTAAAGATAATGGAGGAAAGTATCTTATAAACGGTTTCTTGAAGCATTTTAGAAACGGACATTTAGACATTATAACTTCTTCCGCTACCCATGCTTTTTTAATTTCCATGGTCGGCGAACCCGAAGCTATCGCCGCTCAAATAGAAGTCGGCATAGAAACGCATAAAAATATACTCGGCGTTACTCCTAAAGGTATATGGCTGCCGGAATGCGGTTATACGGAAGGTTTTGACGGTATTCTTAATAAATACGGACTTTATTATACTTTTTTGGACAGGCACGGCATAGATTTTGCCAAACCTAATCCTGTCAACGGATGTTTTTCCCCTATAGTAACTCCTTTTAACGTAGTAATGTTCGGCAGGGACCCGGAAAGTTCCAGACAGGTCTGGTCGTCTAAGGAAGGATATCCTGGAACCCCGGTTTACAGGGAGTTTTATAGAGACGTAGGTTTTGATTTGGACTTGCCGCATTTGACGCCGCTAAGGCACGGAAGCCTTAAAACTTTTACAGGTCTTAAATATTACGCAATTACGGGACAGGGTAATTATAAAGAAGCTTACAAGCCTTCCGCGGCTAAGCGCAAAGCATACGAACACGGCGCACAGTTCGTCTATCACAGGGAACTGCAGACTCAGTATTTAAAAAATTATATAGACGAACCCGTGGTGACTTCTATGTACGATGCGGAACTTTTCGGACACTGGTGGTTTGAAGGCCCGTGGTGGTTTGAAGCCGTTTTTAGAAGAATTAACGAAAACGGTTTCGTAAAATCGGCAAAAGCAATAGATATAGCCGATGAAACTATTTCAAAACTTAACGGTCTTTTAAAAAAATACGACGACGAAAAGTCCTATCTTGAATTAGTCGAAAATATCAACAGAAATAATGCAAAAAACGGAGTTTTTATCGCACAGCCTGCAACTTCGTCTTGGGGAGGCGGCGGTTATGCGGAGGTTTGGCTTAACGGAAAAAACGACGTAATACAGCCTTTTTTGTCCGACATAGCCTCCGTTCTTATAGATATTTGCAAAAACGGTATTAATCGTGTAAAATATCCCGAAGTATTAAACCAGGGCGCAAGGGAACTGATACTTGCGCAATCCAGCGACTGGCCGTTTATGCTGACTACCGGACAGGCGGTCAGTTATGCGGAAAGGAGAGTTAGAGCCCATTTAGTCAGGGCAAAACGATGCATTTTGATGGCAGTGGGCGAAGAGCCTATGGATAGCGGCTGGTTTGACGATATTTCAGGTAAAGATAATATCTTTCCTAAACTTGACGCCTTAAGTTTATACGGAAAGGATATATGCTGAGACGCAAATCAAATCTTAATTAATTTTACGCGAAATATGAATCTTATACTATGGTGGCATATGCATCAGCCGGAATACAGAAATTCCGGCGGCGAATTTGCGTTGCCGTGGGTTTATCTGCACGCCGTAAAAGATTACATCGACATGCCGCTTAACGTACTTTCTAATTCAGGCATGAAAGCCAACATAAACATTACTCCCGTATTAATAGACCAGTGGCAGGATTATAACTGCCGCATAGAAAAAGCGCTCGCAGAAAAGAAAACAAGAAAGGCGCTCGATATTTTACCTGATAAATTTTTAAAACCGCTTTTATTTAAAAACGTTGACGACGGCGGAGAAGATATAAGAAAATGGATGTGCGATCACTATATATGGTCGAATTATGAACAGATGGTATGCAGATTTGACGATTATAAGGTTTTATACGACCTTGCTTTGTCAGGTTCCCGCCAAAGGTACTTAAACGACGATTTTTATTTCGATTTGTGCGTATGGTTTCACCTGTCGTGGTGCGGCGAGTGCATGAAAAGATATGATCCCGTAATAAATTATTTAATAAGAAAAGGTTCCGGTTATTCGGAAGGAGACAGGAGAATACTGCTTGAAAGACTTTTAGAATGGATGAAATACGGTATTACTTTATATGGATTTCCTGCGGTAAAAGGCGGAGAGCCCCCGGAAACGTTTCCGGAATATCCTCGTATGATAGAAAAAAGTAAGCTTGAACAATTAAAAGCCAAAAAAAAAGGCGAATACGAAATCAGTTTATCGCCCCATTATCACCCCATAATACCTTTAATGTTAGACGTTCACTGCGGAGGAATTTCCGCCCAGATGACAGGCATATATTACGAGCCGGTCGGATTCGAAAGATACGGCGAAGGGTTGGAAAGCGCAAAAAGACATATGGATTCTTTAAGCGGATATTATAAATATACGGCAAAAAAAAATAGCGTAAAAGCTATGTGGCCTTCCGAAGGAGCGCTTTCGCAAGAAACGCTTCAACTCTTTAACGAATACGGCATAGACATATGCGCAAGCGGCGAAGAGCTTTTATCTTCCTCGCTGGGTATCGATGCCCATAAACCTGTTTTTTCGCAAGGGAAAAATATTATACCTTTATACAGGGTATACAGATGGAAAGATACCGGCGTCAAGATGCTATTTAGGGATTCGGGGCTTTCCGACTTGATAGGCTTTACATATTCTAAATGGAGAGGAGACGATGCGGCAAATAATCTTGTCGATAAACTTAACTCTATAGACGATTTTGATAAAGGCGCCGTGGTTTCTATTATATTGGACGGCGAAAATCCTTGGGAATACTATTACGAAAACGGTTTTTATTTTTTAAACGACCTTTATTCTTTGATATCTTCGTCCGTTAAAATTACGCCTCTTCTGTTAAGCGAAGCCGCCGGCTTATGCAATGAAAACGACGGCGCCTGTATGAAGCTCGACTATATCGTGCCTGGTTCGTGGGTAAACGGAAATTTAAGAATGTGGGTCGGCGAAGAACAGAAAAATAAAGCTTGGTCTATGCTTAACGACGCAAAAAACGTCCTGATAGATTCTATTCAAGAGGGAAAGATTAACAAAACGGATTTAGAAGAGGCTTTAAAGAATCTTATGTCCGCAGAAGGCTCAGACTGGTTCTGGTGGCTTGGTCCCGACAGCCCTTTATTTTCGCAGTCTTCTATGGAAAAAATTTTCAGGGATTTTTTAAAAAATATTTACGTAAAAGCCGGCAAAAAAGTGCCTGATTTACTGTATGAATCTCTGTCTTCCACAAAAAATCTTATTGCCGAAAAGGGCGGAATAATGAAAAGAGGCGGAGATCTGTAAATTTTAACTATATGACTAAATTTATCTTAGGATTTCATTGTCATCAACCGGTAGGCAATTTTGATTTCGTTTTTAAAGAAGTCCATCAAAAATCTTACTCGCCCCTTATCAGAACTCTTTTCGGGCTTAACGTAAAATTTTGCCTGCATGCTTCAGGCGTACTTTTAGAATGGTGGGAAGAAAACGATCCCGGGTTAATCAAAATAATAGCCGAAGGCGTAAATGCCGGATTAATAGAGTTTATAGGCGGCGGATATTACGAACCGATTCTTGCCATGATTCCGCCGAAAGACAGATTGAAACAGCTTGAAATGCTTAATGCGGCTATAAAAAGGCTTTTCGGGGTATATCCTTCAGGCGCATGGATAACGGAAAGGATTTGGCAGCCCGATATAATTAAAGACTTAAAATCGGCAGGATTAAATTATGCTTTTTTGGACGACTTTCAATTTTTCCAGGCCGGTATTTCTCCTGACCGCATAGACTCAGTTTTTAGAACCGAATACGGCGGCGAATATTTCGATATTTTTCCTATACATGAAAGATTAAGATATAAGATACCTTTTGCGGAACCGTCCGAGTCTTTAAACGAGATATTATACATGAACGGAAGACGTTCCAATTTGTCCGTTATGTTCGACGACGGCGAAAAAATGGGCGGCTGGCCGGATACTTTCGACTGGGTTTACGGAAAAGAAGGGAACAAAGGCTGGTTGGAAAATTTTATCGATAAAGCCTGTTCAAAAGACGAAAACAGTCCTTATTCGGACATAATTTTCGAACTTCCTTCGAATTTATTGCGTAATGCCGAAAAAAGAAATCAGGTATATCTGCCTATTTCAAGTTACAGGGAAATGGGAGAATGGACTCTGCCTCCGGAAACGAGAGATGCCTGCGAAAAAATAAAATCGCTGGATCCTTCCGCTCCTTTAAGTTCCGGCATATGGCATAATTTTTTAACCAGATATCCGGAATCTAATCTCCAGCATAAAAGAATGCTTAATTTAAGCCTAAAAATAGATTATATTCAAGAAACTTACGGTAAAAATCTTAACGAAGCCGCCGCAGAACTTCTTAAATCTCAGGCTAACGATGCTTACTGGCACGGAGTATTCGGCGGCATTTATCTGCCTCATTTAAGAAGGGCGGTACATAATGCGCTGTTATCCTCCTACGTTTTTTATAAAGATGCCGTTAACGAAAAAATAGAGATAGAATGCTTTGATTTTGATTCTGACGGAGAAAAAGAGTTTTTGCTTTCAAACGATTTATGGTGCATAATTTATAAGCCTTCGTCGGCTTCTTTTTCTGCGTTAGATTATATAGGGAAAGGCTTGATTCATTCTCTCGGCGACGTATTCTGCCTGCATGAAGAATACGACATTTTAAAAATAAAAGAAAAAAGCGCAAAAGAAGAAAGCGCGGTTAACGATATAAAAGATAAAAGCGGTTCAGAGGACGAGCCGCCTAAAACGATACATGACGAAACTAAATACCCCTCCGATTTATCGGAAAAAGATCTTTTAATGCGTAAAGGCATTCTTCCTCCTTTTGAAATTTTATTTGAAAATAAGCCTCTTTGCTTTTCCGGTACGGACATAAAAAATATATGCGAAAATAACGGTAAAAATTATATACTCATAGAAACCAAAGCATATCCCGTTATTAACGGCGGCGGCGAAGCCGGACGCAATAATAATTTAAATAATTTAACGGATATAAAAGCGGAAGGCATAGCCGATGAAATTTTAGAACTAAACATAAAGATAGACGAGTCTGTATCTTTTTTTATAAAATCAAGGCTAAAGATTTCCGGAAATTTAGAAGCCGTTTTCAGGTTTGCATTCCCGGGGGGCGGCGGTCCTGCAGTCAGCGCAGATATTGAAGGGGACGTAAGAGGAATTAATGATAACATTAGAAAAACCAATGCGGCAGGATGCGATAATTTTATATATTTAAAAGATTCTTTTTGGGGCGGAAAAATAACGCTGAAAGAGCGGACGGACTCTAATTTTTTAAAAAATTACGATGCCGTATTTAAACCTTTGACTACTATGTCGCTTTCCGAAAGCGGATACGAAAGGATTTTTCAGGGTATAGAGTTAAGATATAATTTTAATTTAAATGCGGAAGAAGATTTTCGTAGTATAATATCTATAGGCGCAGAAAAAATAAATTAACCTTAATCCTGTAATAGAAAATATTTAGATGTTTCTTTTGTTATATCGATTTGTGACGGTGACAGAATTGAATTCTGTCACCGTATTAAAAAAGCATGCAAATAAAGCGGGTTAAAAAATGAGCGAATTTAATAACGAAATATGGTTTGTCGGAGCGGAAATGTCTCCTTTGGTAAAAGCGGGAGGTCTCGGCGACGTAATGGGCAGCCTTCCTAAATTTTTGTCGAGGGCGGGCATTAACGTGCGGGTGGTAATTCCGTATTACAAAAATATAATTCCCAAAAATTTATTAGATATAAGGGAAACTTATCCCGCAGGCAGAGTAAATTTCGGGGAAATTCCTTTTGAGTTTGGAATTAAAACCGGTTTTGCCATGGGAGATATTCCCGTCGTTCTTATAGAGCAGAATCATTTTTTTAACAGGGAGGAAGTTTACGGTACGCACGGAGGGGTTTGCGCATATAAAGACAACCTGTGGCGTTATGCAATGCTTGCTCACGGAACGGCATACGCAATGAAAATTCTTGGAATACCGTTGGTCGTTCATGCTCACGACTGGTCGGGAGGATTTGTTCCCGCCGTCATAAGGCAGACGCTCGGAGATAAAAAAGTTTCGGTAAACTTAAACAGTTCCGCCGAAGGTATTTTAAGCGCTAAATTGAGCAGGCGCATAAGCGCAAACGGATTAAGGCCGGCTATAGCGTTTACGATACATAACCTGGGTTATCAAGGGGTTTACGGCATGGACGATTTTTACGATATAGGCCTCGATTTTAAATATAATTCCTCCGATGCTTACGAACACTTCGGAACTATAAACAGCCTAAAAGGCGGGATTAAACTTTCCGATATAGTTACTACGGTAAGCCCGACTTATGCGCAAGAAATAACGGACAGCAGATTCGGCTTCGGGCTTGACGGCGAGCTGAAAAATCTTCGCAATGCGGGACGGCTAAGAGGGATACTTAACGGTATAGATTTAGATTACTGGAATCCGAAAACCGACAGATTTATAAGTTATAATTTAAATATTAAAAACGACGGATACGGAATTAAAGATTACGGCGAATGGGAAAAATTTAAATTAAACAATAAAAAGGTTCTTTTTTCGGAAATTTCTTTGCCCTTAAAAAAGGATAAAGACGGTAAAACACTTCCTCTTATAGGGGTAGTAAGCAGGCTTACCGAGGAAAAAGGCATAAACGAATTTTTAGACGCACTTTTTAACTGGAACGATTTTCCGTTTCAAGTCGTTATACTTGGAAGCGGCAAAGATTATATAGAAGGCAAGGCAAATTACCTTGCGGAAGTTTTCAAAGACAAGGTTTTTGCGCAGACCGGTAAATATGACGAAGCTCTTTCCCATAAAATATATGCCGCATCCGATATTTTTGTGATGCCTTCAAAGTTCGAGCCTTGCGGATTATCGCAGATGATAGCCATGAGATACGGTTGTGTTATAGCGGCGGGCGATACCGGCGGCCTTCATGATACCGTTTCCGATATTGCAAATCCGAATGCGAAGAATCCATCCGGAATACTTGTTAAATATACCGATTCTAACGGAATTGCATGGGCTCTTAAGTCGCTGTATAATATTTATGCATCGGGAATAGGCGGCGAAGAAAGTCGCAGAGCCGCCGGCAAAAAAAAAGGCGGGGACCGTGAATGGAGCGATATCGTTATTAATTCCGCCAATAAACATTTTGGATGGGAAGATTCCGCAAAAGTTTATGAAGATCTTTATTATGACATTATTAAATAATATTTTATTTACGCTGTTTATCCCCCTCCGATAAAGACGGCTTCGCCGTTTTTTTAAATAGTAAACGCATTTAATATCTGCCGGATTATAAGGCTTTATTATCATTTTACTTTATTAAAAAAATATATTAAAATTATTCAATTAAAAATTAATATAAATAATATAAATCGGGAGAAATTTAATTTATGGGACAGAGTTTAACTTACAAAATTTTAGGCTCGCATCTTGCCGGCGGAAATTTGAAACAGGGAGAAGAAATTGCGTTAAAAATCGACAGGACGCTTACGCAGGACGCTACCGGAACTATGGCATATCTGCAGTTTGAAGCAATAGGCGTGCCTAGGGTAAAAACCGATTTGTCGGTCAGCTATATAGACCATAACACTCTTCAAACCGGTTTTGAAAATGCCGACGATCACAGGTTTTTGCAGACGATAGCGGCAAAATACGGAATATTTTATTCTAAAGCCGGAAACGGAATATGTCATCAGGTTAATTTGGAAAGATTCGGTATTCCGGGAAAGACGCTTCTAGGTTCCGACAGCCATACGCCGACTGCCGGAGGAGTAGGAATGATAGCTATAGGCGCAGGCGGACTCGACGTTGCCGTTGCAATGGGCGGCGGAGCGTTTTATATGAACGTTCCCAAAGTCGTTCTAGTTAAGCTTTCCGGAAAACTGCAGGATTGGGTTTCGGCAAAAGACGTTATTTTAGAGCTTTTAAGAAGGCTGACCGTTAAAGGCGGCGTAGGCAGAATTTTTGAATACGGAGGCGAAGGCGTAAAAACGCTGAGCGTTCCGGAAAGAGCCGTTATTACTAATATGGGCGCCGAACTCGGAGCGACTACATCCGTTTTTCCAAGCGACGAAAAGACTATGGAATTTTTAAAAGCCGAAGGAAGAATTCAGGATTATACGCCTCTTTCCGCAGACGAAGATGCCGTTTACGACGAGGTTATAGAAATTGATTTAAATTCTCTTGAACCGCTTGCGGCAAAACCGCACATGCCGGACCAGGTAGTAAAAGTAAGCGAATTAAAAGACGTAAAGGCGGATCAATCCGCCATAGGAAGCTGCACTAATTCGTCTTATGCCGACTTAATGACCGTAGCCGGCATACTGAAAGGCAAAAAAGTGCATCCGGACGTCAGTCTTGTTATTTCACCCGGCTCCAAGCAGGTCTTTGAGATGATTGCAAAAAACGGAGCTCTTGCGGATTTGATAGCTTCAGGAGCGAGGATACTGGAATCGACTTGCGGACCATGCATAGGCATGGGGCAGGCTCCGCGTTCCGGCGCAGTTTCTTTAAGGACTTTTAACCGTAATTTCGAAGGCAGAAGCGGAACTAAGGATGCAAAAATTTATCTTGTTTCGCCGCAGACTGCGGCTGCTTCGGCTCTTACCGGCTATATTACCGACCCGAGAACTCTTGGAAAGGCTCCTGAAATTAAAATGCCGGAAAAATTCGATATAGACGATTCAATGATACTTCAGCCTTCGACTAAGCCGGAAGAGGTCGAAGTTTACAGGGGACCGAATATTCAGCCCCTTCCCGTTCAGCAGAAACTTGCGGAATCCATGTCGGGAAAGGTTCTTCTCAAGGTGGGAGATAATATAACCACCGACCATATAATGCCGGCAGGTTCTAAAATTCTTCCGCTTCGCTCAAATATACCGGCGATATCTAAATATGTATTTGAAACGGTGGACCCGGCTTTTTCGGAAAGAGCCTTAAAGGAGAAAGGCGGTTTCGTAATAGGCGGCGAAAATTACGGACAGGGTTCGAGCAGGGAGCATGCGGCGCTTGCGCCTATGTATCTTGGAGTTAAATCCGTAATAGCCAAATCTTTTGCCAGAATACATTTTGCAAATCTGATAAATTTCGGGATATTGCCCCTTATATTTGAAAACCCTGCCGATTATGATAAAATAAAACAGGGAGACGAACTTATCGCTCCGAATATTTTAAAAGAATTAAACGAGCGTAAACCGGTTACTTTTATAAATAAAAGCCGGGAAAACGCCGAATATAAGTTTAAGTATAATTTAACCGACAGGCAGGTTAAAATAATAAAAGAAGGCGGATTGCTCAATGAAACGAAAGCTCTTCATAAGCATTAGTATCACGATAATTTAATGTTTTCATCCGATTTCAATAAAAATATTAAGAGGGTTCTGGTCTCTTACAAAAAAGACGCCGAAGCCGCGTTAAAGTCCGCAGAATATGTATGCGGACTTTTTAAAAAGAACGGCATAGAAGCGACAGTTAAGCCCAGTATGGATATTAAAAGTTCCGACACTAAAAATGTCGGACTTGTAGTAGTCTGCGGAGGAGACGGAACTCTTTTAATTACGCTTGGAAAGATTTTTCCTAAACTTTCCGAAGTACCGGTTATAGGAATAGATTTCGGCACGCTTGGTTTCTTGGTAGAAGTTCCTGAGAGAAAAAAGAAAGACGCTATAGAAAGATTTTTAGACGGAACTTTAGAATTTATACCGAGAATGGCTATCGACATCGAAGTATTCAGGAAAGGCAAATCTATCGAAAAATTAGTCGCGTTAAACGAAGCGGCTATCGCAAGAGAAAAAAGTATTCATGCCAGGGTTATTAATTTAACCGTTTTAGTAAACGGTTTAAGATTAAACGATTACAGGGCAGACGGACTTATTATCGCCACTCCTACAGGTTCTACCGCGTATTCTTTGTCTGCAGGAGGACCTATAGTACAGCCGGACATGAACGCTTTTATTATAACCCCTATATGTCCCCATACGCTCTCTAACAGGCCTATAATAATAAATCCTTGTGAACTTAAAATAATAATTATGCCGCAGGAAAGAAATATTTTTATTTCCGCCGACGGAAGAGACGGTTTAAAACTTAATAACGACGACGAGATAATAATTAAAAAACATCCTTCTAAGGTTTACCTTTCTTCGGCATTAGATAACGATTACTGGAATATATTAAGGACAAAATTAAACTGGTGATCTATAGATACGGCGTCAGAATTCAATTCTGACGCCGTTACAAATTTGAATAGGGTTTAAAAAATTGTTAAAAACTATAAAAATAAAAAATTTTGCCACTATAGATTTTTTAGAAATAGATTTTTGCAGCGGCCTTAACGTGCTGAGCGGAGAAACCGGAGCCGGAAAAAGCATAATAATCGAATCCCTGAATTTTTTGTTCGGTAAAACTAAAGGATTGGACGTTATAAGGACTGGAGAAAAAGAAGGTTACGTTACGGCGGTATTCGGTTTAAACGCGTCCGTAAAGGACGGTTTAAAGGGGATATTTGCGGAATCAGACGTTGAAGGATTAATAGACTTAGAAAGTTCCGACGATTTGAACCTTAAAAGGGCGCTTACGGAAAGCGGTAAAAGCAGATATTTTATAAACGGCGAGCCGATAAATAAAAACTTGATAGAAAAATTCGGCGAAAATTTGTTAAAAATATTCGGGCAGAACGACAGGAGATTTTTAATAGACCCTGCAAGCCAGCTTGCTTTTTTGGACGATTTCTCCGGCAGCGAAACTTTGCTGAAAGAAACTAAGAAGATTTATAACGAAATCAAAAAAATATTATCGGAAAAAGAAGAAATAACAAAAAAAATAGACGGCATATCGCGCATAAAAACCTTAAATTCTTACATAGTAAACGACGTCGAAAATTTAAATATTAAATCCGCAGACGAAGAAGAAATTTTAAAACAAGAACTGAAAAAGTTAGAAAACGCCAACGTTATAAAAGAACTTATTTTAAACTCCATAGATTTAATAGACGGCGATGAATACGGGATTTTAAAGCATCTGGCTTTATTAATTTCCAACCTTTCAAAACTGTCGGAATTAGATTCAGCTTTTAAAAAAACGGAAGGCTTAAAAAACGCCGAAACGGCAAAAATAGAGGTGGAAGATATTCTTTTATTTTTAGAAAAGTATTCCGCTTTAGAATTCGACGAAGAAAAACTTAACGAAATACGCTTTAAAATAGATGCCGTTATAGGTATAGAAAATAAATATAACGTTTCCGGTTTAGAAGAACTTCTCAATCTATACGATGAAGCAAAACAGGAATTAGGCGGGATTGAGGAGCTTGAAAGAAGAATTTCCGAAATAGACGGCGAATATGAAAAGCTTAAAGAAAATTTTTTGAGGGTGTCCGAAGAATTGCATGAAAGAAGAATAAAATCCGCATCTATTCTGGAAAAACAAATAGAAAAAGAACTGTTGTTTTTGAAAATTAAACCTGTTTTTAAAATAAATATAGTTAAAACCGATTCTGAGAAAAGTTTTTCGGAAACCGGATTGGACGACTGCATTTTTATGTTTTCCGCAAATCCGGGAGAAGAACCTAGGGCGCTCTCCAAAGTTGCTTCGGGAGGCGAACTTTCACGCATAAGTTTATGTATTTTAAAAATTTTAAATAAAAGAAAAGATACGGCAACCTTTATTTTCGACGAAATCGATGCCGGAATCGGCGGCGGCGTAGCTAATTTTGTAGGTTCGGCGCTTAAATCTATATCTGAAGCAAATCAGATAATACTTATAACGCACCTCGCTCAGGTATCTTCGTTCGCCGACAGGCATTTTTTTGTTTATAAAGAAGTAATAAGCGGAAAAACATATACGAGAATAAAAGAGCTTAACGCAAGAGAGAGAATAACCGAAACGGCAAGAATGCTGTCGGGCGATTCAAAAGGAGAAGCGGCTTTAATGCATGCCGAGGAAATTTTAAAAAACAGGGGGCGGTTCTAAATAAAAAGATATGTATAAAACAGGCAGACAAAGATATGAAAAAGGCGGAGGGGCTATTTTTTATCCTACCGAAATAGAAATAGAGATGGAGACCGAAGCGGAAGAAGTCCTAACCGTTAAAAGCAAAGGCGGGCGCGGTAAAAACAAAAAAATAGATAAAGAAGGCGTTGCCGGCAAAGGCGTTAAAACCGTAAAAGTAGTCCTGAGAAAAGCGCTTATGTGCGACGTTAAATCGCTTTATAAACTTTTTTCGGAATATTCAAAAGCCGGCGAGATGCTTCCGCGTTCAATGAGCGATATATATACTCATCTTAGAGATTTTTATATTGCCGAGATAGAATGCGAAACCGAAACCGGCAATGAAAATTTAAACGGAAATTATAGCGAAAAAGGCTCTTCTGGCTGCGAACCTGAAGTTATAGGGGCATGCGCGCTTGCCATCGTATGGGAAAATCTGGCGGAAATCAGATCGTTAGCCGTAAAAAGGCCTTATACAAGGAAACTTATCGGGACGGAACTTATAAAAAAATGCATAGAAGAGGCTAAATTTTTTAAAATAACCAATATATTTGCCTTAACTTACAAACCGCAATTTTTTCAAAAATCCGGTTTTAACGTTATAGACAAGTCGGAACTGCCCCATAAGATATGGAGCGACTGTATAAACTGCGTAAAATTTCCGGATTGCGACGAAACAGCCGTAATGTTGAAAATATAGACAAACCGTAAACTATATATTATAATAATGAGGACGTAAATTATAAAAGGGGGGAATAAAAAAAGAGATGTTTAATATTTTTAAAAGAGAAGGATTGTTTGGCGATGTCAGCCAGATAACTCCCGATGAGGCATTTAAAAAATTATCGGAAGATAAAGAAAGTAAAAATACGCTGGTAATAGACGTAAGAGAACCGAATGAATATAACGGAAATTTGGGGCATATAGAAAATTCTCGCTTGATTCCCATAAGGCTTTTGCCGCTCAAAATTCAAGAACTAGAGAATCATAAAGATAAAGATATAATTGCGGTATGCCACAGCGGCGCCAGGAGCTATTCCGCATGCACTATGCTCAAAAGGCACGGGTTTAATAAGGTTCACAACCTTAAAGGCGGAATGCTTTTATGGAAAAAAATGGGATTAAAAACCCATATATAAATTAAATTATAATATTTTTTTATTAGGCGGAACAATGAACGATAAAAATTTTCATGTCTTCGTAGTATCCGATTCTACCGGCGAAACCGCGGAAAAAGTTGCAAGGGCGGCTATATCGCAGTTTTCTATTCCTGAGGTTCGCCTTAAACGTTTCTTATTGATAGATTCGGAATTGAAGTTAAGGGAAATAATAACGGAAGCCGCAGAAAAAAAAGCATTGGTTATTTTCACTTTAGTTAAAGACGGGTTGAGAAATATTATGCTTCAGGAATCTGCGGAAAAAGGCATCGTTAGTATCGATATAATAGGCCCGGTACTTAATTCTATAGCGAATATCCTTAATCTTTCTCCCGAAAGAAAGCCCGGTTTAATTCACAGGGTTAACGACGAGTATTTTAAAAGAATAGATGCCTTGGAATATGCCGTTAAACACGACGACGGACAGAGGATAGACGAAGTTTTGGAAGCGGATGCCCTTATACTGGGTATATCTAGAACGTCCAAGACCCCGCTTTGTCTTTTTCTTGCCCAAAGAGGATTTAAAGCGGCTAATATTCCCATAATAGATTCTCAGATTATAGACGATACGGTATTTAAAGTTCCAAGGAGCAAAATATTCGGTTTGATTTCCGACGCCGGAAGAATTTCAAATTTAAGAAAAGAAAGGTTGAAAAGGATGGGACTGGGTCTTTCACAGGATTACGTATCGAAAGAATCTATAGAAAAAGAACTTGCCCATTCAATGTCTATATACGCTAAATTAAACGCATATATTATAGATATTACCGATAAATCTATAGAAGAAGTCGCCGCGGATATAATATCCCGCATAAACAACAAATAGCATCCGGTGAAATAATAACCGCGCATATTAAAATTAAACTAACGGAAGACGGTCGGGTAAAACATAATTTCAAATTAACCGTTAAAAAAAATAAGGGAAATAATAAATATATGGCTGACGTAAATAAAAAAATCACGGACGGAGAATTGCAGAGCGGCGCCGAAGGCGGAAGTCCGCTTTTTGATTCCGCCGTTTCAATTACCGGCGATTATTGTAAAAATAAAGGCATAGAGTTCGAGCTTTATATGTTTAATTCAAAAGTCCTCAAAATGGAATCGGAGGACGGCGGTATTTCTAACTACGTAAATGCGGAAACCGACGGCTTAAATATAAGGCTTTTAGACAAAAAGAAGATGAGTTTTTCCTATTGCCTTGGATTAGAGAGCGATAAAATTTTAAATGCTTTAGACGGAGCTTACTCGCTTTTAAAATATATGGAGGCGGACGAATTTGCCGAATTTGCGGAAAAAGAAGACTATTATAACGGCGGCAAAGATATATATACTCCGGAAAAATTAGGCGTTTATTCCGAAGACGGCAAAGATATAGATATCGATAAAAAAAAGTCTTTACTGCTTGAGATGGAAGAAACGGCTTATTCATACGACAAAAAAATATATAAAGTAGATAAGCCGTCTTATTCCGAGACGCTAATCAATAAAAGATTTTGTAATTCAAAAGGAATAGACGTTTCTTCCGTAAAAACTTTTTACGAGATATTTTTGTCCGTTGCATCGCGGAACGGCGAAGATACCGGTTCCGGCTTTGATTTTGATTTTTCCCACGGTTTCAGCACCCTGAAGTTTAAAAAAGCCGCTATGAATGCCGCTAAAAAAGGCGTTGATCAGCTTGGAGCAAGAACGGTATCAAGCGGAAATTACCCGGTTGTTTTTGACAACTATACGTCTTCCGAAATTCTCGGAATACTGAAACAGTCATTTTACGCGGACAGCGTTTATAAAAAGAAATCATTATTGGAAGGTAAAATAGGCAAGAAAATATTTTCCGACAAATTAGACATTATAGACGACGGTCTTTTGTACGGCGGCGCGCTAACCGACATGTTCGACAGAGAAGGCGTAAAGATGAAAACAAAAGTTTTATGCTCCTCCGGCACTATAAATTCCTATCTTTACGATGTTAGATACGGAAAAATATACGGAGTAAAGTCTTCCGGAAATTCAGCCGGGCGTTCGTTTACCCTTCCGCCGGACGTAGGCTCTACTAATTTTTTTATAAAAAACGGCGAAACTAATATTTTAGATATAATAAGCTCTATAAAAGAAGGACTTTATATAACCGAACTTATGGGTCTTCATATGGCAAAACCTTATACAGGGGAGTTTTCGCTGGGAGCCGCAGGATTTTTCGTTAAAAACGGGAAAATAGATTTTCCGGTAAAAGGAATAGCGGTAAGCGGAAATATTATGCAGTTATTTAACGGCATATCTAAAATAGCGAACGACCTGCGTTTTTTCGGTTCGGCCGGCTCGCCTTCTATATTGTTTGAAAATATTCAGGTTTCTGGAAAATAAAAAACGGGGGAACATTTACTTTGGTAATGAAAATATTAAAAAGCATTTTTGGAACAAGCAACCAGAGGGAGATTGCCAGATTAAAGCCTTTAGTAGAAAAGATTAACTCTTTAGAATCTCAATATTCAGGTATAGGCGATGATGAAATAAAGGGTATTACGCTTAAGTTAAAAGATGAATTAAAAGACCTCGCTCCTTCGGAACAGGATAAGAAGCTCGAAGAAATTATGCCGTTAGCTTTTGCGGTCGCAAGAGAAGGAATAAGGCGCGCTCTCGGACTTAGAGCATTCGACGTTCAGCTGATAGGCGCCGCGGTTTTGCATTCCGGAAAAATAGCCGAAATGGCGACGGGCGAAGGAAAAACCCTCGTCGCGGTTATGCCCGCATATTTAAACAGCTTGACCGGAAGAGGCGTGCATATTATAACCGTTAACGACTATCTTGCCAAAAGAGACGCCGAGTGGATGGGCAAGGCATATAATCTGCTGGGTCTTTCGGTCGGGGTTATCACCAACGATATGGACGACGAAGCAAGGAAAAAAGCTTATAATTGCGACGTAACATACGGCACCAACAACGAATTCGGTTTCGATTACCTCAGGGATAATATGAAATACTCCTTAGAAGATTACGTTCAGAGAGAGCTTAATTACGCCATAATAGACGAAGTCGATTCCGTTCTTATAGACGAAGCGAGAACGCCGCTCATTATTTCCGGCGAATCCGAAGAAACGACCGAATTATATTATAAAGCCGATAACGCCGTACGCAAACTCGTTAAGGATGAAGATTTTACCGTCGACGAGAAATTAAAAACGGCTATAATGACGGAAGAAGGCATAGAAAAAGTAGAAAATGCTTTAAAAATAAAAAACATTTACGACCCGAGGCACTTAGATTTACTGCATGCCGTAAATCAGTCCCTCAGGGCGCATGCCTGCTATTTCAACGACGTGGATTATTTAATTCAGGATAATCAGGTGGTCATAGTCGATGAATTTACCGGGCGCGTTATGAACGGAAGACGTTACGGAGAAGGACTGCATCAGGCGTTAGAGGCAAAAGAGCATCTTAAAGTAGAAGGCGAAAATCAGACGCTTGCTACCGTTACTTTTCAGAATTTTTTCAGGATGTATAATAAATTAGCCGGTATGACGGGAACCGCCGATACCGAAGCCGAAGAGTTTAAAAAAATATACAACTTAGACGTCGTCGTTATTCCTACCAATAAACCTATGGCGAGAAAAGACCATGCCGATTTGGTCTATGCAACGGAAGCGGAAAAATTTAATGCCGTAGCAGACGAGATTGCGGAAAAATATAAAACCGGCCAGCCCGTTCTCGTAGGAACTGTTTCGGTAGAAAAATCGGAAAGGCTTAGCGGCATTTTAAAGAAAAAAGGAATACCCCATTCCGTCCTCAACGCAAAAAATAATGCTAAAGAAGCGCAGATTATCGCAAATGCGGGGCAGAAAAAATCCGTTACTATTTCTACGAATATGGCGGGAAGAGGAACCGATATAGTTCTCGGGGAGGGAGTTAAAGACCTCGGCGGTCTTCACGTTATAGGAACGGAAAGACATGAATCCAGGCGTATAGACAACCAGCTAAGGGGAAGGTCGGGCAGACAGGGCGATGTAGGATCTTCAAGGTTTTACGTATCCTTGGAAGACGATCTCATGAGAATATTCGGTTCCGAAAGACTTGCGCCGTTCTTAGAAAAACTCGGTCTTAGAGACGGGCAGGCTATTGAACACGGCATGATTTCCAAGGCGATAGAAAATGCGCAGAAAAAAGTCGAAGGCCATAATTTCGATATCAGAAAAAATCTTATAGATTACGACAACGTTATGAATAAACAGAGGGAGCTTATATATTCGTATAGAAAAAGAATACTCCAGATATGCGATATATCCGAAATAAAAGAAGATATAGCGTTTGACGTCGAATCTCTGCTCGAATCCTATTTTGAAACCTACGTTCCGGAAAAAACGCATAGCGAAAATTGGGATATAGAAGGGCTTCTGGAAATATTAAAAGCCAGCCTGTCTATCGATGCGGCAGCCGTTAATAATTTGAGTTTAAATACCGGAATTATCGGCGAAAGTTCCGGATACGCATCCGGGGAAGATAAGAAAACCGCGCTTATAAATTTATTTAAGAAAATGCCGAGAATCGGGTTTTTTAATTCGATTACGGATTTAATTAAAAAAAATATAGATGCAAAGATTGAGTCTTTTCCGGAAGACCAAAAATTAGATATACTGAAAGCTCTTTATCTTCAGGCGGTCGACAGTTTATGGAAAGACGCCTTGACTTCTTTAGACGCGCTCAAAGAAGGCATAGGGCTGAGAGGCTACGCTCAGGTGAATCCTCTTATCGAGTATCAAAAAGAAGCATACTCTTTGTTTATAAATATGCAGTTTAGAATGAAAGAAGAAGCTCTGAACTCGATAATCGCGGTTCAGTTTGAAGACGGTATTAACGCCGAAGATATTATAGAAGGTGCAGGACTGCTTTCCGACAACATAGTATTGACGCATAACGAAATGAATCAAGGGTCGGAAGAAAAACAAAAACCGATAGTCAAACCGAAAAAAATAGGAAGAAACGAACCCTGCCCCTGCGGCAGCGGTAAAAAATATAAAAATTGCCATGGAAAAAATGAATAATTTTTTATTTGCCGGCAAAGCCTGCGGACTTAAAAAAAATAAAGATTTAGATTTGGGATTAATGATTTCTAAATTTCCGCTCAGGGTCAGCGCCGTTTTTACTAAAAATAAAGTTAAGGCGGCGCCGGTAGTAATATCTAAAAAAAATTCCAAAAATATTATAAAAGCGTTAATAGTGAATTCCGGAAATGCCAATGCATGCAACGGCAAGCAAGGCATGGAAGACGCTCTGAAGGTAGTTAAATCGCTGGCAAAAGAAGCAGGCATTGATGAAAATTCTGTTTTTACGTGTTCTACCGGCGTAATCGGCGAAAGGCTTAACGTTTCTCTTATCGAGCGGGCAATTCCGGACTTGGTAAATTCTGCCGATGAAGAAGGCTTCGATAATTTTACCAAAGCTATTATGACTACTGATACGTTTCCAAAGACGGCCGTTAAGAGTTTTTCGATAGACGGCAGGAGATATCGAATTAATGGCGCAGCTAAAGGGTCGGGTATGATTATGCCGGATATGGCTACCATGCTGGCTTTTATATTTACCGATGTTCCGATAAAAAAAGAAACCGCCGATAAAATGTTTAAAGAATGCGTCGGCGCATCTTTTAATTCTATTACCGTTGACGGTGATACCTCGACTAACGATACTGCAGCGTTTTTTTATCCTGCTTCGGATAGTCCGCTAATTGATTTAACCGAAGACAAAGCTGAATCCAAGCAATGCCGCAATAACTATCAAATAGTGAAAGACTCTCTGTTTGAAGTATGTTACGAACTTGCCAAGATGATAGTTATCGACGGAGAAGGGGCGACTAAGTTTATTAAAGTAACCGTCGTCAATGCCTCTGCTGAAGCAGGCGCAAAGAAAACCGCGTTAACCGTGGCAAACTCGCCGCTTTTTAAAACGATGATAACGGGCGAAGATTTAAACTGGGGCAGAATAATGGCGGCGGTAGGAAGAGCCGGAGTTCCTATCAAAGCTGAAAATATAGATATTTATATAAACGGAAAAATTATAGTAGAAAATTCTACGGCTTCTAAAAAATTGACGAAAGATATTGAGAAAACCATACTGTCTCCCAGAGAAATAGACGTAGAAATAGACTTAAAATCCGGAAATAAAAAGCATTCAGTTTTGACTTGCAATCTTACCCATGAATATATAGATATAAACGCGTCATACAGAAGTTAGCGGGTTTATATCATGAAAATTCCCGTTTTATACTACCATAAAATAGACTATCCAAAAAAAGACGCGGTATTTAAAGGTTTGTACGTAACGCCGGGGCAGTTTAAAAGACAGGTAACCCTCCTTAAATTTTTAGGTTATGAAACTATAAATCCAAAAGAAATCCTATCTTTTATAAAAGGGCATAAACTTTCCGTAAAAAAACCGATTCTTATAACTTTCGACGACGGATACGAAAATAATTATCTTAACGCTTATCCGATATTAAAATCCGCCGGTTTTACTTCTATGATATTTATAAGCAGCGGTTTTATAGGAAAAAAAAACGCGGTTTCCGACGAAAGAGAAAGAGTTAAGGAAAATTTTTTAAATAAAAATGAAATAAAAGAAATGTTTAAGAACGGTTTTTTTATAGGTTCGCACGGCATAAACCATTATTATTTAGACATGCTCGAAGAAGGTGTTATGATAGGCGAACTTATAGCTTCTAAAGCCTATCTGGAAAATATTACAGGCTCTGCAGTGGAATTTTTCTCATATCCTTTCGGCGCTTATAACGCTAACGTCATGAGAGCCGTTAAAAATGCCGGTTATGCGGCCGCCTTTACTACGGTAAACGGCAAAATAGAAGCAGGAGACAACTCTTTCGAACTAAAACGCATCTCGGTTAACGGCTACAATAGCATCTTTAATTTTATATTTAAGCTGCTGATATAATACGGTGACAGAATTGAATTCTGTCCCCGTCACAAATTTGATTATGCAAAATTTCTTCTTGCAAAAAAAGCCTAAAAATGATAAAAGAATATGTTGATTTAAAATTAATTTAACTTTAACCAAAATCGTATCCGGTTATTGATTTGCGCTTGAAGCGTTTTGCGTAGCCGGAGAGAAAAAAGCGCAAAAGGAGACTAAAAATGCCGTTCAATTTATCGATTAAGCAGTTGTTGGAAGCCGGCGTCCATTTCGGACACCAGACAAAAAGATGGAATCCCAAGATGAAGCCTTATATTTACGGGGCAAGAAACGGAGTTCATATAGTTGACCTCCAAAAAGCCCTGCCGTATATCGCTGCAGCCTACGAAAAACTTTTCGATATCGCAAAAGAAGGCGGAACTATTCTTATAGTAGGGACTAAAAAACAGGCAAATCCTATTGTCGTGGAAGAAGCCAAAAGATGCGGTATGCCGTATGTCAACGAAAGATGGCTCGGCGGTATGCTCACCAACTTTTCCACTATAAAACTTTCCGTACAAAGATTGAAAGAGCTTGAATCCCTTAAAGAATCGGAAGAATTTTCCAGGTTTACAAAAAAAGAAATGGCCAGAATGGAAAAAGAAATAATTAAACTCCAGAAAGTTCTTAACGGTCTCAGGGATATGCATAAAATACCGGATGCCGTTTTTATAGTCGATGTACACCATGAAATAATAGCGGCAAAAGAAGCAAAAAGACTTGAAATACCGGTCATAGGAATTGCGGATACCAATGCCGATCCTGAATTAGTGGATTGGATGATACCGGGAAACGACGATGCTATCAGGGCAATAAAGCTTATTCTCAATGCTATGTCCGAAGCCATTATCGAAGGCAGGAAAGTTTATGAAGAAAAAACGGGGAAAGGGAAAGGCCGGCCGCTGCCGGAAGGAGTTATAACCGAAGAAACCTTTGCCGCAGCTGTTTCGACCCAGGCGGAAAATACCGAAACGACCGTGGAAGAAGATATTTCTATATAAAATTAAATAAAAGCGTAATATTAAGCCGAATAATTAATAGGCCAAAATTCAAAATTATATTATTTAGTATATATATTATATATCAGGGAGGAAAAATTAATTGGATAATGCACAGAATATAAGCGCCGAACTTGTTAAAAGTCTGCGCCAGATGACCGGAGCAGGTTTCGTAGATTGTAAAAACGTCCTTGTAGAAACCGGAGGCGATCTTGAAAAAGCGGTGGAAATTCTTAGAAAAAAAGGGCTTGCAAAAGCGCAGAAAAAAGCCGGCAGAGAAGCTAAAGAAGGTTTAATATATTCTTATATACATGCGGGCGGAAGAATAGGCGTTCTTTTAGAAATAAACTGCGAAACCGATTTTGTGGCAAGAACTAACGAATTTCAGGAGCTTGCCAAAAACATCGCCATGCATATTGCGGCTTCAAACCCTCTTTATATAAAAAGAGATGCCGTTCAGCCCGAAGTTATAGCTAAGGAAAAAGAGATATACAGAGAACAGCTTGCTAATATGGATAAACCTCAGGCTGTAAAAGAAAAAATAATAGAAGGCAAACTTGAAAAATACTTTCAGGAAGTTTGTCTGGCAGAGCAGGCTTTTATAAAAGATCCGTCTAAAAATATAGCAGTTATTATAGACAACGAGATAGCTAAATTAGGCGAAAATATCATTTTAAAAAGGTTTGTTCGTTATCAGCTTGGTGAATGATGGGTCTTAACTATAAAAGGATACTTTTAAAAGTCAGCGGCGAAGCTCTTGCCGGAGAAAGCAAGTGCGGGATAGATCCCGGGATAATCAATTTCGTATCGCAGGAAATAAAATCCGTCGTTTCCGAAGGCGCCGAGATTGCCGTAGTTATAGGCGGCGGCAATATTTTCAGGGGATTCGGAAGCTCCTCCAAAGATTTAGGAATAGAACGGACGCAAGGCGATTATATGGGCATGCTTGCCACTGTCATAAACGCCTTAGCCCTTCAGGCGAGCCTTGAAGATAACGGCGTAATTTCCAGAGTTCAGACGGCTATCGCTATGCAGCAGGTTGCCGAACCTTATATACGCCGAAGGGCATTGCGCCATCTAGAAAAAAAAAGAGTGGTTATTTTTGCGGCGGGAACCGGCAATCCATACTTTACTACCGATACAGCGGCATCGTTGAGGGCAATGGAAATTCATGCGGACGTTATATTGAAAGCCACGAAGATAGACGGCGTATATACCGAAGACCCTTTAATTAACAGAGAGGCGGTTAAATTCGAGAGGCTTTCATATATAGACGTTTTGAATAAAAATTTAAAAGTTATGGATTCTACTTCTATATCTTTATGCATGGACAATGCTCTGCCTATAGTCGTTTTTAATCTGCTCGGTAAAGGAAATCTTTTAAAAGTGGTCAAAGGGGAATCCATAGGAACGATAATATCAAAGGCAAATATTTAATTTAGGAGCTTATGCCATGGACGAAACTGCATTTGTCAATGAAACAAAAACAAAGATGAGCCATGCTATAGAGGCTTATAAAGCTGAACTTGCAAAAATCAGGACGGGAAGGGCTTCTACGGGATTAATAGAAGCGGTCAACGTCGAATATTACGGTTCGGTTTCCCCTATAATAAGGCTTGCTTCGATATCTATTCCCGACAGCAGGACAATAACTATAAATCCGTGGGACGCAGGTTCTCTTCCCGCTATTGAAAAAGCTATACAAAAATACGACCCTTCTTTAAATCCGTCCAACGACGGGAAAAGCATAAACATAATAATACCGGCTTTAACTCAGGAAAGAAGGAAAGAAATAACAAAACAGGTCGGAAAGCTATCCGAATCTATAAAACAGGAAATCAGAAATTTCAGGAGACTTGCGAACGAAAAGATAAAATCTTCCGAAAAATCTAAGGAAATATCTGAAGACCAGTCTTTTAAAATTCAAAAAAAAGTACAGGATTTGACGGATAATTTTATTAAAGAAATAGACGAAATTACAAAGCGTAAAGAAAAAGAAATATCAGAGGTATGATTTTTAAAAATCTTCCCGGACATATCGCTATTATTATGGACGGAAACGGCAGATGGGCGAAAAAAAGAAATTTAGACAGAATTTACGGGCATGCCGAAGGAATAAAATCTTTAAAATCTGTCGTAAAAGGCGTCATAGATTATAAAATTAAATATCTTACCGCTTACGCTTTTTCGTCGGAAAACTGGCAGAGACCTGAAGAAGAAGTAGATTATTTAATGGATCTTCTTGAGCAGTATATAGAAATAGAACTTCCTTATCTTATAAAAAATAAAATCAGGCTTAATTTTATCGGAAATTTAGAAAAACTGCCGGAAAAATCAAAAACGGCGGTGTCAAGTGCCGTAGATAAAACAAAAAACGGCTCCGAATTGACTTTAACGCTTGCGATAAGTTACGGCTCCAAGGAAGAAATATTAAATGCAGTTAGAAAAATATCGGAAAACGTTAAAAAAAAATCAATAGAGTTAACCGATATAGACGGCGAACTTTTTTCTAATTATCTTTATACGGCAGGAATTCCGGACCCTGACCTTATAATCAGGACGAGCGGAGAAGAAAGGCTGTCTAATTTTATGCTTTACCAGGCTGCATATGCCGAACTTTATTTTACTAAAACTTTGTGGCCTGATTTTAGAAAGAAAAATTTAACGGCTGCATTAAAAAATTACGAAAAAAGGTCAAGGCGTTTTGGAAAAACCTAATTTCGACCCTAAAAGATTTATATTCGGCATTATATTCGGCGTAATTATAATTTTATCTATCTTTCTGCTGAATATATATGAATTTTTCATAGTATCCGCCGTTATGACGGCGCTTTCGGTTTATGAAATATATTCCATTTTCGATTTGCCGGAATATAAATACTTTATTCTTCCCGAACTGCTTGCTATTTTAACCTCATTTTCTTTCGCTTTTTTAAAAAGCGGCGCTTTTATATTTATTTTATTTTTTTCCGTTTTTTTAATTTTTTTAAAAAACGTGCTTTCTTTTAAGAACGATTTCGGGAAAACCTTATTCATAGATCTGTTTTCCATAATTTATACGGGCTTTCTTATATCTTTCCTCGTTAAAATTTTTGAAATTTCCGGAGGCAGAATGCTTATTCTGCTTTTATTTATACTCGTATGGGCATCCGATATTTTCGCTTATTACGGCGGCAGACATTTCGGCAGGCATAAGCTTATCGTCTCTTTAAGTCCCAAAAAGACGGTAGAGGGAGCCGTAACAGGTTTTTTAGCTGCCGTCCTTACGGCTCTTATATTTAGAATATTTATAAACGAATATAAAGAATTTACCCTTGTTTCATTTATCATTTTATCTTCCGTTACTGTTTTAGCCGGAATGTTTGGAGATTTAACGGAATCTCTAATTAAAAGGATGGGCGGAAAAAAGGATTCGGGATATTTAATTCCGGGTCACGGCGGTATTTTGGACAGAATAGACAGCCTGATACTTGCCGCTCCGTTTTTTTACTATATTTCGGTTTTTTGCTTAAAATAAAAAATGGCCGACATACTTTAAATAAATATATATTATATATATTATGCGAAATATATTTCTTGCCGGTTCTACCGGTTCTATAGGCAGAAATGCGGTAAACGTAGCAGTATCATATCCGGATTTCCTTGCCGTAAAAGGCATTGCGGCGGGGCATTTTACGCAGGAGTTAAAAGAACAGGTCATAAAGCTCAAACCTGCATACTGCGTTCTTTCTTCAAAAACGGAATGCGCTAAGGCTAAAGAAGGCTTAAAAAACGTCAAAGGCGTTAAGACGAAATTGATTTTCGGCGAAGAAGGACTGCATGAAGCGGTTTCCGACGGCTTATTCGACGTGGTATTGAACGCTATAAGCGGTTCCGCGGGGCTTTTGCTTTCTTACAGGAGCCTTGCGGCGGGCAAAGACCTTGCGCTTGCGAATAAAGAATCCATGGTTATGGCCGGCAATATTCTGAATAAAACGGCGAAAAAGCATAAAGCTAAAATAATTCCTGTAGATTCCGAACATTCTGCTCTGTTTCAGTGCCTTAAAAGCGGAGTTAAGCAGGACGTTAAAAAATTAATCCTTACGGCATCGGGAGGACCTTTTTACGACAAGGACAAAAACTATTTCAAGAATATAACCGTCGATATGGCATTGAATCATCCTAAATGGAAGATGGGAAAGAAAATAACCGTAGATTCTTCCACGCTCGCCAATAAAGGGCTTGAAATAATAGAAGCTTCGTTTTTATTCGGTTTTAAAGAAGATAAAATCGACGTCGTTATACATCCGCAGGCGGTAGTTCATTCGATGGTTGAATTTATGGACGGTACGTTAATAGCCCAGATGGGAGATGCCGATATGAAAGGACCCATAGGTTATGCCATGTCTTATCCGCATCGTTTTCATAATCTCATGAAACCGATAGATTTGACCGAAGTTGCAAAGCTGGAGTTTTTTGCGCCTGACGACGAGAAGTTCCCTTTTTTAAATATTGCAAGAAGTTCTTTACGGGAAGGCAGGAGCATGCCGGCGGTTTTTTGCGAAGCAAACGAGATTTTCGTTAATTCTTTTTTAAACCGAAAAATATCTTTTAATAAAATCGCCCAAAACGTGGAGTCGGTAATGCAAAAGCACAAACCTTTCGAATTAAAAACCATAGAAGACGTCATAGAAGCGAAAAAGCAGGCCGAATCTCTTTCAAAAAAGCTCATTTCCGGTATTTAGCGTCTAAGTTGCGGCGGGGGCAGAATCGGAAAAAAAATCCCGACTTTTCCTCAAAATTGTTATATAATATACTACTAAACAATCAAACGAAAAATAATTAAGAAAATAACTAATAAAGAAATAAAGAGGAAACGGTGCCGGATTTTATTTTCCGCAAACGGTTAGGTTAATTAACATATAAAAATTTATTAAGGAAAATTAATCTGACGCCATTTCCGTAAACGGAGGATTTATGATAATAGAATCTTATATGGGTAAATATCCGAAGATAGACGAAACGGCGTATATGTCGCAAAACGTAGTTATCGTAGGAGACGTAGAAATAGGAAAAGGATGCAGCGTCTGGTACGGTTCGGTTATCAGGGGCGACGTACATTACATTAAAATAGGCGAAAATACAAACGTTCAGGACAACAGTGTTCTTCACGTACAGCACGATACCGGTCCTTTGATAATAGGCAGAGGCGTTACGATAGGGCACAACGTTAATCTTCACGGGTGCGAGATAGGGGATAACTGTCTTATAGGAATAGGAGCCATAGTTTTAACCGGAGCAAAAATAGGCAAAAACTGCATAATTGCCGCCGGGGCTTTAGTCAAAGAAAATACAGTTATACCCGAAGGTTCTTTGGTAGCCGGACTTCCCGGAGTAATCAAAAAAAATCTGAGCGAAAAAGAGATAGATTCGATAAGGGAGTCCGCGAATAATTACGTTAAATACGTTAAAAATTACAGGGGAGAATAGTATATTGCTTTTAAACTCCGTCTCAGACGACAAATTTAAAGCTTCAATAGACATTGGCACGAATACTATAAGATGTCTTGTAATTGGACCGAAAAGCGATTTTTTAAGTCCCGATTACGTTGATATGAAAATTATCAGACTGGGCGAAAATTTTAAAAAAGAAGGAGTAATTACCCAAAGTTCAATAAACAGGCTCAAAGACGCTTTAAAGGTGTATTTAGAAAAAATTAAAAATTACGGCATAAATCCGGAGAATGTCGCTATAACCGGCACAAGCGTATTAAGAGATGCTCCAAATGCTAAAGACGTAGAATATATAATTTTTAACGAATTCGGATTAAAGCTGGAAATTATAAGCGGAGAAAAAGAGGCTTTAATAACTTTAAAAGGAATTTCTAATTGTTTTAACGGTATTAACGAATTTTATTCCATAGACATAGGGGGCGGCTCTACCGAATACGCCTGCGTTAAAAACGGGTCGCCTTTGTGGAAATACAGCTTAAACATGGGAGTTGTGCATCTTACGGAAGAAATTATTAAAACCGACCCTGTGTCAGAAGAAAATTTAAAAGAATTGGAAAGCCGAATAGATGAAAAATTAAATACGCTGAAAACTAAAATAAAAGAAACCGGTTTTGTTTTTAAACCGGCAAAACTTTTCGGAACTGCAGGAACATCGACTACTCTTGCTATGGTCGATTTAAATATGAAAAGCTATGACAGGCTTAAAGTGCACGGATATTTCGTAAGCAGGGAAAAAACCGCCGGAATTTATAAAAGATTTGCCGCGGCGAAAATATCCGACAGGCTGAAAATTGACGGCGTAGAAGCCGGAAGGGAAGATCTCGTGCTCGCCGGAGCGGCCATAATGTTAAAGAGCATGGATTTTTTTGAAGTTTCGGGTTTTACCGTTTCGGAATGCGGACTGCTGGAAGGACTTATAAGTTAAATAATAAAGAAAAAGAGGGAAATTTAAAATGAAAGAGATTATTGCGGAATCGCTAAGTTTCGACGATGTTTTGATAGTACCCGATTATTCGGAAATACTTCCGAAAGACGTAGATTTAAAGACTAAATTTTCAAGAAATATAAACCTGAATATTCCGCTTGTAAGCGCGGCCATGGATACGGTTACCGAAGCTGAAACGGCAATTTCGCTTGCGCGCGAAGGCGGTATAGGCGTAATACATAAAAATCTGACCGTTCAGCAGCAGAAAGCCGAAGTCGAAAGGGTTAAGAAATCCGAAAGCGGTATGATAACTAACCCCGTGAAAGTAAATCCCGACGATAAAATATCTTTTGCATTGGATATCATGAAAAAATTTATGATTTCGGGCGTGCCGGTAGTAAAAGGGGATAAATTAGTAGGAATACTCACGAACAGGGATTTAAGGTTTTCGGTCAATCTTGACGAAAAAGTCGCCGACGTCATGACTAAAGAACATCTCGTTACGGTGCCGGTAGGAACTACGCTGGAAGAAGCCAAAAAAACGCTACACGAGAAAAAAATAGAAAAACTTTTGGTCGTGGATGACGATTATAATTTAAAAGGGCTTATAACTATAAAGGATATAGAAAAAATTAAAAAATACCCGAATTCGTGCAAAGATTCTCTGGGAAGGCTCAGAGTAGCAGCCGCCGTGGGCATTGCCAAAGATACCGAGGAAAGAGTTGAGGCGCTCGCCGAAGCAGAAGCGGATGCGGTAGTAATCGATACGGCGCACGGATATTCAAAGGGTGTTATAGATATGGTAAAATATCTGAAAAAACGTTATAAAATGGATATAATAGCCGGCAATATAGCTACTAAAGATGCCGCAAAAGCTTTAGTGGACGCCGGAGTGGACGCCGTAAAAGTCGGCATAGGGCCGGGCTCCATATGCACTACCAGAGTCGTTGCAGGCGTCGGCGTTCCTCAATTATCCGCTATAATCGAATGTTCGGAAGTTTACGATAAAAACGGCGTTCCCGTCATCGCGGACGGAGGCATAAAATTTTCCGGAGATATTTCTAAAGCGATTGCCGGCGGGGCAAACAGCGTTATGATAGGCAACCTCTTTGCCGGTACCGAAGAAAGCCCCGGCGAAACCATAATTTATCAAGGACGAAGCTACAAGGTTTACAGGGGTATGGGTTCTCTCGGCGCAATGGTGAGCGGTTCCAAAGACAGATATTTTCAATCGCACATACGGGACGAATCTAAATTTGTTCCCGAAGGCATAGAGGGGAGAGTTCCTTATAAAGGCAGTCTTTCCGATTCCGTCAATCAGCTTATAGGAGGCTTAAGAGCAGGCATGGGATATTGCGGAGCCGGTTCCATACAGGAACTTAGAACTAAAACCAGATTTATTAAAATTACTTCTTCGGGACTAAAGGAAAGCCATGTTCACGACGTTATTATAACAAGGGAGGCGCCTAATTACAGGTTAGATTAATTAATGGGAATACATTCTAAAATACTTATTATAGATTTCGGATCGCAATATACCCAGCTTATTGCGAGGAAAATCAGGGAAAGCAAGGTTTATTGCGAGATATATCCTTTTAATACTCCGTTAAGCAAAATTAAAGAATACAATGCAAATGCAATCATACTTTCAGGGGGGCCGTCTTCGGTTTACGATAAAAGCGCTCCCGTAATTTCTAAAGATTTATTTAAATTAAACATTCCTTTTTTAGGCATATGTTACGGTATGCAGATTATGGCGCATCTTCTCGGCGGAGAAGTAAAGCCTGCTAAAAACCGCGAATACGGCCATTCAAAACTTGAGATACTTCACAAGAGCAGCCTTTTAAAAGGATGCGGCAAATCGAGCTTAGTATGGATGAGCCACGGCGACGTCATAGTGAAAATTCCCAAAGGCTTTAAAATAACGGCGCAGACGGAAACTTGCGATACGGCGGCATTTGAATATCCGGAAAAAAAATTTTACGGACTGCAGTTTCATCCTGAAGTAGTCCACACCGAATGCGGGACTAATATATTAAATAATTTTTTATTTGAAATAGCAGGCGTTAAAGGCGACTGGAAACTTGAAGATTTTATATCCGACAAAGTTGCGGAAATTAAGGAAAAAACGGGCGGAGCAAAAGCTGTATGCGCTCTTTCGGGAGGAGTCGATTCTACTGTAGCGGCGGCTATTACCGACAGGGCTATCGGCGGCAATCTTAAATGCATATTTGTCGATAACGGACTTTTAAGGGAATCGGAAGCGGAATCGGTTATGAAGTATTATAAGGAAAATCTTAACCTTAACGTAAAATTAGTCAACGCTTCGGCTTTATTTTTAAAAGAACTTAAAGGGGTAACCGATCCCGAAAGAAAACGTAAAATTATAGGCAGGCTTTTTATAGAAATATTCGAAAAAGAAGCAAAAAAGATTAAAGGCGTAAATTTTTTAGTGCAGGGAACGCTTTATCCGGACGTAATAGAATCCGTTAAAGTGTTCGGAGCTTCAAGCGTAATAAAAAGCCATCATAACGTCGGCGGTCTTCCGAAAAAATTAAATTTAAAATTAATAGAACCTTTAAGGGAATTATTTAAAGACGAAGTCCGTGTAATCGGCAAAAAATTAGGAATTCCGGAAGAAATAATAAACAGGCAGCCTTTCCCTGGTCCCGGATTAGCCATCAGAATAATAGGGGCGGTGGACAAAAAAAATCTCGATATTTTAAAGAAAGCCGATGCGATAGTTGCTCAGGAAATAAAAGCGGCGGGATTATACGATAAAATATGGCAGTCTTTTCCGGTGCTTGTGCCGGTGAAAACTGTAGGCGTAATGGGGGATAAAAGAAGCTATGAATCGGTAGTTGCTCTTCGCGCGGTGACTTCCGTGGACGGAATGACGGCAGATTTCGCAAAATTAGATTACGATATATTAAGAGCGTGTTCTTCAAGAATAATTTCCGAAATTAAAGGCGTTAACAGAGTGGTTTACGATATCACTTCGAAACCGCCTTCGACTATAGAATGGGAATAATGTAAAGGAAACAAAAAATAATATAAGGAAAAGGTATCAGATTTTATTTTTTTGCATACAAATAACGTCAATTAACAAAAAAATATTTGCAAAAAAATTAATCTGATACCTTTTCCGATAGAATGGGAATAAAAACGGAGTAAACTTATAATGAGCGATTTTGTTCATCTGCATCTTCATTCGCATTACAGTCTTTTAGACGGCGCAATTAAAATAGACGATATAGTAAGTAAAGCCATAGAATTTAATATGCCTGCCGTTGCGGTAACCGATCACGGAAATATGTTCGGAGCGATAGAATTTTACGAAAAAGCGGTTAAAAAAGGAGTAAAACCTATAATCGGGTGTGAAATGTATATTTCTAAATCCGATATGAAACTTAAAAATGCAAACGAGAAATTTTATAATCACCTTATTCTTCTTGCAAAAAACGATGCCGGTTATCAAAATCTTTCGAAACTAGTTTCTATGTCTTATATAGACGGGTTTTATTACAAGCCGAGAATCGACAAAAATACGCTAAAAGACCACGGCGAAGGCTTAGTAGCTATGTCCGCCTGTATTAAAGGCGAAATACCTTATGAAATAGTAAAAGGAAGATTCGATTCCGCGGAAGAAAGCCTTAAGTTTTATTTAGATATTTTTAAAGACGATTTTTATTTAGAAATGCAGGTTCAAGGCATGGAAGAACAGCTTGCGGCCAACGACGGATTAATAGAGCTTTCTAAAAAATACGGGATACCTCTGGTCGCCACCAACGACTGCCATTATCTTCTTAAAGAAGACTATGAAGCCCACGACGTACTTCTTTGCATACAGACCGGAAAAACCGTCGAAGACAAAGACAGATTAAAATTTTCGACTAAAGACCTATATTTTAGGTCGCAGGACGAGATGAAAGAAATTTTCGGACGCTACCCTTCGGAAGCTATATCTAATACCCTTTTGGTTGCCGATAAATGCAATTTTTCTTTTAAATTAAAAGGCGGACACTATTTTCCCCAATTTAAACCCGGAAACGAAGCCGAAAAACTAAAAAACGCAAAAGCAGCCTTAGACGCAACCGTCGGAGCGAATCAATCTAATACTAATAATCAAACTAATCAATCGATTCAGGAGACGGAAACAGCCGACGCCGCCGATTTCGACGCCGCCGATTACTTCGAGAAAAAAACAAGAGAAGGTTTCGAGGAAATTTTTATAAAAACCCCCACAAAGGCAGCGGCAGAATCTTATTTAAATAGAAAAGACGAATACAAAGCAAGATTAGACATGGAAATAGAAGTTATTAAAAAATCTAATTTTGCGGGATATTTTTTGATAGTTTCCGACTTTATAAAATATGCTAAAGAACACGGCATACCGGTCGGCCCGGGCAGAGGTTCCGCCGCCGGAAGCTTAGCCGCCTACTGTCTTAAAATTACGGAAATAGACCCCATAAAATACGATTTGATGTTTGAAAGATTTCTTAATCCCGAAAGAATAAGCATGCCTGATATAGACTCCGATTTCTGCATAAACGGAAGAGACGAAGTTATTAAATACGTGGCGCATAAATACGGCGAAGAAAAGGTATCGCAGATAATAACTTTCGGCACCATGCTTGCAAAAGCCGTTATCAGGGATACCGGCAGAGCTTTGAATATGCCGTATGCAGAGGTTGATAAGATCGCAAAATTAGTTCCGAATACTCTCGGCATTACTTTAGAAAACGCAATAAAAGAAGAACCTAAGCTCCGCAATTTAATAGAATCTAATCCTAAGGTAAAGAAATTAATAGAAATAGCAAAAAGATTGGAAGGTCTTGCTCGACATGCAAGCACGCATGCCGCCGGAGTCGTCATATCGAACGAACCTATAAACAGTTATATGCCTTTATATAAAGGCACCAAAGAAACGGACGTTATTACTACCCAATATACCGGAACCGATTTAGAGAAACTTGGATTTATAAAGTTCGACTTTTTGGGATTAAAAACGCTTACCGTAATGAATGAGGCTATAAAGCTTATTAACGAAACAAAATCGCTTCAAAGACTTCAAAGGGAACGTGAAGGGGAAAACGGCGGATTTAACGAAGATAAAGATTTTAATATATACGATATAGACTTAAACGATAAGGCCGCGTTTAAACTGCTGGCGGCGGGAGACACGACCGGGGTTTTTCAGTTGGAAAGTTCGGGTATGAAAGAATTGATAAAGAAATTGATTCCAAATTCTTTCGACGACTTAATTCCTCTCGTAGCCCTTTATAGGCCGGGACCTCTCGGAAGCGGCATGGTGGACGATTTTATTAAGGCTAAGCACGGCAAAGCTAAAATACATTACATTCATCCGTCGCTTAAGGATATTCTGCATGAAACTTACGGAGTAATGCTCTATCAGGAGCAGATAATGAGGGTAGCTACAAATCTTGCGGGATTTTCGATGGGCGAAGCCGACGTTTTAAGAAAGGGAGTAGGAAAGAAGCAGACTGAACTTATTAATCAGATGAAAGATAAGTTTATAAGCGGATGCAAAGCAAACGGCATAGAAGAGTCAAAATCCGAAAAGATTTTTTCCCTTATAGTAAAATTCGGCGAATACGGTTTCAATAAATCACATTCCACCGCCTATGCATATATTGCATATATGACGGCATATTTAAAAGCTAATTATAAAGAGCATTTTACCGCCGCTCTTTTATCCAGCGAAATGACAAACGCCGATAAATTGACGAAAATAATAAACGAAGCAAAATCGGGAATGAACGCATGCGAAATATTGCCTCCGTCCGTGAACGAATCGTCCGAAAGGTTTGCTATAGTCGAAAAAAGAATTTTTGCGGATAATTGCGAAGACAAAAGCAAAGAATCTGCCGGCGGCACGGTTAAGTTAGCTATAAGGACAGGCTTGGGAGCCGTAAAAAACGTCGGCAAAGCCGCAATTGATTCTATTTTGCAGGCACGTTCCGATAAGCCGTTTAAAGACTTGTTGGATTTTTGCTCAAGAGTCGATACGAGAAAGGTTAATAAAAGGACGATAGAAAATTTGATTAAAAGCGGCGCTTTAGATATAGGTGGGGAATCGAGGAAATGGATGCTCGATAATCTTGAAGCGGTCATGGAAGAATCTATCCGCAAAAGAGAAAAAGAAGATTCGGGACAGGCCGATTTATTCGGTTCGCCATCGGAAAGTATAGATTTCGAAGCAGGAAAAAACGATTCCTATTTAACGGCGGCAGGAGAAAAAGACGATATAAAATCCATCCTTGCTTTTGAAAAAGAGTCGCTCGGTTTCTATCTGTCGGGACATCCTTTAGACGGTTATGAAGAAAAACTAAAACTTCTTAAAATAAAATCCGTAGCCGATATAGTGAAGGAATACATAGAAGCAAAAGGAAAAATTCCTCTGGATGCTTCATATAAAGTCGTCGGAGTAATAAATCAGCTTAAAGTCCGTAAGACTAAAAGCAACGATAAAATGGCTTCTTTTATATTAAACGACAATAATTCGAATATAGAAACCGTGTTTTTTCCAAAAAGTTTTTTAAAATACGAAGATGTTTTATCTACTAATCAGCCGGTAATTATTACGGGCAGAATAGATTTTTCGGGATTAGACCTGTCAGTCTTAAGCGGCAAAGGAACACAGACGGCAGACGGCGAAAATTTATCCGAAATCGAAGCCTCAGAAAACGATATATACAAACTGGAAGATAATGCATTAACGGAAAATGCGGGGCAAGACGCTGCTTTAATTAACGGAGACGCCGATCTGGGCATTAAAATTGTCGGCGAAAGCATAGAACTGCTTGACGCCGTAAAAGTTAAGCCGACGGTAAAACCAGCAGGAGATGCCTGTATTATAGAAATCAAAGACAATGCTGCTATGCTTGACGGCGACGAATTTAAAAAAATGCTTTTTGAAATTAAAAAAAGTTTTTCCGAAGCAAAAGGAAACGATAAGGTAATATTCAGAATTTCGGGATACAGTATTACCCTTGGAGAAAATATTGCCGTGGACAAATCTTTATTGAAATCCAATCCGTTGTCTAATTACTTGAATATTATTTAATAGATGATATAATAAAAAAACAAAAATATAAAGAGTTACATTTAACAAGCAAATAAAATAATAATAATAAGTAAAAAAATATAAAATATTATCATGGCTTTACAGTATTTAGATTTTGAAAAACCGGTCATAGAACTGGAACAGAAGATAGAAGAACTTAAGACTTTTAATCTTGGAGGATTTGCCGACGTCGAAGACGAGATTAAAAATCTTGAAGCTAAAAAAGAAAAACTTATAAAAGATATTTTTAAAAATATCAACAACTGGCAGATCACCCAGCTATCGAGGCATCCGTTGAGGCCTTACGCTATGGATTATATAGAAACGGCGGCGGAAAACTTTATAGAACTTCACGGCGACAGACGGTTTATGGACGACAAAGCGGTAGTCGGGGGATTCTGCTTCATTAATAATGAGAGGGTGCTTATAGTCGGACATCAAAAGGGGCGGAACACTAAAGATAAAATGTGCAGAAATTTCGGCATGCCGCATCCGGAAGGTTATAGAAAAGCCCAAAGACTTTTTAAGCTTGCCGACAAGTATAAAATTCCCATAGTCACTCTCATAGATACTCCGGGGGCATATCCCGGCTTAGGCGCGGAGGAAAGAGGGCAGTCGGAGGCTATAGCGGAAACGATATATGAATTATTAAACGTTAACGTTCCGGTGGTATCGGTAATTATAGGAGAAGGCGGAAGCGGAGGCGCTCTTGCTTTTGGAACAGGCAACCGCGTTTTAATGATGGAATATTCCGTTTATTCGGTTATATCGCCTGAAGGATGCGCTTCTATTTTATACAAAGATACCTCTAAAACGGAAGAAGCGGCGAATTCTTTGAAGTTAACCGCAAAAGACCTGCTTAACGATTCCAAGGTCATAGACGGCATTATAGCGGAACCTCTCGGCGGCGCGCACAGAGACCCTAAACTTGCCGCCGAAAATTTAAAAAAAGCCGTCTTGGAAAATATAACCGAACTGAAAAAATACAAAGGGGAAGATTTAAGAAACCAAAGAATCGAAAAGTTTTCTAAATTTTAAATTCATTAATATTCAATAATAACGTTTTATTACTTTATGGTAGAATATCCGGATATTGCTTATTTTCTTTCAAAAGACCTTATTTCTAAAAATTCCAGAGAAGAGATATATGAAAAAATTTCGATAACAGCCTCTAAATTCATAAAGAGCGATATCGTCACTATTTTTATGCTCAACGAGGATACCGAAAAAATAAACTGCGTAAATTACTACCATGACGGAAAATTTATAAAGAAAGATTTAGAAATATTGCTCGGCGAAGGATTGATAGGTTCGGTTATAGAGAACGGCGAATCTTTGGTCAGTTCGAATTTAAAAACGGATTTATCGGATATATATTATGAACTTGAAAAACAGTTTACCGGAATGTTGTCTATGCTCAGCGTTCCTATTTATGCAGGATCGTTAGTTTTAGGCGCTTTAAATATATACGGCAAGGAAATATATGAATTTTCGGAAGAAGAAGTAAAAATAGCCAAGTTTATCGCAATGCTGGGCGGTATTTTCATATACAGCCTGACGCTTTACGAAAACGCAAATCTTTTATACTTAAGGCAAAAAGAAGAAAGCCGCAAAATATCCGATTTGTTGGAAATTTCAAAATTAGTCTCTTCATCTTTAGATCTTACCAGTATTATCGATTACTCTATAAAAAGGCTTATGAATTATACAAAAACGGATTCCGCCCTCGTATATCTTAAAGACAATAATAAAGATGCAAATAAATTCTGTTACGAATTTTTTAACTGCAATATGACGGGATGTTCTATTTACGGCGGGAGTATCAACTGTTATAATATCACGGAATTCAGCTGTCCTTTCGTTAAATGTCCTCCGGAAAATAAAATACTTCAAAAATGCAACGATTGCGATTTCTTTAAAAACATTTCATTAAAATTGTTTAACGCTTACGGTATGGATGCTTCGTTTTCCGGCCGCGATACATTGAAGTTAAACGATTGCAAATGTTTGAAAACCGTAAGTTCGGATTATCCGACCATAAATTATTATGAAGAAGATTCGGTTTCCGGAAGCGATAAAAATCCGCCTTGCGACTGTTTTTTGAAAGATATTTCTAAAAAGACTTTTATTGCTATTCCCCTTAAAACCGATAAAGATTTCCTCGGTCTTATTTTTCTTTTAGGAAAAACAAAAACGGAATATTCAATGGAAACTATCGATTTTATAGCAAACATTTCAAGCATAATTTCCGTTGCGGTTTATAACGCCCAAACGCTTAACTATATCGAAGAAGAACATTTTGAAACTATAAGCTCTATTTCCGAAGCTATAGAAGCAAGGGACACATATACAAGAACCCACGGCGACAGGCTTATAGACTACGGCGTTATGGTAGCCAAAGAGCTTGGACTAAGCCATAACGAAATTAAAAATATAAGATATGCGGCGGCAATGCACGACGTCGGAAAAATCGGCATAAAAGATTCAATATTAAATAAGCAGGGCAAACTTACGGACGAAGAATACGAAGAAATTAAAAAACATCCGGAAATAGGCTATAACATGCTAAAAAAAATAAAGTTTTTAAGCCATATAGCTAACGACGTTCTTCACCATCAGGAAAGATACGACGGCAAAGGCTATCCCTTCGGCCTTTCCGGCGAAGATATACCTATAGCCTCAAGAATTATAGCGGTAGTCGATACTTTCGACGCAATGACGACCGACAGGCCTTACAGAAAAGCTCTTCCGGTTGAAACGGCGCTGGAAGAGATTAAGAAAAATTCCGGAACCCAGTTCGATCCTAAAGTAGTCGAAGCATTTTTAAAAGCCGTAAAGTCGGGGGGGGGGGGGTACCATTACTAAATAACAAAATAAAAAAATAAAGGTGTCAGATTTATTTATTTTCTTCATGTTTTTCCGCAAAAAAGACATGCTTTTTAAAACGCGAAAAAACATATCGTCCGCGTTTGCGGGCAAACCGCCCCGGCAGGCACCTTTTTCTTCATACTATCCTGCGCATTAAAATGATTGGTAAAGTTAAACGCGTGCATTAAAAAAAGTTTAAAAAGGCAGCTAATATGGGTATGAAATCTAAATCTATAATGATACAGGGGACGTCGAGTTCCGTCGGCAAGAGCGTTTTGACCGCCGGATTTTTAAGGTATTTTGCAAACAGAGGGGTAAACTGCTCGCCTTTTAAATCCCAGAATATGTCGCTTAACAGTTTTGTTACGGAAGACGGTTCCGAAATTGCAGTTTCTCAAGCGGTACAGTCCGAAGCCGCTTTTAAAAAACCGCTGAGGCAGATTAATCCTATTTTAATAAAGCCTTCTTCCGATACCGAAATGCATCTGATTTTGGACGGAAAACATTTCGGCAATATGAATTTTGAAGAATATAACGGCAAGAAAAGGTTTTTTTTAAAAAAAGCTTCCCAATCTTTCGATTTTTTAACGGAACGCAACGAACTCGTTATAGCGGAAGGCGCAGGAAGTCCGGCTGAAATAAATCTCTATAAGTATGATATCGCCAATATGGGTTTCGCCGAAATTTATAATATTCCGGTAATTTTAATCGCCGATATTGAAAGAGGAGGAGTTTTTGCGTCTTTATACGGAACCGTAAAACTGCTGAAACCTAAATGGAAAAAATTGGTCAAAGGATTTATAATAAATAAGTTCAGGGGTAATATTTCCATACTGAAGCCCGGTATCGACGAGATAGAAAAACGTTTAAAGATACCGTGCGCAGGCGTAATTCCTTATATTAAAAATATACATATAGAGGCCGAAGACAGTTTAAATCTGAAAAATTATGCAAGCCTGTCGGATATATACGCCGAAAACGGCGGAAAGATTAAAATTGGAATAGTCCGCTTAGAGCATATTTCAAATTTTAACGAATTCGATCCTCTTTTTTTTGACGAAAGGTTTCATACCGTTTTTTTCGACGCTGTTCCGATTGGCGAAGCCGATAAATTTGATATTATAATAATTCCCGGAACTAAATCTACCGCTTCGGATTTAAACCGAATAAAAAAGTCTGGAATTTTTGATTATATAAAAAGATTCGAAAAACTTAATAAAGGTATCATATTGGGAATTTGCGGCGGTTTTCAGATGATGGGAGACATAATAAAGGACCCTTATAAACTTGAATCATGTAAAAATTCGGAGAATTTAGAAGCCGTCGGCGGTTTTGGTTTTTTTGGCCTTGAAACGATATTGTCGGACAAAAAAATAACCGTCAGCCGAAAGTATGATTTTAACGGCAGTTTCCTTAACGGCTATGAGATTCATAACGGAAGGAGTTTTTTAAAAGACGCAGAAAATGTTGAATTTAACCGTCGTCAAGGCGTCAAAGGCCTTTCGTCTTTTTTGTTTAAACACGTAAACGATAATTCCGGCGGTAAATGCGCTTTAGAATTTTCGCCGAAAAACGAAGTTTTGTCCCTTATATCCGAAGATGGAAGAAAAATAGGGACTTACGTCCATGGATTGTTTGCCGATAAAGTATTTAGGGATTTTTTAGAAGACGTTATGAATAAAAACAATAAAAATAAAAACAATAAATACGTCTTGCCGAATAATAATCGCGGTTATGCAGACGTTAAAAACGAAAGCTTTAACATTCTCGCCGGTAATATAGAAAAATACGTCGATATGAAGCTGTTTAAAGAAATAACGCGCATTTAATCCGTTCAGGTTTATATATTAAAAGAATTTCCGAGAAGACAAATAAGTTCCTGCAATGCCTGATATTAAGGCTATTAAAAAGACGGCGGCAATCTGCACAGAGTTTAAAAAAATTATTTTTATATGGAAAAAATTTAAGAAGCCGTCGAACCCGTAAAATATAAATATTTTATAAATTGAGTAAAGCAGCGAGATAGAAACTAAAAAAGCTAAAACGGTGCCTATTTCGCCTTCTATAAACATAGGTATTCTTATATAGCCGTCGGTAGCTCCTATAAGCTTTAGTATTTCTATTTCGTTTTGTTTCCGCAATATAATAAGCTTTATTGCGCTGTATGATATAAAAACAGACAGAATTAAGAGGAATAAAAATAGAATAAAACCTATAACTTTAGTAAAAAACATAAACTGCATTATTTTATTTTCCAGCATTTTGTTGTAGTAAACTAATTTAATTCCTTTAAGGGAAGTCAGTCTCAGATAAATATTGCTTAGAAAAATAGCGCTTACCGCGCTTTTTTTAAAATGAATTTTAATAAATGAAGGCATGACCTTTGGATTTATGTTTTTTAAAACAGATTTAAGATTTTTTAATCTTTTAGATAAAAATTCCATTGAAGATTTATTTCCGTAGTATTTAATTTTTTTAATTCCATTGATTTTATTTATAAAATTAATTATATTCTGCCTGTTTTTTTTGCCTGCCCCGCTTTTCAAAAAAACGATCATAACGCTGTTTTTTTGAAAAATATTCATGTAGTTATAAATATTTACATAACACAGAAGAAAAAAAAGCATTATGAAAAACGAAAAGGACATTATTAAAAAAGCGAAAACGTTCCCGGAAATATTAGATTTAATATTTAAGAACGCAATTTTAAAATAATTTATTAAATATTTAAGCTTTTGTGATATCAATTACCCTTGCCCTGCCCGTATCAGCTATTAGATGTTTATCGTGAGTAGCCAGCATTACCGTAGTGCCTTTATTGTTGAAAGATTTTATTATATCGATTATGATTTTAGAAGTTTCCTCGTCTAAGTTTCCGGTAGGTTCGTCCGCAAGCAGGACCTGCGGATTCTGTACAAGCGCTCTTGCAATGGCGACCCTTTGCTGTTCGCCGCCTGAAAGGCTTAGCGGATACTCGTCTTTTTTTGTATAAAGTTCGACGGCTTTAAGCAGTTCCGAAACGTTTTTTGTTATAACGTCTCCGAAGACGCCGGAAACCTCAAGCCCGAGCGCTACGTTCTGGAATACCGTTCTTTTCGGAAGCAGCTTAAAGTCTTGAAAAACAAATCCTATTTTTCTTCTTAAAAACGGTATCTCGCTTTTTTTGATATCGTTGAGCTCCGTTCCCATAAATTTTACCGCGCCGTGTGTAGGGTTTTCCATTGCTATAAGCATTTTTAGCGTAGTAGTTTTACCTGCTCCGGAAGGTCCGGTAATAAAAATGAATTCCCCTTTATTTACGGTAAAATTTAAGTCTCTTAAAATATAATTTTTATCGTAATTTTTATAAACGTGGCTGAATTCTATCAAATATAAATCCTCTATTTTCTTATTCTATATTTTAAAAATTTGTCGATATGTTTTCTAAAATTTATTGCCGCCGACAGCGGATCGTCTGCATTTGAAACCGCGCCGATTACGGCTGCTCCGTCTGCTCCCAATTCCGCAAGTTCTTCTATATTGTCTTCCGTAATGCCGCCTATTGCGATAACGGGTATATCGACGGAGGAACAGACTGCTTTAAAAATTTCTTTATCCATTGCGTCTCCAGCGTCCTTTTTGGAAGAGGTCTGATACACCGGTCCGGCGCCTATATAATCGGCTCCGCCTTTTTGCGCCGCTTCCGCCTGTTTTACGTTTTCAGCGCTGACGCCTACTATTAAATTCGGAAAAAATTTCTTAATTCTATCCGCAGGGAAATCTTCCTGTCCGACGTGTACTCCGTCTGCTCCTGCAATGTATGCGATATCCGGTCTGTCGTTTATAATGAGCAGTGTTTTGCTCCCGTTATTTAAGTTATCCAGCTTTTTTTTTAAAAAAACTGCGCAATCGTAAAGGTTGCGCGATGAAATATTTTTATTTCTTAACTGCAATACGTCCGCCGAACTTCCGGCCGCCGCCCAGGCTATTTCGCTAAGATATTCAAAGCGTTCTTCAAAAGCGAAATCTTTCGTTATTATTTGAAAATTAAGAGTTTTCATATTATCATATATATGATAATATATTATACATTTTTTTCAATAAAAATTTTTCTTGACAAAATTCTTCACTAAAAATAGAATAAAAATGTTAAAGGAGGTGATAAAATTTGAAAAAGCTTACAGTATTAGTTTTAGGAGTGTTTTTAGTCGTATCGGCGCTTGCATTTTCTGGTTGCGCAAAAAAACAGACTGCTAAACCGGCTCCTAAAGCTCCGGCAGCTCCTGTTGCTACTGCTAAAAAAGCGGCAACCAAAGCTAAAGCTGCTAAAGCTACTGCTAAAAAAGCGGCAGCCAAAGCTCCCAAAGCTCCTGCAGCCCCTAAAGCTCCGGCAGCTCCCAAAGCAAACAGCTAATGTTTTGAAATTTAAAATTTTTAGACCGCTTTCTATGCAAATACAAACCGGCATAGGAAGCGGGATTTAATCCTTATTTTTAATACAGCCGCAGATGTTTTGTCTATCCGCTTACTTTTTAAAATCTAAAAAATTTTTATAATACATAAATAATACCTTTGCGTTAATTTATTATTTTTTCATTATTCGATTAAAAAACTTCCTTGTAAATTATCATACAGCTTTGAGATGCTTTTACGGGAGAAAGAAACTAAATTTATAAACTTACCAAGCTAAGAAATAAATTTTTAAATTTAAAAATTATTAAAAAGCAATAATACCCAAAATAATTCATACCTAAAATAATCAATTGACAGAGTAAACATTTTATGATAAATATTAATTTATCATTTTATTAACATTTTAAAAAAATGGAGGAAAAGTAATGAAAAAAGCTATGAAATTGTTTGAGTTAAAATTTTTGTTTTTTTTAGTTTTTGCGTTTCTATCGGTTTTTTTAATTGCCGACAGCGTGTTTGCTGCTGATTACGGGGTGTTTACTAAGGTTGCCGTCAATGTTCCCGGAAGCATTTCATCCGTAACGCAAAAAGTAGAAAACGCTTTGAACGCTCATAATTGGACGGTTATAGGCAGATTTAACACTTCGCTTCCGTCGGGAGACTCTTATCATTCAACGGTTATAGTTGCAGCCAACGGTGTTTACGATAAATATATGGCGGATAACGGGAACTATCCTCTTGGAGCTTTTGGACTGCCTTTAAGGATAGCCGTTTATACTACGCCGAATCAGGGAGTAGTCGTGAGTATGGTAAATTTGCCTGCGCTGGCAAGGACTTTTTCGGGTAATTCTTATGTAGCTTATGCAGTAGAAGTCAATAACTATTTGAAAAGCATAATAAGAGAAGCGATAGGCGGAACGCCGTCAAACAGCCAGTACGGACCTATGAGGGCAGGAAGGTTTCCGGGCGGAATAGGCGGAGGCTCATTCCCTGGAAGCGTCGATCAGATATCCAACTATTCCGGAAGCACCGATTCAAATCTGCTCGGAGTAGCCGATTTAATTTTAAAGGGTATAGGGCGTAATAACGGCGGATGGCATTTAGTTTACAAGATAGAAAAGCCTTCTATAGGATTTATAGAAATAGGCGTCACTAGAAGCTCAACGGAAAGACATTCGATAGAAATAGACAGCGGCGCAAGAGCTACTTCCTCGGATAAGTTTCCGGGAATAGACCACAGTCCGTCTTATCCCGTTGAAATACTTATATACAGGGCAGGAAATTATACCGATGTTTCTATACTTGGAGAAATGTGGAGAATGAAATATTATTTCGCAGATGCAGGCATGATGGCTTTTATGACCCATATGGGTATGCCCGGCTCCATTCAAGGATCTCTTAAGCAGATGATTTTATACGGACTTGCATATTAATAAAGATAATGGCCAGGCGATGCTTTTGGTGCGTCAGCAATTTTTTTAAAAATAGTGATATTTTACGAAAGTCATTGCGCATAATAGAAAAAGTCAAACATATTATTAATTTATTAAACTCTTATTAAACCTACAATTTGGGGCTTACAGGCTATTTGCCGTGAGCCCTTTTTGTTGAACCGCTTTAATCTTGATATAAAATTCCATTCTTTAAAATGAATAAACTAATTGTTATTGCAGTCAAAATTTTTCTTGACAAAATTCTTCACTAAAAATAGAATAAAAATGTTAAAGGAGGTGATAAAATTTGAAAAAGCTTACAGTATTAGTTTTAGGAGTGTTTTTAGTCATATCGACTTTTGCATTTTCGGGTTGCGCAAAGAAAGCAGCGGCTCCGGCAAAAGCGGCAAAACCGGCAGTAACCAAAAAAGCTGCAAAACCGGCTAAAAAAGCAGCCAAAAAAGCAGCCAAAAAAGCAGCCAAAAAAGCAACTAAAAAAGCAGCTGCAAAAACCGCAAAAGCAAAAAGCTAAGGCTAAAGATTTAAATTTCTCCAGCTATCATTTTAATGCGTTAAATGAAAATGGTGGCTGGATTTTATTTTTATAGATGAAGAAAATTATTATTAATAATAAGCTATTGTTTTTTCTTGTCATATTTCTATCGGTACCGCTTTCCTATTATTGCCGCAATAGTTTCGCTGCATTTAAGTCAAATATAAACACGCGTTTGAAATACCGATCCGTAATTAAACGCCTTACATTTTATAAAAAAGAATTATCCTTAATATCTTCTAAAATATCCCGCAGAGATTCTGCCGTAAGCAGCCTGAAAAAAAAGATTAGAAAAGACGAAAAGCATATAAAAAAAATAAAAAAGAAAATAAATAAATACGGTTTGCTAATAAAGGATTTAACCGAAAAAATTTTTATTATCCATAAAGAGTATCGATTAGACGGAATAATTTCGTTTAAAGACGACAGCAATGCTTTTATAATAAATTACCAGTTAAAAATTTTACTGAAAAAAGAAGAAAGAAAACTTTTGCATCTTGTTAAACGGAAAAATAAATTTTTACATTTAAAAAAATATTTAAAAAACGAAAAAAACAGTCTTGTCGCCGACATTAACAGCATAAAACGTTCAAAAAAAAGGTTAAAACAACTGATAACCGGTTTAAATATGTATATGAAGTCGTTAAAAATAAATAATGATAAAAATTATAACGGCTACCTGTCTAAAAAACCCGGGAATATGCGCAGGGATAATAAAAAGAATAGACTTTTAAAACGTAAAGTTATAAAATTAATTAAGAATTTAAAAAATAAATCCCGCAGCAGCGGTATAATATTCCAAGTAATAAAATAAAGAGGTGAAGCATGGCTAAAATAAAATACCGCATAATATTTTTGTTTTCAATATTATTTATTTTATCGGTTTCCGTAAATTGCGTAAAAGTTTATGCCGCCGTAAAAGCCGGACATAAAGCAGCCGTTAAAAAATTTGATTCAAATACCGTTAAAAATTTAAGGTTGTTTTCAAAAGTTTACGCATTGATAAAAAACGACTATATAAAAAAAGAGCCGTCGAAAAAACTTATGTTCGGGGCGATAGAAGGCATGATATCCACCCTTGACCCCCACACCTATTTTCTTACTCCAAGCGAATTCAGGCAGATGAAATCTGAAACGTCCGGCGAATTTACCGGCATAGGCGTAAAAATATCTGTCAGAAAAGGATACGTCGTTATTATTTCGCCTATAGACGGTTCTCCTGCCGCAAACGCAGGAATAAAAGCAGGCGACGTTATAGAAAAAATTAACGGTATTTCGACTTATCATATGAATATCATGAAAGCCGTTAAACTTTTGCACGGAAAAGTCGGGACTTCGGTTACGCTCTTAATAAACAGAAAGGGATTTAAAAAACCTAAAATATTCGTATTGACGAGAGAAAAAATAATGCTTAAAAGCGTAACCTATATGATTCTTCCAAATCATGTAGGTTACGTCAGAATTTCAAGTTTTCAGGAGCATACTAATTCTCAGCTTTTGAAGGCTTTGAAGATTATAAGTATTAAGGAGCACGGCATTAAAGGGCTTATCCTGGATCTCAGGAATAATCCCGGAGGATTGTTGAATCAAGCCGTAAAAGTATGCAGCGATTTCATAAAGAGCGGAGTTATAGTTTATACAAAAGGCAGAATAAAATCTCAAGACGTAAAATATTATGCTTTGGGAAACCAAATACAGCCGGATTACCCAATAGCCGTGCTGGTTAATGCCGGAACGGCAAGCGCCGCCGAGATTACTTCGGGCAGTTTACAGGCGCATAAACGCGCAATAATAGTAGGCACTAAAACTTTCGGCAAAGGTTCGGTTCAGACGATATTTACGCTGCCCGACGATGCCGGCATGGGGCTTACCACGGCTTTTTATTTTCTTCCGAACGGGGTATCAGTTCAAGATACCGGCGTAATACCTAATTTTTACGTTCACAGTTCTAAAGATTTCATATTCGTAAAACCTTTAAGAAAACTAAGGGAAGTCGACTTGATGCATCATTTTAAAAATCCCGAAAGCAAAAATATAGCAAACAGGGAGAAGGATAAATATAAAACCTTTAACATTTATTTCAAAAAGGATAATCAATTCAGGTTTGCATACGAGCTGTTAAAAAGCTGGAACGTGATTAAGAATACAGGCGCTAAATTAAATTAAATGAAGAATTCCGTAAATTTCAACGATAAAATAATAATTGCTTTAGATTACGACGGTTTAAAACCGGTAAAAAATTTATTAGATAAACTTGAAGGAAGAGCTTTTTTTTATAAAGTCGGATTCGAACTCTTTACCTCTTGCGGAGAAAAAAGCGTTAAATTTATCAAGGAACGCGGGTGTAAAGTTTTTTTAGACCTTAAATACCACGATATTCCGAATACCGTCTATAAAGCGGTAAAAGCGGCGGGTAGAGTAGGCGCAGATATAATAAACGTGCATGCTTCAGGTGGAACGGAAATGATGTCCGCCGCAAAAAAAGCGGCCGACGAAGCATCCGAAGATGCAGGCAGGCATATAGATATTATAGCGGTTACGGTTTTGACCAGCCTTTCGGACGGCGATATAAATCGGATTTTTTACGATTATAATGATTATGAAGAAGTTATGCAAGGAAAAGGCAATGAATACGGCGTTTGCAAAGAAGGCATATCTTCGGGTTTAGCCCTGCATTTAGCCCGGCTGGCTAAAATTTCAAAATTGGACGGCGTAGTGTGTTCCGGCCGCGAATCGATAAATATAAAAAAAACGTTCGGGAACGATTTTAAAACCGTAACGCCCGGCATAAGAACGAAAACCGGAAGCGATAATAAAATAACGAACTGCGCTAATAATTCAGAAGACGACCAGAAAAGAGTTATGACGCCTTCCGAGGCTTTTAACGCCGCAGCCGATTATATAGTAATAGGCAGAGAAATAACCGGAGCCGCCGATCCCGCCGATGCGTTGGATAAAATTTGCGCCGATATAAAAAACAACGTTAATACGCAAAAAATATGAAATTAATAGTTTACGGCGTAAATACGGTCAGGGAAGCAATTCTTTCCGGCAGTATTAAAAAAGGCGTCAGCGTTTATATAGCCGAAAAAAAGTACAAAAGCGTCATAGCGGATAAAAGCTTTATTAATATCGCAAAAGATAAAAATATAAATATTTATTCAAAAAAAGATGCCTCATTCTTGCAGGAATTCGGCAAGGAAGCTTTCATAAAGGGCATAGCCGCCGTTGCCGAATATCCTGAATCGGATTATGAAAATTTATTAAATAAATCCGAACAAAACACCGGCAAACCGTTTTATCTAATTTTGGACGAAATAACCGACCCTCAGAATCTCGGCTCAATAATCAGGACTGCGAACGGAGCAGGAGTATCCGGGATTATAATACCTAAGGCAAATTCCGTCGGCATAACTTCTTCGGCAGCTTATGTTTCCCAGGGAGCCTTATTTTACGTCGCCGTAGTCCGCGTCGTAAATATTTCCAGAACTATAGCGGATTTAAAAAAGCGAGGCATATGGGTAGCCGGTCTTTCCGGAGATGCGGAGGATACTATATACGATATGGATTTTAACCTGCCGTTAGCATTGGTCGTAGGTTCCGAAGGCAGCGGTTTAAGGCGTCTTACTGCTGAAAACTGCGACAGGATTTTAAAAATTCCGATGGAACGCGGTGTTAATTCCCTTAACGCATCCGTAAGTTTTGCGGTCGCCGCATATGAAGTCGTCCGCCAAAGGAAATACGGCGTTAAAAATAACAGTTAAAAAAATAGCTTGACATTATTTATACAGTAGTTTAAACTTTGTATTACGGTTATTTTATCTAGTTGTTTAGATAAAAGCCGATATTATTAATTTACAAGCCGTCGTTATTAAAGCAGCGGCTTAAGATTCAAGGAGAAGTTAAGTATGAGGTACCAAGGGAAAGTGAAGTGGTTTAACGACAGTAAAGGTTTTGGTTTTATCGAACAGGAAAACGGACCTGATGTTTTTGTTCATTATTCTGCAATTTCGCAGGACGGTTTTAAAACCTTAACGGAAGGACAGAAAGTAGAGTTCGAAATCACCAACGGTGCAAAAGGACCGCAGGCTGTCAACGTAACCAAGGGTTAATCCCCCTAGTTTATCGTTTTAAGCGGAGTATGCGCGCCACTTGCATTAAAAATAATATAATTAAAAAAAATAATAAAAATTATAATATATAAGTTAGCAAGCGAATAAAAGCATACCGTTTTAAAATCATTTACCCCAGTAAATAAATTAAATTTATTGGGGTATTTTTATTTAAAAAAATCGGAGGATAAATAATTGAATTTTCAAGAA
>JAJYPL010000036.1 GCA_021795355.1 bacterium | reverse complement strand
TCATAAGCGGATAACCTCCTTTAATTAGCGTTAATGGTGTTATCCGCTATTTTATTATTATTTTTAGTTAAGGAATAGACATTTTGAAAGTTATTTTGCTATAGACATTTTAAAAGTTTTTAACATTACCGGGTTTTCAATTTGACATTAATTAGAAAATGGATTTATAATATTTATTATATAATTTGAATGATTTGCAATAAAGTTTGAAAAAAATATTAATAATAAAAAGGGGATAAAAGTTATGCCGTTTGGGAACAATAGTTTTGGTACCGGACCAAGAGGTTACGATTATGATATTACGCGTGGAAGGGCTATGACGCAGGAGGGTCTGTCGGATTTTTTCAGGGGGGTTTTTACGTGGATGACTATAGGGCTTATGCTTACGGGTTTTATATCTTATTTCGTCGCGATGGATAAACCTTTGGTAGGCTATCTTTATTCGCACGTTATGTTATTTTATGTTTTAATGGGAATTCAATTAGCGGCAGTTTTGGGGTTGTCTTTCGGGATAAACAGATTGCCTGCGGATATTAGCGAGGCTATATTTTTATTTTATTCGGCTCTTACAGGGATAACTTTTTCCTTTATTTTTATAGTATATACTAATCAATCGATAGAAATAGTATTCTTTTTAACCGCCGTTTCTTTCGGACTTCTTGCGTTCGTCGGCTATACGACGAAAAGAGACCTTACCGAAATGGGCAATTTTATGATGGTAGGACTTTTTGCTATAATCATAGCGATGGTAGTAAATTTTTTCCTTCGCAGTTCAACGCTTATGTATGTAGTCTCAATTCTTGGAGTAGTAATTTTCTTGGGTCTTACGGCTTACGATATGCAGAAACTTAAACAGATTTATTTAAGCGGTTCTTTCGATATAAGAAAAGAAACCGTAATGGGTGCGCTTACCCTTTATCTGGATTTTATTAACCTGTTCCTTATGCTGCTTACTTTATTCGGCGGCGGAGGAAGGAGAAGATAAGAAAACCGTTTTAAAACATATGCATATTAAGTCAAAATAACGGACATGAGTTAGGGGAATAAGAAGTATATAGCGGTTGATTTTAAAAAAAATTTTAATACGTACCTGAAATAAAAGAAATAGATGCGGTAGTGCAATCGGAACGGGGATAACAAAATATTATACGTTTATTAAACTATTTGCACTTCTTCTTCAGTCGTAGCGGTAGCCCTGTCGGGCATAAGATAGCTTTTAATATCGGCGACGCTTTCCGGAGCGTTTCCTTTTACTGAAAGAATGACATACGAGTAAAAAGGCCAAGAAGCGTTGATATCGAAGTTTGAAGGGATTGCCGGATGGTTAGGGTGAGTATGGTAAAATCCCAAAATATCTAGATTTTCTTTCATGCAAAATTTATCCATTTCCAATATATCTTTAGGCTCTATCTCGAAGCTGTCCCATGTAATCTTGCCGTAGCGGTTTTCTGCAGGATAGGCTTTTACGATAATCTTGTTTTCCCCTTCGATTCTTCCGAGAAGTCCGCCGCAAGCTTCATATGGGAAAATATCGGCGGCATGTTTTTTCATTATTTCTAGTTCGTTTTTTGGAATTATAATAGCCATAGTAATCTATCCTTATGTTCCTAATTAATTTATAATTAATAGTATTTTAGTTATTGTCCTATTGTTCAAAACGTTCGTCAAAACTCGGAAAAAACTCTAGTAGAAAGATATCTCGAACCGGTGTCCGGAAGTACCGTAACGAAATTGCCTTTATATTTTGCCGTAAGTTTAAGTATTCCGTAAACGTTGGCTCCCGAAGAAAAACCGCACAAGATTCCTTCGTCTTTCACGAGCTTTTTTAGTGCGGCGTAACTGCCCTCGGTATCTACTTTAACGAAGTCGTCTATTATTTTATCGGCGTCGAATCCGTAGAAATTTAAAGAATAGTTGTATTTCCATCCTTCGATACCGTGCATTTCACTGTCGGGGACGACGGCGATAATTTTTATTTTATCGTTGTATTCTTTAAGCCTTTTTCCTACCCCCAGTATTGTTCCGCCCGTTCCTATGCCCGTAGCAAAATAATCTATATTTCCTCCGGTTTGTTTAAGGATTTCGACGGCGGTAGTTTCGTAATGGGATATGGGGTTATAAGTATTATTATACTGGTCCGGCATGTAATACTTGTCTTTGCCGCCTCTTTCGTATTCTTCGGATGCCCGTTTTATTGCTCCGTCGTGGCTTTCTTCCGGCGGAGTTAGGACTAATTCGGCTCCGTAAAGCCGCATAATTTTCTTTCTTTCTTCGCTCATGTTGGAAGGAGCGTAAATTTTAACTTTTATGCCGAGAAGCGCGCCTATCATTGCATATGAAATGCCGGTATTTCCCGAAGACGAATCTATTATAGACGTGTTTTCTTTTATTAAACCTTTTTCTACGGCGTTTTTTATCATATAAAGGGCAGGCCTGTCTTTTACTGAACCTCCGGGATTAAGTCCTTCGAGTTTTGCGTATAATTTTGAACCGTGCGAGGAAGTTTTAATGATTTTATTTAGCAGGACTATTCCGGTACCGCCTATGTTGGATGCCGAATTAAAAATATCGGAAATATTAAAAGACGTTTTATTTTTTTCCATCTTTTTCCACGATAATTTCGTAATCGGTGTCGTTAATTTTATTTATAGATAATACTTTATGCCCCTGTTCTTCCATAGAGCGCGGAACGTTTCTTATTGCCGGTTCGTAATCCACTATTACCCTTAAGATTTCGCCCTTTTTCATTTTTTCTAAAACAAGTTTAGATTTAACGAAAGTAAAAGGGCATATCTCGCCCTTAATATTCAGTTCTTCGTTTTGTTTATATTCGGACATCTTTTTACTCCATATTAATTTTTAAATTCGCACAAGTCGCCGTATTCGATGAGTTCAAAGACGGTCGGATTTTCGCCGCACAGCGGACAGGTTTTGTCCTGCCTAAGTTTCATTTCGGTAAATTTCATATCTAAAGCATCGTAAATAAGAAGCCTTCCGTTTAAGGTTTGGCCTATACCGAGTATTATTTTGATCGCCTCGTTTGCCTGAATAGCGCCTATTACTCCAGGAAGAACTCCAAGAACCCCTGCTTCCTGACAGCTTGGAACTAAACCTGCCGGAGGCGGAGTCGGAAAAAGACATCTGTAGCACGGGCCTTCGTCTGGCAGAAAAACTGTAGCCTGTCCGTCGAACCTGAAAATAGAGCCGTAAACTAAAGGTTTTTTCATAAAATGGCAGGCGTCGTTTATTAAATATCTTGTCGGGAAATTATCGGTCGCGTCTATTATTACGTCGTATTCTTTTATTAAATCTTTAATGTTGTTTATATTTATGCCTTCTTTATACGTAATAACTTTTACGTCGGGGTTAATGCGCTCTATGGCGTCTTTGGCGGAATCCACCTTGTATCTTCCCACGTCTGAGTTTCCATGCCAAATCTGCCTTTGAAGATTCGATAAATCGACGGTATCGTAATCGACTATGCCGAGAGTGCCGATTCCCGCCGCTCCGAGGTAATATCCGCAAGGAGCTCCTAATCCTCCTGCGCCTATAAGCAGGACTTTCGACGAAAGAAGTTTTTCCTGCCCTTCTCCTCCGACTTCCGGAAGTATAATATGCCTTGCATATCTTTTAATCTGTTCTTCGGTAAAATTCAATTTTCTTTCCTCCGCTTTTTAAATACGGTGCAGAATTCAATTCTGTCACCGTCACAAATTAATCATTGCAGGATTAAGCTTTTATTCTACGACGTCGAGAACTATAGGCTCTACTGTTACTCCTTTAGATTCCAAAAATTTAACCGCTTTTTCTATATCCGCGGTTTCGCCTTCGAGTTCTATCGCTATTATCCCTATATCGTTAGATATGCTTGCGCTTCTGATATTAGTGATAACGTTGTAGTTTTTTCCGACAAGATAAATTAACGGTTCTTTAATTACTTCCTGCGGATAGTTGAGATAAAATTTTTTTTTTTCAGGCGCGCCGCCTGCGATTGCAGGAATAATAGAAATCGTATCGCCGTCTTTGACCTTTGAATTTATATTGTCTATAAATCTTATGTCTTCGTCGTTAAGATAAACGTTCACGAATCTTCTGACCTGGTCGTTCTGTTCGCATATTCTTTCTTTTATTCCCGAAAAATTTTTCTCTAAATCGTTAATTATTTCGATAATATTTGAACCGTTAGACTCGACTTCCGCTTTACCTCCGGTTAAAGTTCTAAGCGGCGTAGGTATTCTTACTTTTATAGGCATTTTAAAATCCTCCTTTATTTTTATAATTAAAATTATTTTGATTTTGTTAATATATTTTACTTACAAACCGCCCCGTCAGGCTTTGCCTGCCACCCCTCCTTTTTAAAAGGAGGGGTGGCTAAAATATCCACTATATTACAGACAGTTATTTCTGCTTTAAGTCAATATAATCGCTTATTTACTTTTTTCTTTTAATTTTAGCGAGAACTCCTTCAAATTCTTCTAAATTTGCTTCGATAACCGGAGCCTCTTTTAATTTTCCGTTTAAGGCTTCGAGAGTTTTAAGTCCGTTGCCTGTAATAGCAAGAACGGTCGTTTCGTTTTTGTTTATATAGCCTTTTTCTATAAGTTTTTTTGCTACGGCGACGGTAACGCCTCCGGCAGTTTCGGTAAATATGCCTTCGGTTGCGGCAAGAAGTTTCATGCCCTCGACTATTTCTTCGTCGGTTGCGTCTTCGCCGTACCCGCCGGTTTTATTCATAAGATCCGACGCATAGTAACCGTCGGCAGGATTGCCTATTGCAAGCGACTTTGCTATAGTGTCGGGTGTCCTTACCGGTTTTATAAATTCTCTTTTTTCTTTGACGGTTGAGGTTATAGGGTTGCATCCCGTAGCCTGCGCCCCGAAAATACGGGTATGCGGTTTTTCGTTAATAAGTCCGCAGTAATAGAATTCGTCTATGGCTTTGCCGACTTTTGTTATTAAAGAGCCTCCGGCCATTGGAACTACGACGTTATCCGGAGCTTTGAATCCTAACTGTTCGAGCATTTCGAAAGTAAGCGATTTCGATCCTTCGGCATAATAAGGCCTTAAATTTATGTTTACGAATGCCCAGCTGTGTTTGCCGGCTATTTCGGTGCAGAGCCTGTTCACTTTATCGTAACTGCCGTTAATTTTAACGAGATTGGTATCGTATATAAGAGTTCCCAATACTTTGCCGGTTTCAAGATTCGACGGTATAAATACGAAGCTTTCGTAGCCGGAGGAAGCCGCTAATGCGGCAACGGAATTTGCGAGGTTGCCCGTCGATGCGCAGGCGACGGTTTTAAAACCGAATTCTCTTGCTTTTGCAATGGCTACCGAAACGACCCTGTCTTTAAAAGATAGAGTAGGAAAGTTTACGGCGTCGTTTTTAACGTATATTTCTTTAACCCCGAGAGCTTTTGCAAGGTTATCGGCTTTTACGAGCGGCGTATATCCCACGTTTTTACCTATTTTTATTTCTCCTTTTATGGGAAGAAGTTCCTGATACCGCCACATATTGGCATCGCGCGATTTTATTTTTTCTCTCGTTATCTCTTTTTTTATTTTATCGTAATCGTAATCCACTTCAAGCGGACCGAAACAATAATCGCAAACATAAAGCGGACTGTCCGGATACTCCTTGCCGCATTCCCGGCACTTTAAACCTTTTACGAACATTTTGTCTCCTTGTTTTAATTTATTAATAAAAAAACCTCTTCTTCCCGAAAATTAGGAAGAAGAGGTTTTTAAACTCGTTTCTTCTTATCTTCCAGGAATAAACCTGCGGGAATTAGCACCGATTTTATTATAATCTAAACGGTTGCTGCGGTTTCAAAGGGCCCGTCCCTCTACCGCTCTCGATAAGAACACTAATATTATAGACTTGTTTAACAGTCTATTTAATTATATAATTGTAATAAAAATTCGATATGTATATATAATAATGTTAAATTATATTTGATTCCGGCTTTCGCCTATAATATACATTTATTTTTTATTATATAGCATAAATATTAGCAATGTCAAATAAAAAAATAACCTTAATATTAATTTTATTTTTTGTTTTTACGCCTGCAATTTTTCTTTCGGGCTGCGTTCCTTATATAATCGGAGGAAATTATTCCGGACAAAACAGCGGAGGATATGCTCCTCCTCCCGGATATTATCCCCCTAAACGCATATCTAACGGCGTAGAAATAGGCGTAGCTTCATGGTACGGTCCCGGATTTCAGGGCAGGCCCACCGCAAGCGGTCAAATTTACAACATGTACGATTTAACCGCAGCTTCGCTTACTCTTCCTTTAGACAGTTATGCTTACGTAACTGACCTGGAAAATCACAGGAGTGTAGAAGTTTTGGTTGACGACAGAGGCCCTTATGCCGACGGCAGGATTATGGATCTTTCGTATGCGGCGGCAAGAGCTTTAGATATGATAGGACCGGGAACGGCATTAGTAAGAGTGCAGTACTTAGGTCCAAATCCGGTTTCTTTAGCGGAATGCAAAAGATACTATAACGCAGGCGGAATAGTACCCGCGGTAAAACATGCGCCTCCGGTTTGCGGCTATACGCTGCAGTTTGCCGCTTACACGAGAAAAAATAAAGCGCTAAATAAAGTATCGGCAATGAAAAAATTTGTCCCCGGCGTTCATCTGATAAAAAAAAATATAAACGGGTCGCTTTATTATAAAGTAGTATTCGGCAGATTTAAAAACCTGCAGGACGCTTACAATTTTGCGAAAACTATAGCAAAGTACGGTTACGACGTTTATATAACCAGGTCGGAATAAATTTATTTTATTTTACGGTTAAATGTAATAAAATATGAATATGAAAAAAATAGTCGCGGTTATACCCGCAAGATATAAATCGACAAGGTTTGAAGGAAAGCCGCTTGCTTTGATTCTAGGCAAACCCATGATAAAGCATGTTTACGAAGGAGTTAAAAATTCTGAATTATTGTCGGACGTCATCGTAGCTACGGAAGATAAAAGAATATTCGACGCTTGCAAAGATTTCGGGGCAAACGTGGTCATGACTAAAGATACGCATCAAACAGGAACAGACAGGATAATCGAAGCCGTTCAGGATATAGACGCCGATATAATACTGAATATACAGGGAGACGAACCGTTAGTAAATTCGGAAATAATATCCGCATTGATAAAACCTTTTAACGAAAACGGCGAAAACGGAGAAATTTCATTTACGAGCGTTAAAACGCCTATTTACGACTTTGACGAGTTTATGGATCCGAATAACGTAAAAGTCGTGACGGATAAAAAAAATTTCGGGATATATTTTTCGAGAAGCCCTATACCTTACGACAGAGAACAGGCGGATAGGCTTAAAGATATTAAAGGGATTTACGGATATAAACATCTCGGTTTTTACGGATATACAAAAAAATTTCTTTTTGAATTCGGCAAAATGGAGCAGTCTTATTTAGAAAAAAAAGAGATGCTGGAACAATTGAGGGCGATAGAAAACGGTTATAAGATAAAACTTGAAACCGTAGATATTTCTACGATACCGGTCGACGTTAAAGACGATATTAAAAAGGTTGAAAATTTTATTTTAAAATCTTATAATAATTAACTTACATAAAAAAATAAAAAAGGAGCGGTAAAAACATGAAAGAGGGAATACACCCGAAAATTTATCAGGCTAAAGTTAAATGCGCCTGCGGGGAAGAATTCGTTACGGGAAGCACCGTAGAGGAAATTCACG
>JAJYPL010000015.1 GCA_021795355.1 bacterium | reverse complement strand
TCATTCCGTTATTGCGTCGAGTTTTACAATTTTTTGTTTTTATGATATAAATAAATAATACGCAAATACATAAAAAGCGGGCATAGCTCAGTTGGTAGAGTACAAGCTTCCCAAGCTTGGTGTCGCGAGTTCGAACCTCGTTGCCCGCTCCATTCAAAACCGCAATTTTAAGAAGTTTTAAGAAGTATAGATGGACTAACTTCAAGACTAAGATAAGTAATGATTATTAATAAAAAATTATTTAAAATATTCATAATTTCGCTTATCGTACTTTCTGCAAGCCCTGTTTCCGCTTTTTCCGTCTTAAATCCGCCTTACAACCAGTCCGACCCTAATTTCAATAAGCTCGCGATGAGGGTGTATAATTCCGGCAGTCCTTATACATATATCAGTGGAGCATATACTTATAACGCTTTGCCGATAACGACGACTATGTCCGGCTGCAAGCTGATAAGCATAATCCGCAGGACGCATGGCTTTCCTAAACCGGCGTACTGGGCTATAGAAAATTATAAGATTTGTTCCGGCAATATAGTAGAGGTTAAAAATACCAATATGGCAGGGTGGGATAACTTACCAATAGGAATGAAACCCGTTATAAATAATATTATCCAAGAAGCAAGACAATACGGCAAAGCAACGGCTAATTATTACGGATACAGGATAATAGCAAAGACCGGCGCTTACGTCGGGACTGCATTTGTTTACGTGCTTAACGGGATAAAGTTGGAAGCGATATACGGAGGCAGGCGTTTATAAAGCCAAAGGCTTTATGTCTGCCGGAGTGGGTTTTGATATAATTAAAAAATTTAAGGAGTATAAAATATGATAAAATTGCAAGAAAACAGTTTACGTGCTGTCAAGGATTCCATTATGCCGGCATTAGAATTTTCGGTTGTTGGGCAAATAGTCAATAATCAAATACTTGCTGATTTCTTAAGAGCAAGAGCCGGTTATGCCAAGTTTACGTTTCCTTTTATTAAAAAAAGCGGAAAACGACAAGTTTTACTTATTTGTATTAAATGGTATAAAAAAAAATTACGGATGACTTGAAATTTCAAAAATATGCGTTATAATTAAATTAAAGAAAGAAAATAAATTTAAGGCAAAGAAATTTTAGAATATATGTTTTTATGCAGCATGCCGCCGTCAGTCAGTTTAATGCTTAACTTTAAGCACATTGGACGTTAAAAACCAGTGACTGCTACGGCGGTATTTTTTTATCTCTAATTATATACAATACCAAGGCAGGGCTAAATTTCCGTTTCTCATATAAAATGCATCTCCGCCGTTTATGAGTATGCCTGTTTTAGAGATGCTCGCGTTTTTATCTAAGCTTTTAAAATAGTCAAGTCCGTCAAAAAAAGAATTTACTATCGTTTCTCCGGATTTTGCCTCAACGGGAATAAGCTTCTTACCGGTGTCTATTATAAAATCTATCTCGTGACCGGTTTTGTCACGCCAAAAATATAAAGGCGGTATTTCGCCTATATTGGCAAAGAATTTATAAAATTCTAAAAAAACGAAATTTTCGAATATCTGCCCTCTCATCGAATTAAACAAAACGTCTTCGGCATTTCTGATTCTCAGCAGGTAGCACAGCAGTCCGGTATCCAAAAAGTATAATTTAGGGCTTTTAATTATTCTTTTGGAAAAATTTGAAAAATGAGGAGGCATAATATGTAATATAAAACTTGCTTGAAGCACCGAAATCCAATTTTTTGCGGTGGTATGGGAAATTCCTGCATCCGATGCGAGCGATGAAAGATTGAGTATCTGTCCGCATCTTCCCGCACATAATTGAATGAATCTATAAAATGTTTCAATATCTGCAATATTCGTTATTTCTCTTACGTCTCTTTCTACATAAGTTATGTAATAAGCGGACAGCCAATCTTTAGGTTCTAACTGCTTGTCGTATATCGGAGGATAAAAGCCTTTAAAAAGATACTCTTCTAATTTTAACGGCGGTTTGCCTAAATTATCTTTACCTGATTTGCCGTAAATGTTTTCAATACAGCTTATGCCTGCTATATTGTCTATATCGGTTAAATCAAAAATATTTATAGCCGGTTTTTCCAATAGTTCAGTAATGCTGAACGGAAGCAGGTTAACGATGGCGGTTCTTCCTGCCAGCGTCTGGGTTATATTTTTCATCAGGTAAAACTGATTAGAACCAGTAATAATAAATCTTCCGGGTGCGTATTCTTTATCTATAATTCCTTGGATATACGATAATAAAAGGGGAACCCTTTGAATTTCGTCCAGTATGACGCCGGAAGAAAATCTTTTTAAAAAACCTTTAGGGTCGAAAACCGCAAATTCTCTTTCATCCGGATCTTCCAAGCTTACATATGCATAATCTTTAAAAATATTTTTTACGAGAGTAGTTTTTCCGGATTGACGGGGGCCTGTAACTGTAACCGCCGGGAATTTTTTTGACAGATTAATTATTTTATCCGATAACGTTCTTTTAATCATGATGAATGATAATTTAATGTATGCTTATATAGCAGCAATATGTAAACAATATATATGAATTAGAATTATAATATTAATTATTTGAATTTAATTTTATTCTATTTTTATACTAACATAAAATTGAATTATATGTCAAATTGAAAATTGTATTTTCAATTTGACAGGCAGGTATAACTTGTCTAACTGTAAAAAACCTGATATAAATATTTATAATAAAATTTATCTGTAATAATTAATCAATCATAAACTTATAGATAACATGACTACTTGAAATTTCAAAAATATGCGTTACAATTAAATTAAAGAAAGAAAATAAGGTTAATTAAATATAAGGCAAAGAAATTTTAGAATATATATTTTTATGTAGCATGCCGCCGTCAGTCAGTTTAATGCTTAACTTTAAGCACATCGGACGTTAGAAACCAGTGACTGCTACGGCGGTACTTTTTTATTTCAAAATAAGAATTTACTTTAATTACGCAATCGTAATCCTGCCGAATACCAAATAAAGCAATTGTAATTTATTGTCATTCCGCCTTTAAATTCTTTTCGTAAAATTTTATTGTTTAAATTTCATAAATTATTTATAATAAAAAATTATGAAATTTAAAGAAGACTGCATTTTTTGTAAAATAGCGAATAAACGGATACCTGCCGAAATAATCGAGGAAACCGACGGCTTTATAGTAATAAAGGATACGAATCCGGTAGCGCCTATACATCTTTTAATAATATCTAAGTCGCACTACGACAGCGTTTTAGATGCCGGTTGCAAAGGCGGCGCCTATAAAAGCGGCGGCGGCGGACACGAAGAAGGCGGCAACAAAAGCGAGACAGCCCTCGAGGAAAACCATAAAAGCGGCGGTACCGCCGATAACGGCGGGATGGAAAACTGCGGCGGCAAAGAACTTTTTGGGATATTAGGCTCGCTTGCCGGCAAATTCAACGTTGCGGATAAAGGTTTCAGGACGGTTATCAATACCAAAGAAGACGGAGGGCAGACCGTCAACCATCTTCATATTCATTTTATGGCGGGCAGGGGATTCGGCTGGCCGCCGGGTTAATCCAATCTTTACGATGCATGCCGAATATAAGGAAAAGGTGATGGTAAATTAATATAAAATTTATTTGCGGAAAATTAATCCGATACCTTTTCCGCTAAAAAATAAAACTTGAAACATTAAAAAAAACAAACGGGAAAAATTAATGGAAACTTGGTTTTTTGAGAATCAGACGGGCAATTTCGGAATAAAAATTAGGATTGAATCTATATTGTTTCATGAAAATTCGGATTATCAGGAGATAGCGGTTTACGATACTTTAGAATTCGGCAAAGTGCTTGTTTTAGATAAAGCGGTTATGTTTTCGGATAAAAACGAGTTTGTTTACCATGAAATGCTGGGTCTCGTTCCTTTATTTTCCCATAAAAAGCCTGAAAGAATTCTTATAATCGGCGGCGGCGACGGCGGCGTAGTCAGGGAATGCCTTAAAAATCCTTTCGTCAAGCACATAGACCTCGTCGAAATAGATAAAAAAGTAATAGAAGTTTCCAAAAAGTTTTTTCCGGAAATCGCCTGCAAACTTGACGACGGCAGGGTAAGAATACTGGCGGAAGACGGCATAGAGTTCATTAAAAGAGTCGATGCGGGCGGCAGGGAAGAAGAAAAATACGACGTTATACTTATAGATTCGACCGATCCGGTAGGTCCGGCTGAAGGGTTGTTCAGGCGCGATTTTTATGAAGCTGCTGCCGGCGCGCTTAAAGCCGACGGAATATTTGCCGCACAGACGGAATCCCCGTTTTTTAATAAAAATTTAATTAAAGACATAGGAAAAATTATAAGGGAAATTTATGAAAAATCATCGCTTTATCTGGCTTCTATACCGGTTTATCCCAGCGGTTTATGGAGTTTTACGGCAGGCTCCAAAAAATATGATACTAAAGTTATAAACGAAAGTTACGATAGTTTTGATTTTGCGGGTCTCGAGTCGGATTTAAAATACTATTCCCGCGAAATACATTCCGCCTCTTTCATTTTACCTAACTTCATAAAGGAGATATTAAAATAAAAAAATTATATGATAGAAACTAACTTATCAAAAACCTCTTCATTTTTTAGTTCAACAGATTCTTATGATAAATCCGATTTAATCCTTCTAGGTATTCCTATGGATTATACCGCAAGCAATATTCCAGGCTCCCGGTTTGCCCCCAAAAGAATAAGGGAGTTGTCTTATACTCTCGAAAATTACAGCCCCATTTTTGACGATTTCATCGACGAAAAGTTTTACGATGCCGGAGATATAGTTCTGCCTTGGGGAAATACCGGTAAAAGTATTAAATTTATAGAAGAAACCGCAAAAGGAATTCTTGCCGACGGCAAAAAAATCGTCAGTATAGGCGGCGACCATTTAATTACGTATCCGGTAGTAAAAGAATATGCCGAAAAATATAAAGATTTAGTAGTTCTTCAGTTTGACGCCCATACCGATTTAAGGGAAGAGTGGAATAACGAAAAATATTCGCACGCCACGGTTCTAAGACTTGTTCACGATATGATAAAAAAAGGCAGCCTTTATCAGTTCGGAATTCGTTCAGGTTCCAAAGAAGAGTTCGATTTTGCTAAAAAACATTGCCATATATATAAAAACAACGTTTACGAACCTCTTAAAAAAGTTTTGGGCAATTTGTCGAATAAAGACGTTTATATTACTATAGATATAGACGTTCTCGACCCGGCGTTTGCGCCGGGAACCGGATACATAGAAGCCGGCGGAATATCGTCCAAAGAGCTTTTGGATTCCGTATCGATTCTGCTGTTGGAATCAAACGTAAATGTAGTAGGAGCGGACGTAGTGGAAGTTTGTCCCCCTACCGACAATTCGGACAGGACTTCGGCTATTGCGGCAAAACTTTTAAGGGAAATAATTATCGGAATGGCTAAAAATAACAAAATGAAATAAAAATAAAAAATCAACGGACAAATAAATTTAAGCAATAAATATTAAGTAAGACAAATTAAATTATAAAATAAACAAGTAAAACGGAGGGAATAACAGTGTTTGAAACACCCGATATATATACTCTGACGGCAGGTACGTCGGAGGGGACTTCAAAATTGGGGGCATTCGATAATGCCATTTTAAAAGCGGGAGTCGGCAATACTAATTTAATAAAACTCAGCTCAATTCTTCCGCCGAAAGCGGTTTATAAAGAGAAAATAATTTATCCGAGAGGAGTGTTGGTTCCTATAGCATACGGCGCTATTTCCAGCGATAAAAAAGGAGAAAAAATTGCCGCCGCCGTGGCGATAGCCGTTTCGGTAGAAGACGGCTTCGGAGTCATAATGGAATTTTCCGGCGTAACTTCCGCTCAAAATGCCGAAGAAACCGTCAGGAAGATGGCTGAAGATGCAATGAAACACAGGAATATAGGAATTAAAGAGATAGTTTCTAAAAGCTCGGAGCATACCGTAGAAAATTTCGGCTGCGCGTTTGCTTCGGTTCCTATGTGGTATTCCAAGCTGATATGATATAATAAGTTCTCGTAATGCTTTGTTCTTTCGTCGATTAATTATATTCGATTAAGCATCTTAAGATAATTAAACAATGGGGGATTAAGGCGCGGCAAAATCGGTGCTTTCCGTTTTTTATGCATCGCCGTATGTCCGCGCCTTAAAAAACAGTGAATAAAACCTTTATAATTTCGACGTTTCTCGGTTTAATATTTGTCGTCGTTTTAGTAGTTTTAGTAGGTCCTAAAAATATAATTCAGATGGTTGACCGCCTGAATTATATCGATTTTCTTATTTTATTTTTTCTATCTTATCTTGCGCTTTTTTTGTCGGCTCTTTCATTTAATAACGCTTTAAACGTATATGATTCTAAAATAGGTTTAATAGATCTTTTAAATATAAAACTTATAGGATACAGCGCGAATTATATAGCGCCTTCAGGTATTTTTGCAGGTTTTATAGGCGGAGACGCCATAATGGCGTTGATTCTTAAAAAAAGAACGTCGCTTGATTTTAAACGGGGGTTTTCTGCAGGTCTTGCCGCAAAGGTTATAGAATTTGCAATATTTCTTTTATTTATTTATCTTGGGCTTATATTAGGGTTTAAGTACTTTTATCTGCCGCCGGAAATATGGTATCTGCTGTTAATCGCGGCGATATTCGTAGGAGTCGTAACTCTTATTTTTTTAATAAATCCGATAATAGATAACAGATTTTTTACAAAATTTTTAAAATATTTGACGAGATATAAAGTTTTAAACAAAATAATTTTTAAAATACTGAAACACATAAATAATTTTGAAAAAGAGCTGCATCTTTTTTACGTTAAAGGTAAAAAGTATCTCTTTTTAAGCCTTTTTTTAAGCTTTATAGAAACTGCGGTTCTTATATTTCAAATATGGCTTTTAGTTCATTATCTCGGGGTAAATATGGGATTTTCTAAAACTTTATTGGTATTTTCCGTATCTATGCTGGTGTTTGCGCTGCCCCTTGCTCCCGGTTCGGCCGGAACATACGAACTTTCGCAGGTCGGCCTTTTCGATATACTCGGACTCGGTTCGGACGTCGGACTTGCTTTTAGTTTAATAATGAGGGCTATAAATATACTCATGGTAGCGATATCTTTCTTTCTCGTGCCGCATTACGGTTTTCATTTTTTTAAAAAAAGAGACGGTAAGGAGACAGTTTGAAAATAATATATTCTCTATGCAGTTGGGGACTCGGCCACGCCACGAGGGGGCTTCCGGTTATAAGGCGGCTCGTAAAAGACGGACACGAGGTTATCATTTATACTTCGGGCAGAAGTCTTGAACTGCTGAAATCCGAAATCGGAAATAATGCAAGATACATCGCTTCCGTTCCTTATCCCTCGCCGTATTCGGATAAAATAGGATTTGCATTCAGATTTCTTAAAACCGCTCCCAAAATATTGGCTCTTATCAAAGAAGAAGAAAAAGACGTTGCTAAGATAGCGCAGGAAAACAAAATAGATATTATAATTTCAGATTCCCGGTTCGGTTCGCACTGCAAGTTTGCGCCGTCGTTCCTTCTGTTTCATCAGCTAAGGTTTATCGCCCCCTTAAGGCTTCTTCCGGCGGAAATGTTTACCGAATATTATAATCATTTTTTGCAGGATAAATTCGAAAAAATAATAGTTCCGGATTATGAGGATAATTCTCTTTCAGGCGATTTATCCCATAATTTAAGATATTTTAAAAAAGAAAAAGTGGAATATATAGGCATACTTTCCGATTTTGAAAAAATACAGACCGACGACGACATAGACTATCTTTTTTCTATTTCGGGTCCCGAACCTACCAGAACTATTCTTGAAGAAAAACTTTTTTCGCAGATAGATCTTCTAAAAGGAAATATAGCCGTTTCGCTTGGAAAACCGGGGAAGTTTACGAAAGAAACTATAAAAAATGCAGTCGTGTATTCTTTTCTCGAAAAAAAGAGGAGAGACGAACTTATGAACAGGGCTAAAATGGTTGTTTCCAGATCCGGATATACGACTATTATGGACGTAGCGGAAATAGAAAAAAAAGCTTTTTTCATTCCGACGCCAGGTCAGACGGAACAGCTTTATCTTGCAAGCCATTTGGAGAAGGCTAAATTATTTCATTCTGTAAAGCAAAATAAATTAAAGATTGACATTGATACCGAAGAAGCTTTAAAATATAAAGGTTTCACGCCGCCGTGGAGAACCGCCGAAAGCGTAGAGAGGTTTCTTAAGGTAATAGGCGTTAATTAGTTTTATTTTACTTATTTTTAATTTAATTTTTTAAACTAAATGGTTTCGATAATAATACCGGCGCACGAAGAAGAAAAATATATAGGAATTTCAATAGAAAGGCTTTTAAGCCAGAGCGGGACGGTTTTTTTAAAAAAAGACGAAAAAAACGGTTTAAAATTAAACGGCTCGGATAATTCCGAAAATTCCGGAAAAGTTTTATGCGAACTGACCGTCGTGGTAACGCACGGCAAAGACGATACCGAGGGCGTCGTTGCTAAATACAAAGAAGCCGGCGTTAATCTTATATCGGGAAATTTCAGCGGAGTATCGGAGGCGCGAAATATCGGCGCTTCCGCTTCCGAAGGCGACGTTTTCTTGTTTTTAGACGCCGACACTCTTTTAAACGACGGTTTTATAAAGAGGCTCGACGATTTCAAAAATAAGGACGATTTCATAGGAACGTCCAAACTGCTGCCCGATATTAATACGTTTAAAGCGCGTATTTTTATGTTCTGCAATAATATAGCGCATATAATAACCAAAACGTCTATGGCCTTAATATTCTGCCACAGGGACGTTTATAAAAACGTCGGGGGTTTCGACGAGAGGATGCAGGCCGGCGAAGACCTTAAATTTATCAATTTAGCGGTAAAAAACGGATTCGGCAGATTTAAATACCTTGGAGATATAAGCGCCGTTACGTCGATGAGAAGATTTGAAATTAACGGATATTTCAAAACCGCCATGGAATGGATGGGGGGATATTTTTTTAAGCCGCCGGAACGTTACGACGTGGTAAGATAACGATATGAAAGTATTGGCAGCTATACCGACTTATAACGAAAAAGAAAATATAAGCCGGATGATAAATTCCGTTTTAAATATCAACGAAACGATAAAAACCGCAGGCGATATCAATCGCTTACCTTTATTACCTTTATGTATTAACGTTTTAATAATAGACGATAATTCCCCCGACGGCACGGCAAAAATAGTTAAAGAATATATAAGTTCGCATAAGCGGCTAAGCGCGGATACAAACTCAAATGTAAACGTAAACGTAAAAGACGGCGGAAACAAAAATGCTAATTTAATTTCAAACGCAGACGTAAATTCCGATGAACGCGTTTTTATTATAGAGCGCGAGAAAAAACTCGGGCTTGGAACGGCATACGTAGCGGCGTTTAATTTTGCTTTAGATAACGGTTACGACTACGTTATCACCATGGATTGCGATTTTTCGCACAATCCCGAAGAAATTGCGGGATTTATAAGTCTTATGCAGTCCGAAAAATGCGGAATGATAGTCGGCTCGCGTTATTCGGGCGGAGTACGCGTAATAAACTGGAGTATGAAGAGACTTTTAATTTCGTATTTCGCAAATATTTATGCAAAATTTATTACCGGCATTAAAATTACGGATTTGACCGGCGGCTTTAATATGTACGACGTAAACTGTCTGAAAAAAATAAATTTAAACGGCATAAGTTCGCGCGGATATGCCTTCCAGATAGAAATGAAATACAGAATGGTAAAAGAGGGCAAGTGCAGTTTTAAAGAGTATCCTATAATATTTTATGAGAGAACTTCCGGCAGATCGAAAATGTCCAAAGGTATTATTTTTGAGGCTTTTTTCATGGTCATAAAACTGAGGCTCGGGCTTTTTAAATAATCCGGAAATAATACTTGACTAATTTAGTCAAGTATGTTTTAATCAATATATCAAACATTAAATATTATTAATATTAAATATAAATAAAGCGGAGGTATATTATGCCTGTATATTCGGAAAAAGTAATGGATCACTTTCAGAATCCAAGAAACGTAGGGGAAATAGAAAATGCGGACGGCGTAGGAGAACTCGGAAATCCTACATGCGGCGATATAATGAAAATATATATTAAAGTAAAGGACGATAAGATAGAAGACGTCAAATTTAAAACTTTCGGATGCGGAGCGGCTATAGCTACGAGTTCTATGGTAACCGAACTCGTAAAAGGCAAGACCCTCGAAGAAGCCGAAAAAATATCGAATGATGCTGTTGCAGAAGCATTAGACGGGCTTCCTCCGGTAAAGATGCACTGTTCAAATCTTGCCGCCGATGCGCTTCATCTTGCCATAGAAGATTATAAAGCCAGAAAAGAGGGCAAAGGTCCTATAGGCAGAGTGGAAACGCCGGAACACGACGAAGACGAACACGATCTGCTTGAACAGGCATAAACGAAAGGTTTGCGAATTTACGCCGGCAGAAGTTAATATAATATCATATACGGGCAATATAATAATTATTATGGATTACGATTACGATCTCGATACTTTCGGACTGATGTGTCCAATGCCGATTATGGAAGTTGCCGAAGAGTTTAAAAAAATACCGGACGGTTCGGTATTAAAAGTAACGGCGTCCGACGAAGGTATAATAGAAGACTTAAAGAGTTACTGCAAAAAAACCGGACACGAATTTCTGTCTTATGAAATTAATTTGCCGGAATACATAGTTTACGTTAAAAAATAAAAACGATAATATATAAAATAATTATATAAAATATAGATTGCTGCATATTTTTTAAATTTGGAGGCAAAAGTGAAAATAATAAATTTCGACCATTTTGCTGCTACGAAAATGAGGCAGGAAGTAAAAGATGCAATGGAACCATATTTTATTTCCGAATACGGTAATCCCCAAAGTATACATACCTTAGGCGACGAGCCGAGAGAAGCCTTATCTAAAGCAAGACTGCAGGCCGCCGAACTTTTAAACGCTTCAAGTAATGAAGTTATATTTACCGGAAGCGGTTCCGAATCAAACAACCTTGCAATAAAAGGAACGGCTTTTGCGAGAATGGACAAAGGCAGACATATAATCGTTTCTAAAATAGAACATTTCAGCGTTTTAAATGCCGTTAAATCTTTAGCGAAACTCGGTTTCGAGTTCAGCGAAGTTCCGGTTGACAAATACGGTACGGTCGATCCTCAGGAAGTTAAAAACGCATTAAGAAAAGATACTATACTTGTTACCATCGGACAGGCTTCTAACGAGATAGGAACTATTCAGGATATCAAGGAAATTGCAAAAGTCGTACATGAAAACTCGGCGGCGTATATGCATACCGATGCAAATACTTCATGCGGTTTTACCGAAACGGACGTAAAGGAGCTCGGCGTAGATATGCTTTCTGCCGCGCCGCACAGATTTTACGGACCCAAAGGCGTGGGTCTTTTTTACCTTAAAAAAGGGATACGCATAATGCCTTTGATAGACGGAGGGATTCAGGAATTCGGACGCAGGGCGGGCACAGAAAATGTGCCGGCTATTGCCGGAGCGGGAGCTGCATGCGAACTTGCCAAAAAAGAGTTTAAAGACAGGATATCCCATCTTCTGCCTATTCAAAAGGCCATCAAAGACGGCGTGCTTAACAGTCTTGACGAAGTTTATTTAAACGGGCATCCCGAAAAAAGACTTCCCAACAATCTAAATTTTGTCGTAAAGTACATAGAGGGCGAGTCGATGCTTATGTGGCTCAACAACAACGGAATTATGGTAGCGAGCGGTTCGGCCTGCACGTCTAAAATATTAAAATCGTCGCATGTATTAAACGCAATCGGGGTCGATGCCGCTCTTGCCCAAGGCTCTCTCCTTATATCCTTAGGCGAAGACAACACTATAGAAGATGCTGAATATTTCGTAAAAGAACTTCCCGCCGTAGTTAAAAAATTAAGGGAAATGTCTCCTCTTTACGAAGAGGTCATGAAAGGCAATAAAAAATAAAAAAATATAACTAAGGAGTTAAAAATGGCTGATACGGTAACTTTAAAAGGGAATGCGGTATATCTTAACGGACCGGTCTTAAATATAGGGGATTATACTCCGGAAGCTATAGTAGTAACGAAAGATCTTAAAGAAAAACAAATAGGCGGCAAAAAAGAAAAGCCGCAGTTAATAATAACCGTTCCTTCTCTTGATACTGCAGTTTGCGAAATGGAAACCAAAAAATTTAACGAAATGCTTGCCAAATATACCTCAATAGATACCAACGTCGTATCTATGGATCTGCCTTTTGCGCAGGGGAGATTTTGCGAAAGTTTCGCGATTGCCAATATAACCACCGCCTCTGATTTTAGATACAAAGATATGGAAAAATTCGGCGTTTTAATCGGCGAAGGCGCATTAAAAGGTTTGACGGCAAGGTCCGTTTTTATAATAGACAAAGACGGAAAAATCGTTTACAAACAGCTGGTTCCGGAAATAACTAACGAACCGGATTACCAAAGCGTTCTTAAAGCTCTGGACGACTTAAAATAATTCAATATATTTTTTTCTTAAGCCGGATTAAGTCTTTTTCTTTTATTTGACAAATTTTTAAAATTTATATATTATCAATGTATAGCATATGGTAACATTTACGATACATTAATTTTTTCATTAATATATAAGAAAACTTGTATATAATAAACTTATAAAATTATTATGAAATTTATTCCATCTAGAGATTTAAGATTAAAGACCGCTTCCGTTTTAAACGACCTTAAGAAAGACGGAGAAATTATAATTACCTCAAACGGAAAACCTTCGTCTTTAATGATTTCTATTGACGAATCAAATTTAGAGCAGACCCTTTCTTTTATTAAATCTATGAAAGCAAAGACAGCGCTGAGGAATATACGGCTAACCCTTAGGAATAATAAAATTTCTTCCGATGATATAGATAAAGAGATAAAAGCCGTAAGGAAAGAAAATCCTTGATTCTCGTAATTGATACAAACGTATTTATTTCCGGATTTATTTCTGAAAGTTATCCTTGGCGAATAGTAGACTACTTTTTAGATAAAAGATTCACTCTTGCTCTTGACGACAGAATATACATAGAATATTCTGTCGTATTAAGAAGAAAAAAATTTGGTTTAAACCAAGCGGATGTGGACGCCTTTTTAGATTTTACCTCTTTAAATTCTTTGTTTATTACTCCTGAAAAATGCGATATTAAGCTAAATGATACCTCAGATTTAAAATTTTTAGAAACTGCAATTGCAGCAAATGCAGACGGTCTCATAACCGGAAATATGAAACACTTTGAACAGGCTAAAAATATTGTTCCTATTTTTTCTCCTAAGGAAGCTTGGGAGAAATTATTGTTTATCATTTAATTTTAAATCTATTTTAGAGATTTCTTTCAGCAAATTTAAACTTATATATTGCCTATTGAAGTTAAGGGAAAATCCTTGAATCAAAAATTAATTAATTATATAATTATATAAATTTGTCTTATAAAACATTAGGGCGCGTAACTCAGGGGTAGAGTGCCACCTTCACACGGTGGAAGCCGCAGGTTCGAGACCTGCCGCGCCCACCACGCCAAAATAAAGAAATAAAGCCTTTAGATTTTTTCGAATAATTCCTTTCGTTTAAATAACATTTTCAACCTAAACTTTCGCAGATGCCGGATGAAAAATGAATCCCTGCGCAAACTCTTTCGCTAAGCTTCAAGAGTATTACTACGGGTTTTCGTCCGCCCTTAACAGTATATTAATTTTAACCGAAAGGGGACATTTTACTTTGCTAAGAAGGGGACATTTCTATTTTGCCTTGACACAATCGTTAGAACAGAACGTCAGAACTGTCTTGATTAAAATTTCTTTAATGATATAATAAGAAATAATTAAAAAATAATAAAAATTATTTTTATTACATATTTTATTGTATTTTATTGTGAATTTTAATTAATGCAATTTACGCACATTTATGCACAATACTGAAGATTTCAACGCTAAAAACCTCGATGCGGGCGGTTTTGTCGAAGCCTTGCTTGGTTCAAAGTCCCTCGGGGTTTTTATCTACCAGAAAGACTGCAGGATAATCCATTCGAATAAAACATTCAGGGAATTTATAGGCTATTCCGAAGATGAACTCAAGAGCTTGACGCCCTATGACATAGTGGCCGACGAATACAGAGATGAAGTTAAAAAACTTAACGAAAGAAGAATAAACGGGGAGTTTTTTGCCGCCGAACAGATAAGTCATATGCATGCCACGAAAGAAGGCGTGTTTAAGCCTACCGTAGTTTTTGCATATACCGTGCTTTACGACGGCAAACCCGCAGGCTTGGTTATAGTGCAGGATGTTTCAAAGCAGAAAATGTACGACGGTTTGTTTCGTTCTTTTAAATCGCTTCAAACTATGTATGCTACGCTGTCCGAAGTTAACCAGATTATCGTAAGGGCAAAAGACGAAAGTATTTTATTTTCCGATATATCCAAAAAAATAATCGATAAAGGTTTATTCGTAGATTCTTTTGTAGTTATTTTCGATTCAAGCCTCAATATAAAGGCTTCCTTTTCCAACGAAAAAAGCGATTATTTAAACTATTTAAAAAATCGTCTGAATATGCCCGAAGCTAAAAAAGGACCGCTTATTACGTCATTTCTAAAATCAAAAATAGTTATTAACAACGATACCTTAAAAAATCCTTTAATGCTGCCTTGGAAAGAAGAACTTGCAAAGAGAGGTTTTCTTTCAAGCGCCGCCGTGCCGGTTATAAAAAAAGGAAAAACGATAGGCGTTCTTTCTTTATATGCAAAAGAAAGAGAATTCTTTAAAAGAGATACCTATAATTTGTTAAAAGAAATGATGACGGATATAAATTATGCCCTCGATAAAATAGAAGACGGAAAATGGCATTTTATGATTCGCACCGCATTAAATTCCGGTTCGGATTTTGCTATCATTTTAGACAAATATTTTAAAATACTGTTCGTAAATGAAAGCTCATATAAAATATTCGGCTATATAGCGGACGAACTTATAGGCGAACATTATTCCAAAATATTTGAAGGCGGCTCCGGCAAAAAATCCATAGCGGAAAGATTTCTTGCCACGATTATTTCCGGGGAAATTTTAACGGATATATTTGCTTATAAAACAAAAAACGGCGGCGATATATACTGCTATACGACGATTACGCCTTTTAGTGCGGGTAATTCTTCAAACGCCGCCGCCGAAGGCGGCGTTATAGAATATTATATAGCGACGGGAAAAGACATTACCGGCGAAATAAAAGCCGAGGAAACCATAGAGCGTTTGATAAATTTTGATCCTCTGACCGGTTTTCCGAATAAAAAACTGCTGAAAGAAAAGATAGACGAATATATAAAAGAAGCATGTTATGCCGGCGTTTCGTCCCATTGCGCCTTTGCCATATTGAATCCCGTCAATTTATCTTTAATAAACCATACTTACGGCTTTGAAACCGGCAGCAGGATATTAAAGGAAGCAGGCGATAAGATAAAAAAAATTATAAAAAATTTCGATATTTTGGCAAGATGGGAAGCGGATAAATTTGCAGTGTTTTTAAAACGGTTAAAGTTCGACGAAGATGCGCTTCATATAATAAACAGAATTTTGGCGGTTATTAACGAACCGTATTACATGCAGGACGGCGAAAAAAAGATAAATATATCTTTTAACGCCGGAATATCCGTTTATTCTAAAGACACCGGCACCGCGCAGACTATGTTCGACCAAGCCGAATCGGCTCTTCTTAACGCAAAATCAAAGGGAGAAAATGCAGTCAGTTTTTTTAAAAAAGAGTTTGAGGAATCTGCCCGAAAAAAAGTAGAGCTAAAAAACGGTCTCAGCGAAGCTTTTGAAAAAAATCAATTCATACTGCACTATCAGCCTTATTTCGACGTGAAAACCGGTTCGATAAAAGGAGCCGAAGCGCTGCTTCGGTGGCAGAAAGACGACAAACTCGTGCCTCCTATGGAGTTTATACCGTTTATGGAACAGAGCGGGATAATTACCAAGGTTGAAAACTGGATTTTAGAAGACGTATCGCTTAACATTAGAAAGTGGTCGAACGAAGGTCTTCAAGTGGTACCTATTTCAGTCAATATATCTCCCGTCAGTTTTGCCGACCCTAATTTAAAAGACAATATGCACGCCGTTCTTAATAAAAACGGCGTAAAACCCGATTTGTTTAATTTGGAAATAGTAGAGAGAACATTTATCAATAACTTAGACTACTCTTCAAAACTTTTGGCAAGTTTAAAAGAAAAAGGATTCGGACTTTCGATAGACGATTTCGGAACAGGATATTCTTCGCTTTCCTATCTTGCCGACCTTCCGTTCGATATACTTAAAATCGATATATCTTTCGTCAGGAAAATGCTTGCGGACAAACACTCTAGATATATAGTCGAAACCATAATTTATCTTTCCAAGAAATTAAATATGAAATCTATCGCGGAGGGCGTCGAGACCGACGAACAGTTTAACCTCTTAAAAGAATTAGGATGCGATTACATTCAGGGGTTTTTACTCTCAAAACCTTTAGAGATCGAACAATTTAAAACAATGCTGGTTTAAAAAAATATGGCTAAAATTTTTATAACGGGCGGAATTTCTTCCGGCAAGTCGCAGTTTGCAGAAAATACGGCGCTTGCGCTTTATAAGTCAAATATTATTGCAGACGCCGGAATGTCAGGCGGTATAACAGGCGGAACGGAAACTAACGCCGATAATTTTTCGCTGCTTCATTTTATAGCTACCGCAAATACGAAGATTAAGACAAGCGCAAATAATAATGCGGACGCCGAATTAAATGCGGAAGATAATAAACAAAATAAAAACGAAATCGATGCTGCAGAGGATATAAAAGACGGCGAAATGCTTTTAAAAATTATAAGGCATAAGGAAAAACGGAATAAAGTTTTTGTCGTGCATGAAAATTTCGGCGATTTAACTGCCGAAATAGACGCTATTTTCAATTCTCTTCCGGATGAACGAATTGCAGAAAGATGCGTAATATTAATAGATTCTATGACTTTATGGCTTTCGTCCTTTTTTACCGGCATAAAATATTTAGATTCTGCCGCAGAAACGGTTTTGAAGTTTGCCGAATATCTTTCCGGCATAAAATGCTCCGTAGTAACGGTTTCCGATTCTCTCGGCTTTAATTTGGTTTCCGCAAATGCATACGTCAGAAAATTCGTAGAATTAAACGGTTTAATGGAGCAGAAACTTTCCGCCGTTTCGGACAAAGCTTACTGCGTTATCGCCGGAAATCCCCTTGCGCTGAAGTAAAATCTAATTTATAATTAATCTTATATGAATCATAAAGAACGTTTATTTTCTATTGCCGATAAAATTAAACCCGTCGATAAAAAAAAGTTTTATAAAATTGCCGAAAACAGGCTGAATAAGCTGATTAAACCCAAGGGCAGCCTTGGCAGGTTAGAAGACTTTGCAAAAGACGTAGTGGCTATAACGGAGGAAGAAAGGCCTTTTTCGGCTTTTTATAATAAAGAAAATAAGTGTTTAAATCTTAATAAATACGTCTGCGTTTTTGCCGGAGACCACGGGGTCGTCGAAGAGGGCGTCAGCTTATTTAAACAGGATGTTACGACTCAAATGGTTGCTAATTTTCTTAGCGGCGGAGCCGCAATTAACACGATAGCCGCTTCCGTAGGAGCCGATGTTTTAGTAATCGACGTAGGAATAAAAAACGATGCGCCGTTTCGAGGAGATAATTTCATAAGCGGAAAAGTAAAAAACGGCACATTTAATATTTACAAAGGTCCGGCAATGACGGAAGAAGAAGCCGCAGAATCAATTTTAAAAGGCATAGAAACCGCCGATACAGTAATTAAGAAAAAAGGCGCCAAAATATGCGCAACGGGAGATATGGGCATAGGCAATACGACACCCGCCTCCGCTATTACCTGCTTTTATTCAAAAAAATCTCCGGAACTCGTCTGCGGCAAAGGGACGGGCGTGAGCGCAGCCGTAATTAAGAAAAAAGCGGAGATTATTAAAAAAGCGGTAGAATTTAATATAAAAGGCGGCGTAAGGGGCGATGCCGTTGACGTCCTTGCCGGCGTAGGCGGACTGGAAATAGGCGCAATAGCCGGATTTATAATAGGATGCGCTCTAAACAGGACGCCGGTCGTAGTGGACGGTTTTATTTCTACGGCGGGAGCGCTGATTGCTTTAAATATTAATCCTGCGGTTTCCGATTATATGTTTATGGGTCATCTTTCCGAAGAAAAAGGACATAAAACGGCGGCTGCCCTTATAGGCAAAACCCCTATATTAAACCTGTCTATGAGACTCGGCGAAGGAACCGGAGCGGTTATTGCGATGAAAATAATCGAAACGGCGCTTAATATGTATAATAATATGCTTACGTTCGACGAAGCCGGCGTGATAGCTTCTAAACTTAATATTTAGCTCTATGTCTATATTGAGCGAATTTTTAGAGTCCGTAAATTTTTTGACCGTATTTAAATTCAAGAACAAGAAAAACGCCGACGTTCCGCAGACGGAGCTTTTAATAAAATCTATTAAATATTTTCCCGCAGCAGGCCTTTTTATCGGCATTGTAACAGCCTTTGTTTTTTACGTATTTAATAAATTTTTGCCCTTATATCCCTCGGCTTTAATTTCTATTTTTTGCCTTTACACCGTTACGGGAGGTCTTCATTTCGACGGTCTGTCGGATACTTCGGACGGTTTTTTCGCATATCTGAAAAGCGGAGATAAGAACAGATTTTATAAAGCTATGAAGGACGTTAATACAGGCACTGCGGGAAATATTGCCGTTATTTTTTACGTTTTAATTATGTGGTCGCTTATTATATCGGCAAATCAAACATACAGCCTTTACTTATCCCCGCCGTCTTTTTTAGCTTTAAAACATTTTGCCGGAATTTTCAGCATTCTTGATTTTAAGTTTAATTTTATATATTTAGTTTTACTGCTTTTCCCTGCAGCCGGAAGATATTCCATAGTAGTTGCGTCTTATTTTTCTGAAACTCCGGAAAATTTTAAAGGAATAGGAACGGTTTTTACCGAAGGAACCGATACGAAAACATTTTTATATGCAACTATTATCGCTTTTTTAGTTATATGCCTTCTTTCGGGGCTTGCCGGTTTTTTTTCTATTTTAATTACGATTCTCGCCGTTCTTCTGACTGCGCTGTATTTCAGAAAAAAATTCGGCGGCGTAAACGGGGATATGATAGGTTTTACGGTTAAATTATCGGAACTTGTTTTTGCAGCGGCTTTGCTGGGATTTCATAAAGTACTTTGAGGGATTTTTATGTTTGCGGTTTATTTTGCGTCCGACAGGTCGTCTTCGGGAAAATCTACGGTTACTCTTGCTTTTTCGAGAAAATTAAAAGACGAAGGATATTCTTTAAGCCTTTATAAAACCGGGCCTGATTTTATAGACCCCGTCATACTGTCGAAAGCTTTAAATTCCGAAATCCAGGTTAAAAATTTAGACCCTTTTTTAATTCCCGGCAGATTTTTAACGGAATGGTTCTTTAAAGAAATTTCCCCTGAATTCGGTTTGACCGTTAACGCCGGCGTAAATTTTAACGGCGGCGAAAGCAAAAAAGCGTTCATCGCCGAAAGCGCAATGGGACTTTACGACGGAAACTCTTTTAAGGTAGCAAAAAAGTTTAAATTTCCCGTCGTATTAATTATGGACTGCAAAAAAATTTCTTCTACTATGGCTTCCTTAATTTACGGTCTGAAAAATTACAAAAAAGGCATAAACGTCTGCGGCGTTATCCTGAATAATATTTCTTCCGAAAGGCATTATGGAATAATCCGCGATGAAATTAAAGAAAATATCGCCGGAGTAGAGGTTTTCGGCTATATTAAAAACGACGAAAATATTTTTTCGATTAAAGAACGCCATCTCGGACTTATAGTTCCGGAAGGTGAAGGCGGATATAAAACTGAAGGCGGGCGCAAAGACGCCGGCGGATTTTGCGGCGAAAACAGAAAAGAAATAAGCGGGTTTGAAAAAACTGTCATAAAGATAAAAGATGCGGTATTTAAAAACGTGGATTTTCAGTTTATGGTAAATATACTGGAAAAAAATTCTAAAAACTTTAACGGGTTAATTAAAAAACAGGCAGACAAAAAATACGGCGTCAATAATAAAGCCGATAACGAAAATAGCGGGGGCGGCAAGGATAACAAAGGCAGCGAGGGCCGTAATAACGGCAATAATAAAACCGGTAAAAAAGCTTCAAAAATAAAAATAGCCGTTGCTTTCGACGAGGCTTTCTTTTTTTATTATAATTTCAACTTTGAAATACTAAAAAGCTTCGGAGCGGAAATAGTTTTTTTCAGCCCTTTAAAAGACAAGTTTCTGCCTTCGGGGATAAAAGCGGTTTACATAGGCGGCGGATATCCCGAAATCTATGCGTCTGCTTTGGAAAGCAATCATTCCATAAAAAAAGAAATTTATGAATTCCATAAAAATAATGGTATAATATATGGCGAGTGCGGCGGTCTTATGTATCTGTGCGAAAAAATTTCCTATAAAGGGGAAAGTTACGGCGCTTGCGGAATTTTTCCTTTTGAAGCCTCTATGGATAAAGGAGGATTGTCGCTGGGTTACAGGACGGTCAGACTGAAAGAAAAGACGTTTCTTGGAGAAGCGGGTTTAACTGTTAACGGGCATGAATTTCATTATTCAAAACTTCTGCCCTCGGCGGCTCCTCCAACCGGCACGCCGATTGTTCATGCGCAGGCGGATTCGGCGGACTTAAAGACGGCGTTTCCGGAGGAGGCAAAGGAAGCGGCGGCGGTCAAAACCGTTACGGAATACGAAAGTTTAAGCGCTCCGGGGATATGGAAACAGGAAGGATATAATATTTTGAATACTATAGGCAGCTACGTTCATCTGTCTTTTTATTCAAACAGACTTGCTGCGGAAAGTTTTGTAAAATCGGCTAAAAATTTATAAAATAATATAAAAATATATTTATAATAATATAAAAAATAAAAGGAAAATAAAAAATGACCGAAAAAGAATATGCGTTAAAAAACGGCGCTACAAATGTTTACTCCGAAGGAACGGCGTACGCCGCCGCTAAAGAAAATATAGAACCGGAAAATCTTAAAAAAAATATTATTAACGGCAAAGCGGTTATTCTGCACAATAAAGATAAGAATAAATTCGTCGGAATAGGAAAAGGCTTGACGACCAAAATAAACGCAAGCATAGGAACTTCCACTAACCATATAAACATAGAAGAAGAGGTCTCAAAAGCCGTTATAGCCGAAGAGTCGGGAGCCGATACTTTAATGGAGCTCAGCGTAGGCGGCGATTTAGACCTTATAAGAAGGGAAGTCCTTGCTAATACGACGCTTCCCATAGGAACCGTTCCGCTTTATCAGGCTTTCAGGGAGGCGATAGACTCTTATAAAAATCCGATAAAAATGCCCGAAGAATTAGTTTTCGACGTAATAGAAAAGCAGTGCGCCGACGGAATTTCGTTTATGGCTATCCACTCAGGTTTAAACATGATGTCTTTAGAAAGATTAAAAAAGCAGTCTTACAGATACGGCGGTCTCGTTTCAAAAGGCGGAGCCTACATGATTGCGTGGATGATTGAAAACAACAAAGAAAATCCTTTATACGAAAGATTTGAAGACGTACTTAAAATTTTAAAAAAATACGATACCGTGCTCAGCCTCGGCAACGGTTTGAGGGCGGGAGCGACGGCGGATTCTTTCGACAGGGCGTATATGCAGGAACTTCTTATAAACTGCGAACTTTGCGATATCGCAAGAGACTACGGAGTTCAGGTTATAGTCGAAGGTCCCGGCCATATTCCCATAGACGAAATAGAAGCAAACGTTAAAATACAGAAGAAAATGTCCGGAGACGCCCCTTTTTATGTACTGGGTCCTTTGGTAACGGACGTAGCCGCCGGTTACGATCATATATCTTCGGCGATAGGCGGAGCCCTTTCGTCTTCTTTCGGCGCCGATTTTCTTTGTTACGTTACTCCGGCAGAACATCTAGGACTGCCTTCTAAAGAGGACGTGGCTATAGGCGTAAAATCTGCAAAGATTGCGGCTCATATAGGAGATATGATAAAATTGAAAAAAACGGACGACGACTTGAATATATCCAAAGCTCGAAGAGATATAGACTGGGAAGGGCAGTTCAGGCATTCTATAGACCCGGAATATTCAAGGAGTATTTTTGAATCTAAAAATAATAAGGACGAAATAGCCGGCTGCAGTATGTGCGGCGAGTTCTGCGCTCCTTTAAGGGTTAAAAAATATTTTAGATATGAAATCAAACAAGGGAAAAAAGCATAATATTAAATACGCCCCGTTTATTATATTTTCGACGGTATTTATTTTAATAATAATTTTTAGCGTAAAGGGCGTTATAAGGGTTTACAGGCTCAGGTCGGAACAGCTTGCCGTACGGAAAAATATTGCCGAAATTAAGAAAAAAAACGAGAAAATAGAAAACCGGATACGCGAACTAACGTATAACAAGCAGTATATCGCCTATATAGCCCGCGAAAAACTAAATATGATAAGACCCGGTGAAATCGTTTTTAAATTTATAGGCAAAAAGCATAAAAAATAGCCTGACTCTATAAAATTTCAAAATATTCGGGATAAAAGCCGTCCTGCATTTTTATATTTATCTTTTTCTTTATTTTAGATTCAAGAGCGTTAAGCATTTTTTCGTTTTCGTACAGTTTGCCCATAACGCCCGGATTAACGGTTACGGTTATTTTTCTTGCCTTAGTTTTTTTGGCAAACGCGGAAACCGCCCTCAATACTTCAAAACATATCGTTTGAACGGATTTTATCATGCCCGAACCTTCGCACATAGGACAGTGTTCCATGAACATGGAGACGAGACTGTTGCCCGTTCTTTTCCTCGTCATTTCGACGAGGCCGAGTTCCGTTATTTTATTTATAGTAGTTTTAACTCTGTCTTTCTTAAGGTATTCTTCAAGCGTTCTGTAAACTTTTTCTTTATCCGGCTCTTTATTCATATCTATAAAATCTATAACTATAATTCCGCCGATATTTTTCAGCCTCAGCTGGAACGCTATTTCCTTTGCGGCTTCTAAGTTGGTTTTTAAAATAGTATCGTCGAAATTTCTTTTGCCGACGAATTTTCCGGTATTTACGTCGATAGCCGTAAGGGCTTCTGCATGGTCGATTATTATATAGCCACCCGATTTAAGCCATACTTTTTTGTTTAGCGCTTTAGCTATTTCCTTTTCTATGCCGTACGTATCGAAAAGCGATACGCCGTTTTTATTTTTATAAAGCTGGAGTATATCTATATATTCCGGCGATTGAATCGAAAGGAAATCTATAATATTTTGGTATTCGTCTTTATCGTCTATAATTATTTTATCGAATTTTTTATTCAGGAAATCCCTCAGAACCCTTAAAGTAAGGCTTATATCTTTAAATATAAGCTTGGGCGCTTTTGCATCGGCCTGTTTTTTATATATATCGCTCCACAGGTTGGTAAGAAATTTAATATCTCTTTCTATGTCTATTTCGGAAGCGTTTTCTGCGGCGGTTCTGATAATGAAGCCCGTTCCTTCTTTTCTGTATTTTTTAACCAAGCTTTTCAGCCTTTTTTTCTCCTCGTCGCTTTTGATTTTTCGTGAAATTCCTATAGACGAAGACGTCGGCATATATACCAGAAATCTTCCCGGCAGGGAAATATGGCTCGTAACTCTTGCGCCTTTGGTTTTTACAGGTTCTTTTGCTATTTGAACCAGTATCTCCTGATTTTTTTTAATCAGACGGTCTATGGTAAGGTGATTTTTTTTGCCTTTTTTAGCTTTACGGTTCTTTTTTTCCGTTTCTATAACGTCACCGTCTTCGCTTAAGCCGCTTTCAGATTCAAAAAAATCGTAATCGGCGTTTTCTATTTCGTAAAAATCTCCGGCATAAAGAAACGCGGATTTTTCCCACCCTATATCTATAAAAGATGCCTGAATTCCCGGAAGCACCTGAGTCACCTTTCCTTTATAAATATTTCCGTGCTTGGGAGTCGATTCGTCGCGTTCTATAAATATTTCCGTAAGTATTCCGTCTTCCACCAAAGCTATTCTCGTTTCAAAATCGTCTTTACTTACGACAAGTTCCGTAGTCAAATTTATCTCCGTATGTCCGCAATTTTATTAATTTATTAATTTTACCTTGTCCGTCGATATTATTTTATCATATTTACGGTTAAGTTTTTACAAATTTATGCAGATATATAATATATATTTTTATAATATTTTTTTTTATTTGGATTTTTTTTAATAATATGTGATATGATATAATAAAAGCATTAAATTTTTTTATGTTTAAAAAAAAGAGGAAATATATATTATGGACGAAAATGTGGTGTTATGCGCAGTATGCAGCTGGCGGAGCGTCTGCAAAAAGAAATACAGCATACCGGGAATCGAAATTTTTAACTGTCCGGATTTTTCGAGGGATGTTTCAATTACTATTTCCGGCATAGAAGAACTCATGAACTTTATTAATAATTTTAAAAGCGACAGGTTGAATTAATTTGAAAAAAGATAAAATTACCGCGGTAATAGTTTTTTTAACCGTTATATTTATTGTTTTTGTTTTAGGGCTTTATATAGGGAAAAAGTTTTCTTCTAAAAGTCCTAAAGAAGGAATAATAAAAGAATCGGCGTTAAAAAAGGGAAGCAGATCTTTTTTTCATGGAACCGGTAAAACGCAAAACGGCGGCGTTGCGTCAGGCTCTGCAGATAAGATAAAGTTTGCGCCTATTTCCAAACTTTCCTCATTAAAAAAAGGAAAAATAGAAAAAAAATTAAAAAAACCGGCGGAGAAAATTACGCCTGAGAAACCCGCTGCGGTAAAACCCGTCGTTAAAACTAAGATAGTGTACGTAAAAAAGCCCGTATATGTTTACAAGTATAAATACGTGAAAACTCCGACACCTAATCCTTTTAATTCTAAAGTTTATTATACGATACAGGTAGCGGCTCTTTCAAAATATTCCCAGGCTAAAGCTATGGCGGATAAATTAAATTCTATGGGTTTTTTTGCCTATATAGTTCCTATTTCGGTCAGCGGAAAATCGGGAAAAGCCGTTTATCAGCAGGTAAGGGTAGGAAAGTTCGCAACCGAAAAAGGCGCAAATTCGGTAGAAGGCTTAATTGCCCAGAAATTTAAAGTAAAGCCGTACGTAATAAAAGTAGATTAGAATAACGTATCTTTAAGTCTATTTTTATAACTCTCCAAATATTCTTTTTTACTTTTCTTTTTTAACCCTTGACACTTTTTTAAAAATAATATATATTAATTATTAATTAATAATCATTACTAATATTATTATACGGTGACAGAATTCAATTCTGTCACCGTCACAAATTTGTAGTTTAATAAAAAAAAATCAGGAGGTATTTTTATGTGCGAAAGTTACGAAGAATTTGAAATTGCCGCTCTCGGAAAGCAGGTTCCTTCTTTCGGGGAAATTAACACTTACGAGCCTAAAACCGGAGGATTCGGAAAATTCAGCTTAGAAGAAGCTAAAAAAGATAAAAAATGGACTATTTTAGTATTTTATCCTGCGGATTTTACCTTTGTATGCCCGACCGAACTTGCGGATTATGCGGAAAAACAGGAAGAGATAGAAAAAATGGGCGGACGTATAGTTTCCGTCAGTACGGACACGCATTTTGTCCATATGGCTTGGCAGAGGGACGAAAAGCTTTTGGAAAACGTAAAGTTTTCTATGGGAGCAGATCCTACGGGAAAAGTTTCGAGACTGTTCGACGTTTACGACGAAGCGTCGGGACTTGCGTTAAGAGGGACTTTTATTATAAATCCCGAAGGAGTTCTCGTTGCATCCGAAGTCAATTTTTATAACGTCGGAAGAAATGCGGACGAACTTGTCAGAAAATTGGAAGCCAATATTTACGTTGCGGCGCATTCCGACGAAGTATGTCCTGCAAAGTGGCATAAGGGCGGAAAAACTATTAAACCGGGACCAAATGCCGTAGGTAAAGTTTACGAAGCATTAAAATAAATAATTAAAATTAAATTTTACCCTCGCCCGCGGCGGGCTATAACCCTTCCTGCCGCGGGCACCCTCCATATTTTATTTATATAGACGCCGTAATGTCGTAAACTCTTTTGTAAGCCTCTTCGACGCCGCCCAAGTCTCTCCTGAACCTGTCTTTATCGACTTTTTCCAACGTTACTTTATCCCACAGCCGCATAGTATCGGGTGTTATTTCGTCGGCAAGCAGAACTTTGCCGTTTAAAGTGCCGAATTCAAGTTTGTAATCTACCAGCATAAGCCCGTTTTTATCGAAAAAATCTTTTAAAATTTCGTTGACCGTGATAGCAATTTTTTTTGCTTCTTCTACGTCTTCCGGCTTTCCAAGGTCGAATGCCTTAATGTAGGTATCGTTTATAAACGGGTCGCCGAGCTCGTCGCTTTTAAAGCACATCTCTACTACCGGCGAAATAAGTTTAACGCCTTCTTCTACGCCCATTTTTTTTGCAAGGCTTCCGGCGGTATAGTTTCTGACTATAAATTCTACCGGCAGCATTTTTAAATGATGGACGAGCATTTCCCTTTCGGACAATTTTTCGATAAAATGACTTTCGATTCCTTTGCTTTTAAGCAGTTTAAAAAGAGAAGACGAAATTGCGTTGTTGAATTCTCCTTTCTGCATAATTGTTCCTTTTTTCTGCCCGTTAAAAGCTGTGGCGTCGTCTTTAAAATACGTCACCAATTTTGTTTCGTCGCTGCCGTAAACGTAAAGGATTTTAGCCTTGCCTTCGTAAATTTTTTTAAACCCTTTTTCTTCTGAAACATTTTTCATAAACACCTCCTATGTTTATAAAAATTTAAGTTAAACTAATGCATATATTTTAAATCTAAATTAATTTAAAATCAATTTAAATTACGTTAAAATAATGCTAAAATAAAGATATAAATTTAAAAAATATAACTTAATAAATATGCAGAGCAATAATAACAAAGTACTTGTATATGCCGTTATAATATCGGTTATAGTCCATTCGGCGCTTATTTTATTTTTACTGGAATATATTAATCATCCCGATAAACATAAAAAAATCCGCAAATATACCAAACCTATTCTGGTGGAGCCGTATAAATTTATTAAAAATTTTGAAAAACTTAAAATAAAAAATCCTAAATATGCAAGTATTAAGCCGCACTACGCCAAAAAAAACACAAGGCTTAACGCGCCGGCTTCTTACGCAAATTCGTCTTCTGCGCCGGTACCATACGCGCCGCCCGCTTTTTTTAACAGGAATTACGCAAATAATTACAGGCGCAGAGTAAACGCGCCAAGATATCACAGAGTTATGAGCAATTCTCATATAATTTCCCGCAGCAATTCCGTTCGCCCAAGACCCAGACGAAGACTGAGCAATCTTTTTCCCATGGGAAAGTTTTTTAATCAAACCGCGCCAAACGCAGCGGGGCAGGGAATAAAAAATCCTTCGCACGGAATAAAAACGGCTACGGTAAACCTTAATACGACTACGATAAAATATGCCTCTTATTTACTCCACGTAAAAAACAAAATAGAAAACGTGTGGGAATATCCTTACAGGGCAAGAAGAGAAGGTTTATCCGGCGTGCTCGTTATAGAATTTTCCATAAACAGCAACGGTTCACTGCACAGTGCAACTATTTTAAGGTCTTCCGGAAAAAAAATATTGGACAAGGCGGCGGTTCAGGCGATATACAACGCGGCAAGATACAATCCTTTCCCCCGCTACTGGACGATAAAAAGACTTAATATCGTAGGCACTTTTATTTACAGGCTTTCCGGTTTTTACGTTTACTGATTATATTGTTATGTATTTATTTTATTGATTTATTTTTAATTTGCTTTATGTTATGTTAATATAAACGACGTATATATAATTAGAGAATAAGGAGAGATTTTACCTTATGAAAATATCCATAATAGGCACGGGCTACGTAGGCCTCGTTACCGGCGTCTGCCTTGCCGATTCGGGCAATACCGTTTACTGCGTAGATAACGACGAAAGCAAAATTAAATCTTTAAAATCAGGCGTTATTCCCATATACGAACCAGGGCTTAAAGAGCTTACCGATAAAAACGTCAAGCTGGGCAGGCTTTATTTTACGAAAGATTTAAAAGAAGCCGTAAGCAAAACAGATGTCGTATTTATCGCCGTCGGAACTCCCCCTCAGGATAACGGAGAAGCCGATTTATCTAACGTGTTTAAAGTAGCCGAAAGCATCGCCGACACTATAGACTGTTTTAAGGCGGTGGTCGTAAAAAGCACCGTTCCCGTCGGAACCTGCAGAAAAGTAGAAAGCATAATCGCCAAAAAAACCAAAAACTTCTGCGTAGTATCTAACCCTGAATTTTTAAAAGAAGGCGCAGCTATAGACGATTTTCAAAGACCGGACAGAATAGTGGTGGGGATTAATTTTAAAAAAGACAACAAGAAAGAGGCGCAGGCTGCCAAAGAACTCATGGACGAAATTTACGAACCTTTTGTAAGAACGGGCGCGCCGATATATTTTATGGATACCAATTCTTCCGAACTTACTAAATATGCCGCAAACGCTATGCTCGCCGTTAGAATTACCTTTATGAACGAAATAGCCAACTTGTGCGAAAGAACAGGCGCAAACGTTGACAGCGTAAGAATAGGCATAGGTTCCGATAAAAGAATAGGCAAGTCATTTTTATTCCCCGGAATAGGCTACGGCGGAAGCTGTTTTCCGAAAGACGTAAAAGCCCTTTATCAAACCGCTAAACAGCATAATTACGATTTCAAGCTTTTAAAGGCCGCCGACGAAGTGAACGCTTCGCAGAAAGAAATTATAGTGGATTTTATATTAAAGCATTTCAAAGGCGATATAGCCGGAAAGACTTTTGCGCTCTGGGGACTTTCGTTTAAACCCAAAACCGACGATATAAGGGAAGCGCCGTCTTTAGTCATAATATCTAAACTTCTTTCATACGGCGCTAAAATAAAAGCTTACGACCCCATAGCAATGGATAATACCAAAAAGATTTTTTCCGAAATAGAATATGTAAACGATATGTACGATGCTGCTAAAGGCGCCGACGGACTTATAATTGCTACCGAATGGAACGATTTCAGGGTGCCTGATTTCGATAAAATTAAAGCGGCTATGATAACGCCGGCGGTATTCGACGGAAGAAATATCTACGATAAGAAAAAAATGACTGAGTTTGGTTTCAATTATTATTCTATAGGAAGATAAATCAGTTAAAATTTGCGGCGGGTACAAAATTAAATTGAAGAAAAGGTGTCAGATTTTATTTTCCGCTTATCTTAATAAAGATTAAATCAATATATATAATTGATTTCGGAAAATTAATCTGACACCTTTTCCGGAAATATTAGGAGGCAGTTTTATTTTGACTAACGTTATTTTATGCGGCGGCAGCGGAACGAGGCTATGGCCTATTTCAAGAACCTATTTTCCAAAGCAGTTCTATAAATTTATCGACGATAAGTCTCTTTTTCAGCTGACCGTATTAAGAAACAAAGATTTATGTTCCGATTTTATAATAGTTACAAATAAAGACCAGTATTTTATAGCGCTCGACCAGTTGGACGAAATAGGCGTTAAAAACTGCAGGTTTATTTTGGAGCCGGTTCCCAGAAATACAGCAGCCGCCGTTGCTCTTTCCTGCATAGACGCCCTTAAAAGCGGCTCGGAAACGGTTTTAATAACTCCCTCGGACCATCTCGTAAAAGACGAAAAAACCTATAAAAAGGTAATCAATAAAGGCGGTTTAGAAGCCCTTAAAGGCGGTATTATAATGTTCGGCATTAAACCGTCTTATCCCGAAACCGGCTACGGCTATATAGAAGCTCTTGATATAGAGCAGGGCAGACCTGAAACCGATAATCAGTCCGATATATCCGATAAATCTAATGCGGTGCATAACGCTGTTTTTTTGGGCAGACAGGCATCCAACCCCGTATCTCCCGTTATTTCTTTTAAGGAAAAACCGGACGCAGAAACCGCCGAAAAATACATTTCAAAAGGAAACTTTTACTGGAACAGCGGCATGCTTTTAGTCAGACCCGAAATACTCTTAAACGAACTTAAAGCAGTATGTCCCGCTATTTACGAAAATTCCGAATATGCTTACGAAAACGCATCCAAGGACGGTTTTATGATAAGAGTCAAAGAAGACGATATGCTTAAAATAGAAGAAAACTCCATAGACTTTGCCTTTTTAGAAAAGACTAAATCCGTCAGAGTAATAGAATCCGATTTCGACTGGTCGGATCTCGGCAATTTCGACTCGATTTACAACGAGCTCGAAAAAGACGAAAACAACAACGCAGTCAATGAAAAAGAAGATATCGTAGGGATCAACTCGAAAAACAATCTTATAATGTCCGGCGGCAAAATGATAGCCGCAATAGACGTAGAAGATATGATAATCATAAATACCGACGACGCTATCTTGATTTCTAAAAAAGGTTCCTCCCAAAACGTTAAAAAAGTAGTAGATGAGCTTAAAAAAAGAAATTCCGAACTTCATACCCATCATCTTACCGTCCACAGACCCTGGGGTTCGTATTCCGTTCTTTTAGAATCAGCCCTTTATAAACTCAAAAAAATTTCGGTAAAGCCCGGCGCAAAACTTTCGCTTCAGAAGCACTTTCACAGGTCGGAACACTGGATAGTAACCAGCGGCACGGCTCTCGTCACGGTAGGGGATAAAGAAACCCTTTTAAAAGCAAACGAATCGACTTATATACCTATGGGATTTATCCACAGGCTGGAAAACCCGGGACTAATTCCTTTAATTATCATAGAAGCTCAGGTAGGGGAGTATTTAAAAGAAGACGATATAGTGAGGCTGGAAGACGATTATAACAGGCTGTAAAGCATATACACGATAAACTATAAAATGGCTGTAAAATAAATTAGATTTTAGCCGCAAATCGTTATATGCTGAATTGTTATATGCTATTTTAGTATAGATTATTGTCACAGATTAAATTCGGACTCGTAAATCTCTAAATCATTTTTTAAATCTTTTAATCTGTCGTCTAATTTATAAGTTTCTCCGTTGTATTCGCAGTATCCTTCGCTTATAAGGGATACTGCGGTGTTTTTATTATTTGTTAAAAATATATGTACTGACAGCGGGTCGTCGATATTGTAAAGCGAAACCGTAGAAACATTGCTTTTTACGTTTTTGCCGTAAAATTGACGCGCAAGTTCTCCTGTCTGTCTGTTTCTGATGCCGTAATATTTCATGATTATTATTTATTATACTTAAAATTACGGACAGGCGCAAATAAGGCGGAGAACTCAAATTTGCCGACAGAAAATCGTAATGACTTAATATTGCCTTATCTAATGTTTTCTATCGGCAAATTTGGGGAGAATACGATTGACGATGCATGAAATTAATATAGTTTTGACTTAGTTTAGACAGCGATAAATATGAATAAATTTAAATTTAAAGAAAAAACCGAAACGGCAATTATCAACATAATGGGTAAAAAAGGTTCCGGCAAAACTTATGCGTCCGGCGAAATTGCAAAATACCTGTTAAACGAAGGATATTCGGTTTATATGGATGCTTTCGGGACCGAGCTGAAGAAAATAGTGATGCTGTTTTTCGGAGTATCTAAAACTAATTTCGACAAAGCCGTTAACGGCGGGTCAGAACTGAAAGAACGAATAAAACACCTGTATTTATACGTATATAAGAACGCCGGCAAAGAGTATGATTCCAAAGATATTGATGAACATAAAGATATAAATCAAGAAATCGAAAAAGATTCGGAATATTTAGACCGTTTTATAAAAGATAAAGACGTCAGAAAAATTTTGCAATATACAGGCACGGAAATAATAAGAAAAATAGACCCCGCCTTTTTTACCGAAGCGTTAAAGCATAAGCTAAAAAAAATAAAAGACTGCGCCGATTACATAATCATATCGGACTGCCGTTTTATAAACGAATACGAAATGTTAAACAAAGAATTTCAAAACATAAAAAATTTTTATATAACGGCGGAGGAAACAGGCGACGACGACAAGCATATATCTGAAATTGAAATAAATCAAATAGCGGCTATATACGGAAACGAAATAATTACCGTAAAAAACGACAAAAATAAGATATTGGATGCTGGGACATTTAAATTGTTTTAAATTTGACATTTCAAAAATCTGAATATATAATTAAAATGTTATCAATTTTTATAAAATTAACTTAAATACTTAAAATTACGATTATGAAGAAATTATTAATTTTAACGGCTGCGGTTATTCTTACCGGTTCAATTTTTGCATTAAGCGGCTGTGCTCCATTTAATCCGTCCATGACGCAAGGCGGAGGACCGGTTTCCGTTAACGCCGAAACTCCTAATTTTGCGTTTTCATATTCAAACGGAGTAAATGCTTATTATGTTCCGGAATATCCGGGTTACGTCTATAATTACAACGGCTATTACTATTTATGGAGAAGCGGAAACTGGCTTTATTCGACTTATTACGAAGGACCGTGGTCGCCGGTTCCTCCTACGATGGTACAGGTTTTACCGCCTTTATTTCAGGGTCCTCCTCCGGGACATCCAGGACCGCCTCCGGGTCAACCTGGTCCTCCTCCGGGACATCCAGGACCGCCTCCGGGTCAACCTGGTCCTCCTCCGGGACCTCCAGGACCGCCTCCGGGTCAACCTGGTCCTCCTCCGGGACATCCAGGACCGCCTCCGGGCAGAGGATGGCATCGCGGCTGGTAGAGATAAGATATTAGAAGTTAGCTTTAAATATTAAAGACCGTTTGAAATTCAGCTTATTACGCAGAATTTTAGACGGTCTTTTTATTTGAAATTTATTTATCAATCTCAATTCCTTTGTTTTAAAATATTTATTCCCTTATTGTAACCGAAACGTAACATAAATTTAATATATTTGTAACAATTTTGTCATAATCCTGCAACAATAGCCGTGTTATTATATATATTAAATTGAATATTGAAAAATTTGATTTCGGTGTTATAATAAAAGGAGATAAAGAAACAATGGAAGAAATTAAAAAAAGCGAAGATTATATGAATATGAGTTTTTCTATATCGCCGGAGAAATATTTCGACAGCAGATTTGATGCACAGGAGAAACTTTTCACCGAAAAGTTTAATTCTCTCCAGACTCAAATCGAAACCCTGTCCGATAAATCAGGCTCGGAAACCGTTAGGACTAATGATAAGATAGAAACGGAAGTTCAAAGGCTCGAAGATAAGATAGACTTTGAAATCAACAGTCTTAAAAAAAATGAAGTTAAAGGACTAGAAAACGATATTAAAATCATAAAAAACGATATTAAAAACCTAAGCGATAAAATGGATGCTGGGTTTAAGGCGCAAGACGAAAAAATTAGCACCTTAAATGAAAAATTTGAAGCCAAAATAGATGCTTTAGATAAAAGGCTCACTTTCGGATTTACTATTGTATTGGCAGTCCTTGCCGTTTTAGTAGCATTGCATTTTATAGGAAGATAAACAGCCGGACTTATTTCACTATCCGCATATACCCAACCATTTTTTTATCAGTGACAATTTTTGTCAATCGATGACAATTTTTGTCACTCTAAAATTTAATAAAAAAATCAAGAAATTATAAAAAATTTATCCAAAATTTTAATTTTATGTTGACAATTTTTGTAAAATATCATATTTTAATAAAGAATATTAATTCATTATAATTTTGCCGTAAATGCTTTTAGAATATCGAGTTAAAGCAGATTAAAAAAATAAATTTATGTTCTGGCATAAATGTTGCATATATAACATATAGAAAAAGTAAAAATAAATAGTAAAAAATAAGAGATTTATTTACATTTACATTAAACAGTAATTGAATAACTAACTTTTAGCTCAAAGGAGGCAGTAAAATGAACATTAACAGACTTAAAGGAAAGAAGGGTTTTACCCTATTTTGATTATTTGTAACTTGTCGATTTTACTAATTAATTTTAACTAAATAATTAATAGTGGGGCTGTTTTTGGGTATATTTAACAAGAAAATG
>JAJYPL010000014.1 GCA_021795355.1 bacterium | reverse complement strand
CTTTAGTGCCTCCTTCTGTTGGTTATGATTAATTCTACAGAAGAAGATTATAAATTAATTTAGCTTTAAAGAGGGGGTCAATTTTAAATGACGAAAGGGGTCAATTCTATTTTACGATTTACACATAAGATGTCCTCGGATTAGTAGCGGGTATGGATGGAGCAGGCTGTATATTCGTTGGATTATTATTTGGCGGTGCAACTGTTGGATAGTAAATATCAAGAACCATTTCATACCAAGGCAATGGGTGAGGCATTAATGTCCATCCGTGCGAAGGGTAAATGACCCCGTTCGAAAACATACCTAATACAACCAGTTCCTGAGTTATCCCGTTTATAAAAACGGCTCCGGTAGGGTTTCCGGTAGTGGACATTTGCGTAAAATCTAAGCTTCCCGTTATATTCAGGGAGGTGCCTGGAATTGCGCTATTTGTTTCGTAATAGTTACCATAGTCCAGAACAAGTTCTCCCGGGCCGGATGCCGTTATGGTGGAGTTTACGTTCATATTATTATACGCGGCAAGTATAAGGGCGCTGCCGGAAGACCAAGACAGCGGGGCATCTACGTTTATGTCTCCGGTTCCTGAGTTATATGAGCCGGAAGTTGCGGTAGTTCCCGTAACGGTTGGAGAACCTGAAGCAGAGGTAGTTATGGTAACGTTCCCCGAACCTAACGCCGTGTCTATCGTTCCGTTATTGCTCGAATCTATCGTAAAATCCGTAGGGTCTAATAACCAGTTTTGGGCATTGACGGTAATGTCTCCCATATTAAGAGTGTCTCCGGAAGTCTCTACGGAGCCTAAAGGGTCAGTAATGGAAGCTCCGGTTGAAAGGGAGGTAACTAAAGATTCGGGAAGGGAGGGAAATAAACCTACCTTTATATCTCCTCCGTTTGAATATAGATTAGAAGTTGATGTTAGATTAGTGCCTTGTGTTCCGTCTATGAATATGTCGGAAGAAGACTTAACCGGAGAAGATACCGTGACAGATCCTTTAGGGGCGGTAAGCCAGACCTGCCCGTTTATTGTTTTGGTGCCGGTTGCCTCTATGAGTCCTCCGTTATTGCCGGCAAGGGCGTAAACGTCTCCGTCCGTGGAAGAAAGATAAACGGAGGCGGCTTTAATTATGCCGGAGTTCGTTACGTTACCCTTTACGGAAGACGGAGATATTAAAATGCCGGAAAGACCGTTATCGGGTATAAATACTAAATTAGTGGTGGAAGCCAAAGCGGTATCCGAGGAAGAATTAATGCTTCCGGAGTTAGTCACCATAGTGCCTACTAATATGGCGGAGCCTGAAGAAGTTATAGAGCCTTGGTTAGTAACGGAGCCTTGAGAGCCGGATAGGGATATTATGTTGTTTAAAAAGTCGGAGTTGGATTCGTTAAGGGTTGAAGCTATAAAATCCCCTCCGGTTATAACGGAGCCCGTGGAGGTTATCACTATGCCGTTGGGGTTAATTAGGTAAAGAGAACCTGTTGACTTAAGAAGACCGGCTATGGAAGAAATGGAAGCGCCGGTTACCCTGTTAAGAGTTGCTCCGCTGCCGTTATTAAAGAAGACCGAGCCTCCCTGACCTATGGAAAAGCCGTTCCAGTTTATTATGCCTTTAGAGGTATTCTGGTTTATAGTCATAGAAGAGCCGGACTGATTTATGGTGCCGCTTCCTGCGGCAAAGGAGCCTCCCGTGGGAAGAACGGGAGAGGCAAAGACGGAACCGGTAATGGAGATAAGCAGAACTGCTACGAAAATAACAAAAAGAAGTTTTGTAAATATGGTCGGCATAAAACTTGCGCCGTAGGATTTAATCTTTCTACGCAAAAGATTAATAAAAGACGGATATAAGCGGTTAAGAAAATCGAAAAACATAAAATACCTCTCGATTTTTTACTTGCTTAACGAAACTAAAGCTAAAAAACGCAAAAAAGAACAGAAACGTTATTGCCTTTAATTTATTAATTTATAAAGATATATTAATTAATAAAAAATCGTATGTCAAGTATTTTTTTATTTTTTGTTTATATATCTTTTATATCATATTACACTATAAAACTTTAAAAAAGTCCAATTTTATTTAAAACCGTTTCTGCATCAATCGTTTTTAGTTTTTCGGTATCTATCAGGATACACCTGCGCGCCAACGAGCGCGCCTAAAATATTTATTTTTATAGCTTTTCAATACCCAACTGGTTTTTGCTTCTTTTTGACATCAAAAAGAAGTGGGGTTCGGGGCAAAGCCCCGATATATCGTTTTTAAAATTCTTTTCCTTTTTCTTTTTGCTTTTCTCTTTAACCTTCTTCGCTCCTTTGCTATTTCTTCTTCTCTTGACTTTTCATAATCGTCATAGAAAACTTGGGCTTCATCTCTTTGCTTAAATATTATTCTTTCGCGGCAGTATTTAGAAATTTCGTTGGCTAATCTTTCAGACGGCATTATTTCCACTTCGGCTAAAGAAACATGTCCTGGATTTCGCTTTAAGACCTTGACGGAACCATATAACAGATTCCTAATCTGTTTTTCGATAAACTTTTTGGTAGCTTCTGTTTTTAAAATTTCTCTGCTAACTCTTATCCTGAACGGGTCAATATTATTTGATTGATTTTTCAATTTCATTACCCCAAATACCTATTTGTTATTTCAATCCTTTCATGTCCGAGGTTTCGCGATATTTCCTGCCGGATTTCTTTATCCATTCTTTGAAATTCCGATTTGGACAGCCCGGTCGTTTCCGATATGCCGCCGAGCCACTCAGATTTACTATCTCCCGTCCTTGCCCTGCACTCGATATTACTATACCTCTTTAGCTTCCACGCTTCCTTATAAGCCTCATGCGCTGTCCAGTGCCTTTCGCCGTGATAGTGAAAATACAGGTTAGTTTCTGTGCGAAAAGATTTTAACGTATTGTTCGCAAAATTTCGTCCCTGCTTTATAGTGCCTATATTGAGATTTTTAAGATGATTTTCTTTTAAAAATGCTCTTGCTTCCAAAAGCACCGCTTTTTGTTCGGGATTTAACTTAATTTGTCTTTCGCGGCTGTTTTTGGAACCGTCGCCTTTTGCCGATACCTTTAAAATATTTTCGTATAAGTCTTTATTTAGTAGTTTAATTTGGAGGCTTTCCCTTAATCTTAAATTAACCGATTGAATACTGACTGCATGCTTTATCGCCGCATAGCGTAAATCGTTTGTTTTTGCGTATTTTTCGTTAAGCCAAGTTTTAAATGCGTAGGCGGTTTCTCTCGTATTTTCTTTATTGATTCCGTCTTTTTCGGATATATTTCGAGATAATCCGAAGTCAGATGCTTTAATAACGTGCAAATCGTCTCTGCCTATATACCTAACGATATTATTAAGACTTGAGATATAAGAATTGGCGTTAGATAAAGACATAGTTCCCGATGAGACGTTATTTTTTAATCCTGTAATCATATTGTTAATCTGGGACTGATCCATATCTTTTAAGGTTTTAATGCCGGTTTGAGATTTAATTTCTTTTAAAGTAGTAAAAAGTTTTTCGGCGGTAGAAGAACCACGCTTGATAAATTCCGATATTTCTTTTGATAAAAAAGATATTTTAGATTCGTTTTTTATGCTCATAGCCTTACCGCTCATTTTAAAACCTCGCTTCCGATATTTATTTTAAAGAACCGCAGGTAAATTTCTCTAATTACCAAAAAATATTTTCGGCGGGTTTCGTTTGATTTATTCAACATTTCTTCTGTGTCAAAGAAATCTTTTACTATTTGTTTCTTGCGGATTCCGTCCGTGTGGAGTATGTTTTGAGATTCGCAAAATAAAAAGAATTTAATAGCCGCCATGTCCCTGAATTTTTGGGTTTTTGACGTATTCTGGTGCTTTTGCGCCAAGAATAACCTACGGTGCTGTTTGTAAAAATCCAATAATTTTCCCATATTTACCTCTAATATTTGTCAGTCTTTTTATGCGTTCCGAATACACCGCTACCGGTTTTAAATACTAAACCCGTTTTCGCAATACGCGACGGAAGGCAAATCCATATAACTTCGGAACTTATATATTGTGTTCGTGTCCGTTAATACCGCCATTTAGGCGCAACTAACGAAATTATTCACGATTTTGCGGCTTTTTCTATGTGTTTAACATAGAGAAAGCCGCTTGAAAGTCTATTGAAAAATCAACAGTACCAATGCGGACTGCGATTTTAAAATTGCGGACTTTCATTAAACTTACTTAAAAAAACCGAATTTATCGGCTTTAATTTTTCATTGGTTTAGAAGAACTACTTTTAGACTGACGCTTGCAATTGTTTATGTATTATCAAGACGAAATAAAATTGCGGTGTGTTATCAGTAAGTGGCCTGCTCTTCCATTGACGCAACGTTCTTCCGGATGACTTTTTTTCTACCCTGCATAGCAATAGAATCACCAATATTGAATATTTTCGCTTTTGAATGAGCGAACGGGATTATCTGCAGTAAACTTTTATATATTAATAATTCCTTTATTGTTTTTAATATTTACTTTCTTTATAGCGTTATAAAATCCTTCAACTTTATTATTCTCAAGATATTGTTCTATATCCGACGTCTTTATTAAAATTTTAGACTTGACCCTATAAAATGTTATTTCTCTATCGTTTACAAGCCGCCTTATAGTCATTTTATTAACGTTCAAATATTCGGCTGCCTGACTGACGTCCAATAATACGTTCCGAGTTTCAGATTTTATATTTTTATTTTCCATATTTTACTTTGTAAACAAATGTTGTTATAATTATATTATATAGTTTATTTTTATAAAGTCAAATTATTTATTTATCATTGTAAATTTATGTAGGATATATTAAAGTATTCAAAGGCGATGCTTTTTTGAAATTGTATAATATAAAAATTTAACGTAAGGGGGTATAAATTGCACAAGAAAAAGCCCAGATTAAACATCTTTGAAGTCAAGCTAATCGAAAAATTAAAAAATTTAAGAATAGAACAAAACCTTACGCAGGCGGAATTAGCGAAAAAAGCCGGACTTTCTAGAGTATCGGTTACGGAACTCGAAACATTCCGAAAAAAACCGACATCCAAAATTATAGAAAAAATTTCTAATGCCTTAGATTTTCCCGATTATATAAAAGAATTAAAGAAAATAGTCGAAAAACAAAATAAAGAATTTGAAGAAAAATCTTCTAACTTAATCGAAAATCGGTTTAACCCGATACCTTTATCGGATAAATTAATTACCGATAAGGAAGACCTATTGAAATTAAAAGAAAATAGCGAAGGACAGTTTGTGTTCGTTCCTGGCAGAATGGCCGTAGTAATAAGCAAAATTAATGGTATATATGCCTATAAAATGCCTGATCCCTCGATGGAACCCACTATTAAAGAGGGCGATTTTTTGATTATTAAGCACCTTAAACAAACCTTAATGCCGGATGATTTGCTGGCAAGTATGTATTTTGCGGATTCCAGTATCGTCGTTATATCCAACGGCAAAGAAAATTTTGTAAGAAGAATGAAAAAAATTCGCTATTATACGAGGTTTAATATTAAAAGTAAGGTCAATAATAAAACAGATAAGAATAATCCAAAAGACATCGTGTTTTTTATTGCGGACAATCCCTTTGATAACGGCTTTTATATTGAACCTGAATGGGATATCAACAACAGGGCGGTTACCGATGAAACATACAACGATATAGATACAAGGACATTTTCTATAGACGATAACTCCGATTTTAAAATTATCGGGGTCGTTATTATGATCGTCAAGGGAAACCCGATAAACGATATGGATATCGAATCGCTATTAATGAGCAAGTGGATTAATGAATAGATCTAAAAAAATCCTAATAGTTATTATTTATAAGTTTTATTGACATAGTATTTTATAAGAGATAAAATCAATTATATAAAATGAAGCATTAATGCGGTTCTTAATAATTAAAAATTATAGGTTTTAAAACAACATGAAAGAATACAATTATACGGTTATTTTAGAAAGAGAAGAAGACGGCGGATTTCATGCGTTTTGTCCGGCTCTTCCGGGATGTCATACATACGGGGACACCTACGATGAAGCCTCAGAAAATATAAAAGACGCGATTAAGCTTTATATCGAAAGCTTAAAGATGCACAAAGAAGAAATCCCAATTGAAGACATTGCTATTAAATCTATGAGGGTAGCGGTTTGAGCCCCAAATTACCTCGCATTACTTCTAAGGATATAATAAAGGCAGCTGTTAAATTAGACTTTCAGTTCGACAGGAAATCAGGGAGCCACGCCATTTATTACCGCGATTCAGATAAAAGGCGGATAGTAATTCCTATCCATTCAGGAAAAATTATAAAACCGAAAACGCTCTCAGGAATAATCAAAGATATGGGATTAGAAACAAACGAGTTTCAAAATCTGTTATAAAATAATCACATTTTAGCGCACATAATAAAAATATATATCTGATAAGTTAGTAATTTCATTAACTTATTAATTAAGGTAACAGCCTTCTAAGCTGTGGGTCGCAGGTTCGAATCCTGCTGGACGCACCATTTAAAACCGCAGTAAATGAGCGGTTCTGCTATTTTTTCTCTTGACGTTAATATGAATTAAAATGTAAAAATTTTCCTACCTATTTACTACCATATGAGGTGAAAAATGGCTTCAATTTACAAAAAGAAAAATAATAATGTTGTATTAGCCCCCTAATTGACTGGAATAAATTAGACAGTATAAAACGTTACGGTATCGAGATATGAATAAAAAAGCCGCAGTTATAGCCGGACGTTTAAATTCCGAATTAACCGAAAATCAAACGCCTTAAAATCGATTATAGGGATTTTAAAGGGTTTGAAGTGTCCGCCCGGCGGACAGTAAAAAAAATTTGACTATCATAATAATTTGTTATATAAATTAGATTAAGTAATAAAAATATCCGGGGATAAAATGAAAAATAAATTTAGAGGATACATTAAAAAAGAAGGTAATTTATATTCGGGTTTTTGCGTAGACCTCACCCTTGCCGTTCAGGGCAATAGCTACGATGAGGTAGCAAATAAATTAAATGCTGTTATAGCCGATTATGTCAATGAAGCCTTAACAGTGGATTATAAACATAAAGAACAGCTCTTAAATAGAAAAGCCGGTTTATCCGAATATATAAAATATTACTATATCGCCTTTTTAAGCAGATTTAAAAAAGAACGAGGACATTATTCCCTTATCAAATTATGCAACCCCGCAATATCGCCTTGTTAATAGATGAGCAAGGAATACCCGCCGCTAACATATAAAGAAGTAACCCAGATATTAAAGAATCTTGGATTTATCCTTAGAGATAAAAAAGGAACTTCCCACGAGCAATGGGTAAAGGAAACCGATAAATTTTATAAAGTAACGGTCGATTATCCTAAATCTCCTTTTAGTCAGGATTTGATTTCTTATACGGCAAGACAAGCAGGAATATCGAAAAAGGAATTTTATAAAGCGTTATCGAAATAATTTTTTTGCGGTAAAGTTTCGGTAAAGTTTTTTCTAAAAAAAGGCATAATATAGGATAATTTAAGGTAAAATATAGAAGTGTGAAAAGTAAGCGTCTGTCTGTCATTGCTTGTTATTATTAGATTTGTTAATTTGATTTAATTAGCATTCTAAGCTGTGGGTCGCAGGTTCGGACGTAGTCCAGCATGCAAACGCATGCCGTTTGCGCTCATCCTGCTGGACGCACCATTGTATTAAGATTGGTTAGATTATATCGGACAAGACTAACATGAAATTTTAAAACGGTCTCGATGTATTTTCCCCGACTTTTATCTCTTGAATATCTTAGCAGTATTTTTGTTCTATCGCAATCCTTTCCTGCAAGGTTAGTTTTTCTTCCCCTTTAATCAACTTACTTTAATTTAGTTCCATTTGTTTCCGCTTTATAAAATCCAACCGCAGTCCATATAATTTATTTTAAAATATAACGTAATTATATTTTAAAATTTTCTTGACATAACGTAAAAAAAAATGATATCTTAAATTAACGCTTCAATATATGTTTTTATAAAAATAAAAAAGCGTTATATTTTATTGATTTAATAATTAAACAATATAACTTATTTTAACATTTAATTCATTTAAAATCTATGAAAAGAGATAAGAAAAAAAACGGCTCGTTTGTCAGTAATTTACGCCCGTTGAAACAGATGAACAAGCCGAGCGACCTCATAAAACAATTCACCCCTAACTGGTTTACTATGAATATGGGTACCGGAATATTGTCTCTTATGCTGGCGGCTTTTCCATATCATGTTGCGGGATTATTAATTGCGGCTAAAACTTTATGGATAATAAATATTTTTCTTTTTATAATCTTTAGCATTTTATTTATAAGCAGATTTGCGTTTTATTTTAATTCCGCAATAAAGCTATTCAGTCATCCGGTTCAGTCTATGTTTTTAGGGGCTATTCCTATGGGATTAGTTACTATTATTAACGGTTTTTTAAATTTCGCCGCTCCGAAAATGGTTAATTTTGCAATGTATTTATGGTGGATAGACGTCCTTATATGTTTTGTGGTTGGACTTATGGTCCCTTTCTATATGTTTACGCACCATGCCCACAGCATAGAAGATATGACCGCAGTATGGCTGCTGCCAATAGTTCCGGCAGAAGTTGCCGCTGCTTCAGCTGGTTTTCTTGCGCAGCACCTGTCTCCGGCATTGGCAAGAAACGTTATAGTAATAGGTTATGCCCTCTGGGCATTTTCGGTTCCGTTAGCTTTCGGAATACTTGTTATACTGTTTTTGCGTCTTGCTTGGCATAAATTGCCTCACAGAGATATGGCGGTTTCTACATGGTTGACCCTTGGACCTATAGGCACGGGAAGCATGGGACTTCTTCTTTTGGGAAACGACGCTCCGAGAGCATTTACAGGAACTAAACTTTTAATTTATGCAAAGACCGCTTACGCATTCGGACCCATAGGCGGGTTGGTTATATGGGGATTCGGATTCTGGTGGCTTATGATGGCGATATTATTAACGATAAGATATGTAAAGGAGGGCCTGCCTTTTAATATGGGCTGGTGGGGATTTACCTTCCCGCTTGGTGTTTATACAGCCTCGACAATTATACTTTATAATATTACAGGTATCGGGTTTTTCAGAATAGCAGGAGCCGTTTTCGTCATTATGCTTGCGACATTCTGGACTATCGTCACTTCAAAAACGCTTCACGGCATGTGGCACGGATACCTGTTTAAAGCGCCGTGCCTGTCGGCGGAAACGGGCTTGCCGGACGAATCTAAAGAATGTCCAATTTAATTAAATGTACATAAAGTCTATCCTTTATTCTATAGTATAACCTCAATAATTTCTTCGACGCTCGTCCTTGACGATTTAGACTGTCTTTCGACCGGTTTTCCTACCGGAATCAATGCTACGAGATTATCGGGGCTTTTAATGCCGAGCATGTTTTCTATTTCAGGTTTGGCAATTAAAGGCCCCGTCATCCAGCATGCCCCGAGCCCTTCGTTGTGAGCTACGAGCAGGATGTGGGATATAAAGCTCGATACGCCCTGAAGTCCTGGATTTACTATAAATTTTCTGGCGAAATTCCTGTCTTTATTTTTATCGTTATTTTCAAGTATTTTATCAAGACTGCCGGCGTACGGCTTCTCCATGACCGCAAGCACGACCGGCGCTTCGTTAAAAAATGCATATACGCCGGGCGCGTCTTTGCCGGTTACGTTTTTGTATGCGATTTCTACTTCGCTTCTCATTTTATTAAGAATATCTTTGTTTTTTATTATATATGTAAACCAGTTTTGAGCGTTTCCCCCGCTCGGCGAATTTATAGAAATTTCGATAATTTTTTTTATCAGATTTAAATCCACGTCTTCCGGTTCGAATTTCCTTATGCTTTTTCTTGTTTTAACGGCTTCTATTAAGTCCAATTTATGCCTCCTTTGTACTTAAACATTTAAACATTTATTTATATGATTTTATATACTCATTTAGTTCTAAATTCCGAAATTATCATAGCATTATACAACAAAAACAGCTTAATTAAAACGGCTGGTTCAATCCGAAATAATATCTGACGCCGTATTCGGAGCCGACTCCGTTGCCGAATGATTTTGCGGCATAAAAACTAAACATTTCCGGATATATCCCGAAAAAGTAGGTTTTGAAGTGCAAACCGAATCCCGCGAAACCGTAAATACCGCCGTCATGAATAACCGCCGGAACGGTATTGCCCAGTTTGCCTGCGCCGCCTATTACGTCGCCTGTCACGGCGGTTATATCTAAAAGATTGTATAGTAAATTTAGGTTTAATCCGCGGTAAATATTTCTTCCGTAATCGGTTTCGGCAATTACGGTATCGTTTCCGACGAAAGGCTCGCTTGCCGGTATCCCCATAATGCCGTTAATGCCTCCAAAATAATAATCAAGCGCTTCGGGAACGTTTCCGTCCGCAAAAACGCCTATTCCTCTTACCGATATTATGTCGTCCGCATCTATTTTAAAATTTCTTACATACTGCAGCATAAACTGGCTGAAAGAAAAAGGCGAAAATATATTTGAATTGGCTATATTATAAGTAAAGTTAAACGATGAACCGTACTGCGGATTAATATTATAATCGACCGAATTATAGCCGTAACCGACTGTAAATTCCGATAGTCTTTTAGTATTTTGATAAATTATCGAATCGCCGGATGCGGAAGGACTTATCTGCATAAAATTTACCGAACCGAAAATCGACTGCCTGTATGTCTGGGCAACAGGAAAAAAATTTCCAAGCTGATGCGAAAAACCTATACTTATACCTCTTCCGTAATATATTTTAAATATATTAAATAAAATACCGTTTCTATAACCGTGTTTTTTCGTCAGGGTAAAATTTAGATAGCCTTCGGAACGTCCGCTGTCAGGGCTTATATCGCCGCCTGTACCGCTTAGGAAAAATTTATAATAGTCGTTTTTCTTTTGACTTAAAATTTTTTCTTTAATCTTTTCAATGCTTATAAGATTTAAATCGTTATTATAATAATATACTCCGTTTTTAAGCCCGTGAGTGCGCGGAAAATCGGTAAAATATATATAAGATAAAGGAAATATCGGATAATTTATAACCGTATTTACGCCCTGAATAAAATTAAAATTTTTAACGATATTTTTTATATTCGGATTGCTTTTTATGTATTTTTTCAAAAATTTTCTGAATTCTAAAGCGGTATGTTTTTTTAATTTTTGCGAATACAGGCAGTACTTAGAATTGCCGCCGTCAATGCTTATTCCGTTTATAAATGTTTTATAGTTAACCGTGTTTAAATATATTAATCCTTTTATAATATTTAATTTTTGATATATATAAAAACTCGGGAAAGTATTGCCGAACCTCGTGCTTATTAAAATAGTTTTTGAATATAAAGGCGGCTTTAACCATAAACTCCGCCTCAAATGAACGTAAACTATATTTATTTTTTTTAATTTCAACATATTGTATTTATCCAACAGAAATGCCGCCTTGTTAATTTTTTTATTTGACCCGTATAAATTATACGGATAAGGCTGAAAAAAATTTATAGATAAACCTGTTTTTCTGTTAGACGTCCTGCTTATTTTAAATTTTTTTGCGAATATTAAAGAAATAAAATTTGTTCTCTTACGAATAAAAAGATATTTTTTATAAATTTTTCCGTTAAAAAACGCTTCATATCCGGCTTTTATTTTAAGATTAATTTTAAAATTAATATCGGTTTGGGGGTTAAATTTTTTGCCCGCTGAAATATACGGATAAAACGGCGCATTCACCGCCGTTTCTTTTTTAAAATGTCCGAAGTTGCCGAACGCCTGGGGAATTTTCGTCTTGAAAATAATTTTAACATTATAAGATTTATATAATTTATGTATTGCCGAATTATAAGATAAACTTTTTATGTTTATATATCCTTTGTTAAAATCGTAAGGGTAAAGCTGATGAAAATCATAATCTTTTATATTCTTGGGTTTTTTATAAAAAAAGTTTGGATAAAGCATAATATAAAAACTGCGATAAATTTTTATATATATGTCTCTGAAATTTTTATATTTATCGCCTAATTTTTTTATTTCAACATAAGTTTTTATTTTACGGTTTCTTTCTTCATATTTTTTTTTAAAATTATACCGGATATAATTAATTATTTCACTGCCGGATATAGTTTCGGTTTTCGGATTAAAAACGGCATTTATTTTAACGGTCTGCTTAGAGGATTTGCCGCCGCATAATAAACCTTTAATATTCATCGCTCCTGCAGATGCGCCGTTAGAGCAGCATAATAAACAAAAAACGGCTATCGCCGAGCTTAACGTTAAAACTTTCATAAAGTTTTTCATTGATTTAAACCGTAAACTTTTATAAGATAATTATAAAAATATTTTGCATCGTACTATTTTAATTTTATCTCAAAAAGATTAAAAATAAAGCGTTAAATAATATGGACGTTACATTAAAACTAGCGGTAATTAAGGACGTAGCGGTTAAAAGAATCGAAAAATATATAGACGAAAGGGGATGGCTTGCGGAACTTTACAGGAGCGACGAATTAGACGAATCCGTTTTTCCGCAGATGTCTTACATATCTTTAACAATGCCGGGAGTGCAAAGAGGACCTCACGAACACGTATATCAAACCGACTATTTTTGCTTTATAGGCCCTTCGGATTTTAAAATTATATTGTGGGACAACAGAAAAGATTCCCCTACATATATGAATAAAATGATACTGTTTCTCGGAGAAAATAAGCCTTCAGCGCTTATAGTGCCTCCGGGCGTAGTTCACGCATATAAAAACGTAGGCGGCAAAAACGGCCTTGTTATTAATGCGGCTAATAAATTATTCGCCGGAAAAAATAAAAAAGAACCTGTGGACGAAATCAGATACGAATCCGACCCTAAAACTATATTTATTTTCGATTAAACCGACTTTTTAGCGCTCTTTCGTATAGGAAAAGGTGCCGGATTTTACTTTCCGCATACGAAAAAGTCTATACAATTTGTTACAGGGATAGAATTGAATTCTGTCCCTGTATCTATAAAAGAAGCTGCTTGCGGAAAATTAATCCGGCACTTTTTCCATCGGCAATTTTGGGCATATATATAAAAAATATCAAAATTTCTAAATCGTAATTTGGATAATCTTTTACGCTTTTATAAGTTTTGTATTTCTGTAATTTAAGGCTTCCAATACGGAATCCGCATCTATTTCTTCTTTCATGTCGAGGTCGGCTATAGTCCTCGAAACGCGCAATATTCTATAGTAGCCTCTCGACGAAATATTTAATCTTTTTACGGCGTTTTGAGCAAGATTAAGAGCTTCATTCGTTGCGTTAAAATACTTTTCTATATCTGCGCTTTTTACCGACGAATTAAACCTGATACCGGTATTTTTATATCTGCTCAGTTGAATATTTCTGGTTTTTTCGACTAATTTTTTAATATCGGCGGAATCGGGAATATCGGCTTTAACCGTTAATTCGTCTAAATCCGCAGGATAAACCTCTATAAATATGTCGAATCTGTCGAGAATAGGACCCGATATTTTGGTATAAAATTTATAAATTTCGGCGCTTGAACATTTACACTCATGCTTTGCGTCGCCGTAATAACCGCAAGGACAGGGATTCATTGCGGCGACAAGCATAAAATTGCTGGGCATAATTATAGAAAAACGGCTCCTCGATAAATTAATATATTTATCTTCCATAGGCTGTCTTAAACCGTCTATGGTTTTTCTGTTAAGTTCGGAAAATTCGTCTATAAAAAGAACTCCGTTATGCGCAAGACTTATATCGCCCGGCAGAGGGTTTAAACCGCCGCCTCCGCCTATTAATCCCGCAAGGGATACCGTGTGATGCACCGCAATAAAAGGTCTTCTTAATATAAGCCCGATTTCCTCGCCGCCGTTTTTTTTATTTTTATTTGAAAAACTGTATATATTTGACGTCTCCAACGATTCCTCAAGCGATAAATCCGGCTGTATTCCCTCTATGCTGTGCGCAAGCATAGTTTTTCCGCTCCCTGGAGATCCGACCATTAATATGTTGTGATGCCCGGCTACTGCGGTTAAAACGGCTCTTTTAGCAAGTTCCTGCCCCTTGATTTCCGAAAAATCGACATACTGCCTCCGCTCTTTTTTAACTGCGTTTGCGTTTTGGATAATATTTTTAAAGTAAATATTTTCATCATTATTTTCGTAATTTATATTTATCTTATTATTGAAATAAACCTGCGATTCTTTTTCTTCTCTTTCAAAATAAGCCGTTTCTCCCGAAATAAACATACATAATTCTTTTAAACTGCCGAACGCCGCAAAATCGACTCCGAGAAATTTTGCCGCACTTATATTTTCATAAGGAATAATTAACTTTTTATTTATTTTTTTAGCGAGTATTCCAAGGGCGATTATACCGTTAATCTTTTTTATTTTTCCGTTTAAAGACAGTTCTCCGGCTATTATATAGTCGTTAAGATTTAATGCGCATTTCAGGAGTCCTGCGGAAATTAAAATACCGACGGCAAGAGGCAGATCGAATATCGGACCTTCTTTTCTTATATCGGCGGGAGCAAGGTTTATAGTTATTTTTTTTACCGGATATTCAAAGCCGGAATTTTTTATCGCGGCTCTTACTCTGTCCTTTGCCTCTTTAGTGGAAACATCAGGCAACCCTACTATCATAATGCCCGGTATGCCGCCCGATATAAAAACCTCTACGTTCACGGGAACGGCTTCTATCCCGATGAAAGTCGCGCTGTTTAAGGCTATTATCATAATCCAAAAACCTCTTTTTATTGAATAAATAATTATTAAAAACTCTTCTTATTTATTATAAAAAGAAATTGTTTCAGGATTATGACAAATATGTTACGATTGCGTTAAATTTTTGTTACGATTGCGTTACAATATTTTATAATATCCAGCCTTTATCTAATGCAAGTCTGTTTATTTCGGATAAAACATCCGCAACGTTTTTTAAATCTTTTAAAAGGGTCGAGGAAATAATATAATCAAAAGCATCTTCGTAGAATTCTTTAAAATCCCCGATTATATTCATCGAACCTTCAAAATCGGTTCCGGGTAGAAAAAGGTAAACAAAATCGTTTTTAACGGATACTACGTCGGAGTCTCTCAATACGCCGCTTAATGTTTTTACAAAATCGCCGTTGTATTTTTTTATATTTAAAATCACGATAGACACATAATCTATAGCCGTTAAATCTTCCGCAAGCCTGAGCTCTCTCCGTATCCTTTTCATGTTGCAGACCGAATGATCGAAAACCGGTTCAAAATATTCAAACGGGAAAAATTTAGCCATGACTGCCTCCGCTATTATTTTTATTATTATATATTGCCGACTATGCGTCGTTGCGAGCAATAGTCAAAATCGTCATAAATATTATATCAGAAAAAATAAGCTAAGAGGGTTTTTTCGGAAACGCCTCCGCCTTCTATTCTCCAGACCGGTTTTTCCACTACTAAAGCCGATAATGCAATCTTCTTTTTATTGGCTTCGCCGAAACCGGCAAACCACTGGTATAGACCGGCAGGATTATTTCCGGATATAGTTCCGGTTTTTCCTCCGGTAACAACGCCGGGAAGCATATAACTGCCGTTATAGCTATAGAAATCGGAGTGCGCTATCCCGTGAGTTACCGTTGCTATCATCATCTGCTTTAACACATATGCGGTTTTTGCGGTAACGGGATAGCCTATGACTTTAATACCTTTGTGTTTATAAATAATTTTGCCCGCTGCCGACATGATTTCCTTTATTATATAAGGTTCTATTAATCTACCTCCGTTTATCGCCGTACCCGCAATCATTGCCGCCTGAATCGGCGTTATCTTAACATTTTCAAAACCGGCGCCGGTAAGTTCCAACTGGTAAAATTTTCTCGGTATATATGCCTTACTTTCCTGTAAATTTAATATAAAAGGTATTTTTTTGTTGAAATTAAATTTATCGAAATAACGGGACAACAGTTTTCTCCCTACATAATATCCGGCAATTTTTCCGAAAGCTACGTCGCATGATTTAGCAAACGCCTCTTTAAAAGATATATCGTTAGAACCGGTTCCTATATTTTGCTCCCAGTTTGTTTTATCGGTTCCGTAAAGCGTGCCGTTAAAACAGATATTTAATCCCGGATAAAAACCTTTGGATTCGATAGCCGCAGTAGCCGTAATTATTTTAGCGATTGAACCGGGGGGGTATGCTATGAGCGGCGAAATCTCGGCTGATTTCTTTTTATTATAAGCATAAGAAGCAAAACCCAATACGGCGCCCGTTTCTGGATTCACGGCCGCAAGCACTCCGTACGGCACTGCATATTCCTTAAATACTTTTTCGGCTTCTTCCTGAACGGACGGATCTAAGGTGTATACTACGGTATAATTGCCGATTTTTTGAATGTATCGGCCGTTTTTAATCGTTTTGAAAACCGGATTATGATACCTAAAATACCGCTTAAGAGATTTGAGGGAATTTACGTTGCCGGAACTAAAACCGTTAAATCTCCGTTTTTTTAAAACGGCGGAAGCCTTAATAAATTTTATAGGTCTTATGCCCGTTCCAAGCACGGGTTTATTCTTTGATAAGAAAAAATGCCTGCCGTAATAATAGAACTTAACGAAACCGTATAAAAAAGCGCCTACAAGAGCCAACAGCACTATATACTTAACAAAATAAACAAACCTATTTTTCTTATTTTTTCTTTTATTAAGCGTCTTCTGGTATGATTTCCAGTCTTTTATTCTTTCCATCCCTTATTGCTTTATTTATTTTGAATTCTTCCCGCCGACTATAATAGACGGAATTCTTAACGTAGGTTGAGCATCTGCTACGGGAGCGCCCTGACCGTCCTTACCGCATGTTCCTATGCCGAATCCCAAGTCGTTTCCCACCATATCTATATTTTTTAGTATATCGGGACCGTTGCCTATCAGAGTTGCGCCGCTGACGGCTTCCTGGACTATGCCTTTTTTAATAATATACCCCTCCATAACGTCGAATACGAAATCTCCGGTAACGGTATTAACCTGTCCGCCTCCCATTTTTTTAACGAATAGCCCGTTCTCTACGCTCTTTATAATATCTTCAGGATTAGTTTTACCGGGCGCAATCATTGTATTAGACATCCTGACTATCGGAATATGTTCGTAAGACTGCCTTCTTCCGTTGCCCGTTAATTCGCAACCGTATTTAACGTAAGACAATCTGTCCGACATATATTTTTTTAAAACTCCGTCTTGAACTAGAATATTCTTTCTGGAATAAGTCCCTTCGTCGTCAAATCTGTAAAAACCTCTTTTGCCGACCAACGAAGAATCGTCTATTACGGTTATAAGATTTGACGCTACCTGTTCGCCTATTTTGTCCGAATATACGCTTAAACCGTTTCCTGCGATATCCGCTTCCAAACCGTGACCTATTGCCTCATGTATCATGGTTCCGCCGGCTTCGCTGGATAATACTACCGTCATAGAACCGGAAGGGGCAAAAGGAGCTGAAAGCTGCGACAAGGCTCTGTCTAAAGCTTTTTTTGCTATAAACTGAGGATCGTTAGCGTCAAAAAATTCAAAACCGGTAAATCCGCCTGCAGATTCATAACCGACCTCGGTTTTATTACCGTCCGAAACCACTATATTGACTAAAAAAGCTAAATTTTCCCTGCAGTCTTTAACTAAATCGCCTTCAGAATTAACTATTAAGACGTCCTGCTTATAATCGGAATAGGTAATATTGGCTTGTACGACTTTTTTATCGTAATTCCATGAGTAATCCACTACCGGAGATATTTTATTCAACTTTTCGTCTATAGAAACCTCGGTAACGTCTTTTATTATATTAAAATCTACTTTCGGCTTTTTTTCGTTAAAATTTAAAACTAAATTGCCCGAATCTTTACTCCTTGCGTTTCCTTCATTATTTTTTATATCGCTTAAAGCCGCTTTTTTTAACCGGGAGGCAATATTCAATAAGTTCGATTCTTCGATATTATTCGTATATGCGTAATAGGTTTTTTTATTGGATATTAACCTTATACCCGCGCCCAGAATCAAACCTTTTATTGCTTTTTCAAGCCTTTTGCTTTCATTGGATAAAACTGTTGAAACTTTATTTTCTATAAAGACGTCTATGAAGTCGTCGGCGCCTATGCGCGCATTGTCTATAACGGCTTTAAAATTAATATCTTCTAAATTCATTTTATTTTTTCCCCTGCTAAAATATATTTTTATACATATATAATAACAGAAAAAACCTTGCCCGACAAGGAAAAACGTAAAAAAAACGGCATTTAAATAACGTATAAACGTATAAAATTGACTTTAGACAAAATTTTACTTAAAATAAATCTATGGAAGATACCTATTTATATATAAATCTTAATAACCTCATAAATAATCTTAACTTCCTTAAAAACCGGATATCTTCAAAGGATAAAAAGATTATTGCCGTCATTAAATCCGATGCATACGGACACGGGCTTTTACCCGTAGCCGAAACCCTTTTCGAAAACGGAATAGATTTTTTTGGAATTATAGGAATTGAAGAAGCAGAAAATATTTTAAAAAAAATACCGGACGCAAAGCTTCTTATGCTGAAAGGAATTAATTTGGAAAATTTAGAGGCGGCAAGCGCTTTGAATCTAAGTATAGGCGTATATAGCTTGGATTATCTAAAAGAATTATTAGATAAAATAAAATCTTCCAAAATAAATAAAACTTTAAATTTGCATTTAAAATTCGATTCGGGAATGAGCAGGCTTGGACTGGGCGAAACGGAGACGGAAGAGGCTGCGCGCATTATTAACGGCAATAAGAAATATTTCCGCGTCGAAGGCTTGTTCAGCCATTTATCTTCCGGAAACGACTTAGAATACACCGATTATCAAATAAATAATTTTAAAAAAATATTTTCGGCTATGGAAAAATATAAAATAACTCCGCAATATATACACATCAGCGCCAGTTCCTCTATCTTAAACGGCAGTTTGTTAGACGACTGCTCAAATGCGGTCAGACCGGGAATTTCACTTTACGGATTCAATCCAAATAAAGAAATTAAATACGGTATAAATAATAATATAAACCGTATAAATCATACGGAAACAGGCTCTGAATTTAAACTTGAACAGTTAATGACTTTGAAATCTAAAATTTTACAAATTAAAAATATCAAAAAAGGCAGTTACGTATCCTACAATAATACTTTCAGGGCTGGCCGCGATATGACTATAGGAATAGTTTCCGCGGGTTACGACAACGGCATACCAAGACTGCTATCTAACAAAGGAAGGTTTTTAATAAACGGCTGTTTTGCGCCTATAATAGGTATTGTCACGATGAATATGACCGTAGTGGATGTTTCGGAAATCAAAAACGTTAAAGCAGGCGACGAAGTTATAATCACGGGCAAAGACGGTTTAAACGAAATTAAAATAGACGAAATAGCCTCTCTATCCGACACTATTCCTTATGAAATATGCCTTAATCTTGGAAAATCCAACAAAAAAATTTACGTTTGAAATTTAAAAACCCGCCAAATGGCGGGTTTTTAACAAAACTTTATATTAATATTATCCGTCGGATATATTTAAACTGCGTTAACTTCTTTAACTCCAGGAATGCGTTCTTTAAGAAGGCGTTCAATTCCGCCTTTCAGGGTCATTATCGAACCCATACAGTGAGCGCATGCTCCTTTAAGTCTTACATCGACGGTTCCGTCGTCATGTATAGTCACTAACTCGACGTCTCCTCCGTCATACTGCAGCGAAGGCCTTATTTCGTCTATTACCTTTGATACTTCAGCTTTATCTAATGCCATATATCCTCCCTTTTATTTATTTTTTTTTGCTTTAGCCGGCATGTTTAAAATGCGGCGATTTAAAGCTTATTCTATTAATATTATACATCTATATGTATTTAATGTCAATTATTTCAAACTCTTTAACGCCGTTAGGAACGTTAATTTTTGCTTCGTCGCCGGTGCATTTGCCTATTAAAGCTTTAGCGATAGGCGAGCTGATAGAAATCTTGCCTTCTTTAATATTGGACTCGGCATCTCCCACTATCTTATACGCTACTTCCTTGTCCGTATTTAGGTCGAGCAAAGTAACGGTAGCGCCGAATACTATCTTTTCTTCGCATATTTTAGATACGTCGATAACCTGAGCCCTTGCAATCCGATCTTCAAGCTCCATAATCTTGCCGTTTATAAAACCCTGTTTGTCTTTAGCATATTGATATTCCGCATTTTCTGAAAGATCTCCGTGCGCCCTTGCCTCTTCTATAGCTTTTATATTCGCGGGTCTTTCCACGGATTTGAGTCTTTTCAGTTCTTTAACTAAATTTTCATGCCCCTCTTTAGTTATATAAAAGGCTTTTTCGTTGGCTGCCAAAATTATCACCTCCCGGATAAATTTTAATATTTATTTATATACCTTTATAGTAATCCTGCAAAGCTTTAACGGCGATGTTATTTTCCTTAAGGGCTTTAATAGCCATGCATGCAGCTTCCGCCCCCCTTATAGTCGTATAATAAGGCAGGGAAAACTCTATTGCGCTCCTTCTTATAGCATAAGAATCTTCTAAAGATTTTTGTCCCCGCGGCGTATTGATTATCATTGATATTTCCTTATTTTTAAGCGCGTCTATGATATGGGGACGCCCTTCTTTCACTTTGTTTATTTTTACGTTTTTAATGCCTATTCCGTCTAAATATTCGGATGTTCCTTTCGTCGCAAGTATATTAAGCCCCGCTTCTGTTAAAGATCTGCCCAGTTCTTTTAAATATTTTTTGTCTTCGTCTTTTACACTGATAAGAACGTTACCGGCAAGAGGCAGGTTTTGACCTGCGGCTATCTGCGACTTTGCATAAGCCATTCCGAAACTTGAATCTATTCCCATAACTTCTCCCGTCGATCTCATTTCGGGGCCAAGCATAGGATCGACGTTAGAAAATTTAGAAAAAGGAAATACGGCTTCCTTTACGCAGTAATAATTAATATCGAAAGACCTGCCCAGATTAAAACTTTTAAGTTTTTCTCCGAGCATAATTCTGGTGGCTAATTTTGCTATCTGTACTCCGGTCGCTTTGCCTATAAACGGAACAGTTCTCGATGCCCTCGGGTTTACCTCTATAATGTATACCTTTTCGTTTTTTACCGCAAACTGAATATTGATAAGCCCAATTACGTGAAATTCCCTGCATATGATTTCGGTAATATCTTTAATTTTTTCAATAGATTTATTATCTAAAGAAAAAGACGGGAGCGAACAAGCGCTGTCTCCGGAATGAACTCCCGCTTCTTCTATGTGTTCCATTATTCCCGCTATATAAACCGATTCTCCGTCGCTTAAAGCATCAACGTCTATTTCTATAGCGTCTTCTAAAAATTTGTCTATAAGTATCGGGAAAGAAATATCCTGTTTAAATATCTTTTTTATATATTCTGAAAGTCCTTCCTCTCCGTAAATAACCTCCATAGCTCTTCCGCCGAGAACGTAAGACGGCCTCAGAAGAACGGGAAAACCTATAGATATTGCTTTGTCGAATATCTCTTCGCCGCTGAATGCCATAGAACTTTCCGGCTGTAATAAATTTAATTTATTTATTATATTTTTAAATTTTTCCCTGTCTTCCGCTATATCTATATATTTATAAGGCGTCCCAAGAATTTTTATGCCTTGCGAATCAAATTTCTTTGCTAATTTAAGAGGCGTCTGCCCTCCGAACTGAAGTATAACCGGAGGATTGTTTTCGGCATTGCATACCGCTTCGGCATCTTCAAAAGTTAAAGGCTCAAAATAAAGCCTCGATGAAGTATCGTAATCGGTAGAAACCGTTTCGGGATTACAGTTAAGCATTATAGAGGAAAACTTTTTCTCCTTTAGCGCAAGAGAGCAGTGAACGCAGCAGTAGTCGAATTCTATGCCCTGTCCTATTCTGTTTGGGCCGCTGCCCAGAATAACTACCTTATCGTTATTAACAGGTTCTATTTCGTTAAAAGTATCGAATGAAGAATACATATAAGGCGTAGCGGCTTCAAATTCCGCCGCGCAGGTATCGACCTTTTTAAAGACTCTTTTTATGCCCGCATCTTTTAACACTCCGTAAACGGCGTTTTCGGTTTCTTCAATCGTTAAAATAGCCTTAGGGTCCTTTTTTAAATATTCTTCGGGCAAAATATGATTTCCGTCTTGTTTTCTTGCAATTAATTTAGCTATAATCCTATTTGAAAAACCCATCTCCTTTGATTCTTTAAGCAAGTTCAAGTCTTTTAAAGGTTCTTCGGCAAAAAACAGCTTTCTTTCATGTTCTATAATCGATTCGATCTGAGTAAGAAACCACATATCTATTTTAGAAAATTCATTAATTTCTTTAGCATGGAAGCCTGCCCTGAAGGCGTCCGCTATTAAAAAAAGCCTTCTAAAATCGTTATTTTTTATGAAAGATTTAATTTCTTCTTTAACGGTTTCCATATCATGTTTTTCGCTTATTAAATCGTAAGAAAGATCTAAACCGTAGAGCGATTCTATGCCGTAATACCCGTTTTCTAAAGACCTTGCCGCTTTTTGCAGGGATTCTGCAAACGTTCTTCCTATAGCCATTACTTCGCCTACAGATTTCATATGAGTGGTCAAGGTACTGTCGGTTTGAGGAAATTTTTCAAAGGTAAAACGCGGTATTTTAGTTACTACATAGTCTATAGAAGGCTCAAAACACGCAAGCGTTTTTTTAGTTATATCGTTGGTAATTTCGTCTAACGTATATCCGACGGCAAGTTTCGCCGCAATTTTTGCTATCGCAAAACCTGTGGCCTTAGAGGCAAGGCTTGAACTTCTCGATACCCTTGGATTCATTTCTATTACGTAAACATCTTCCGAATCGGGGTCTAAAGCAAACTGGATATTTGAGCCGCCGGTTTCCACGCCTATTTCACTCATTATCTTCAATGAATAATCCCTGATTTTCTGAAGATCGCCGTCGCTCAAAGTTTGAACCGGTGCAATAGTTATAGAATCTCCGGTATGAATTCCCATAGGGTCGAGATTTTCTATAGAGCATATTATAATAGTATTCTTATTTTTATCGGTCATTACTTCAAGCTCTACTTCTTTAAATCCTATTACGGATTTTTCTATCAGTATTTCGCTTATCGGGCTTAAATTCAAACCGTTTGCGGCTATTTCTCCAAATTCATATATGTTATAGGCTATTCCGCCGCCGCTTCCGCCTAGAGTAAAAGAAGGCCTTATAATGACGGGAAATCCTATGGTTTTTTGAACTTCATACGCTTCGTCCATATTCCTGGCAAAACCGCCCTGTAAAACAGGCACTCCTATTTTTTCCATACTTTTCTTAAAATATTCCCTGTCTTCAGCTTTATTAATAGCATCTATATTTGCGCCCAAGATATTTAATCCGTATTTTTGTATGACTCCGGCATCAAAAAGTTCCAGGGTTATATTGAGCGCAGTCTGTCCTCCAAGCGTGGGCAATATGCTGTCGGGTCTTTCTTTCTCTATAATTTTTTCTACAAAATCCTTAGTGAGCGGCTCTATATAAGTTTTATAAGCGTTGTCGGGATCGGTCATTATTGTTGCCGGATTTGAATTTACCAATATTACTTCGTATCCTTCCTCGGTAAGAGCTTTAGCGCCCTGCGTACCGGAATAGTCAAACTCGGCGGCCTGCCCTATTACTATAGGTCCCGAACCTATTATCAAAATTCTTTTAATATCAGTTCTTTTAGGCATATAATTATTTTTTTAAGTTTTATACAGCTAACATTTATATATTTTTATATTTAATCTATTATTAATCGAAGACCCGTTTACTTTTAATGCGGGATTGGCGAGCTTCGCCGGACTCCGTCCGCTAACGCTCGCAATAACTCATGTCGGCTAAATCTTCGTCGAAATATTTATCGTTTTGAAAAAAACCCGTCAAATTATTGCCGATTAACGATTCGACCGCGGCCGAATATTCTTCTTTAGTAATCGGCATCGATATAGTATCGTCGTACTTGGCTTTATAAGCCGGAAAATACTGGCTCATAATACTTACCGGAACATCTATACTAAGCTTTTCGGCTATAAATTTAAAAGAATCGCCGTAACCGCTTATCCCATTAGGCAAAACAAGATGCCTTACGAGAAGTCCCGACACGCCAATGCCGTTTTTTTTATTTATTCTTAACTCTTTAACCTGGTCATACATTATTTTTAAAGCCTTTCTGTTTATTTCTACGTAATTAGATATGCCGGAATATTTTAAAGCATATCCGTCGTCGGCATATTTAATGTCCGGAAGATATATATCTATTATGCTGTCCAACAAACCCAGCAGGCTTTCGTCTTCATAGCCTGAACTGTTATAAACTATCGGTATCTTAAGCCCTATTTTTTTAGCCAAAAAAATCGACTCGGCGACAAAAGGCATATAATGGGCAGACGTTACAAGATTAATATTATTAGCCCCTTTTTCCTGCAATTTAACCATTTTTTCCGCAAATTCAGCCGTATCGCAATATGCTCCTACTCCGTATCTGCTTATAGGATAATTCTGGCAAAATTTGCATTTTAACGGACAGCCGCTAAAAAATACCGTTCCGGAGCCGGTTTTTCCGGATATCGGCGGTTCTTCCCCAAGATGCAGATTTATGCTGGCTATTTTAAGTTTATCTTCTCCGCCGCACAAACCTTTTTCGCCTTTTAACCTTTTCGCTCCGCATCGTCTCGGACATAATCTGCAATTTTCGGCTAAATCGTAAAGCGCATCGATTTTTGCGATAAAATCTGCGTTAGAAATATCAAGAAACGAAGGCTCAAACGAATTAAAACTATCTCTTATCTTAAACATATTGCTTTAAATTCGGAAAACAGATACCGAGAATCTCTCGGCCCGGGAGAACTTTCCGGATGATATTGAACGGAAAACGCCTTTAATTTTTCGTTCTTAATGCCTTCTACGGTATTGTCGTTCAAATTTATATGCGTCAAAACGGTATCCTTATCGGCCGATTTACCTTGAAAATCTACGCAAAAACCATGATTCTGGGAAGTAATTTCTACTTTGCCGTTTTTTAAATTTTTAACGGGCTGATTTATTCCGTGATGTCCAAATTTCAACTTATAAGTTTTAAAACCTAAAGCTCTCGATAAAAGCTGATGTCCGAGGCATATTCCAAAAATAGGCTTTTCGCCTAAAAGGCTCTTGATTGTTTCAGCCTCTTCAAACATAGTCTGAGGATCGCCCGGACCGTTCGACAGAAGAACTCCGTCAGGCTCGGTATTTAATATCTCTTTTTTAGAAAAATTGTGGGGTACGACAGTAACGTCGGCTTTTATATCGTTTAAACATCTAACCGTATTAAGTTTAACTCCGTAATCGATAACCGTAACCCTGAATTCGGGAAAGTCCGTTTTATTTTCGTAAGCCTTTTTACATGAAACGTTTGAGACTAAATTTAAACCCTCCATTTTAGGCAAAGAACTTAATTTCTTTTTAATATAATCGATGCCCGCTTCTTTCGGAGCTATATATAAGTTCGACTGCCCTCCGTCTCTTATAGAAATAGTCAAATGCCTCGTGTCTATTCCCGATATAACGGGATAACCGTATGAATTTATAAATTCGGATAAACTTTTAACCGCGCCGTAATGCGAATAGCGATTAACGTAATTTTTTGTTACCAAACCTGAAATCCATACTTTATCGGATTCAAAATCAAACTCGTTTATTCCGTAATTGCCTATCATAGGATAAGTCATAACTACGACCTGTCCGTTATAAGACGGGTCTGTAACCAGTTCCTGATAGCCGTTCATAGCGGTATTAAAGACGGCTTCCCCGCCGGATTCTAAAGGCTTCCCTTCGTAAAATCCTTCGTAAAAATCCCCGTTTTCAAACATCAATACGGCTCTTTCTTTTTTAAAACTATCCATATTTTAAATTAATTAATATTTTTATTTAATTTTCTTTTAAAATTTTACCGCCTGCTATAACGAAGGAGGATTTGCCTTTAAATTTTTCTCCTATAAAAGGGGAATTTTTACTTAAAGATTTAATTCCTCTTTCGGTAAACTGCCACTTTTTATTTAAATCGACTACCGTAATATCTCCTATATAACCGTTGGAAACGGAACCCCTTCCGCTAATATTTAAAATTTTCGCCGGATTTAAAGACATAAGCTCCGCAATTCTTATTAACGAAATTTTCTTATCGTGAAAAAGCCTTAACGTTAGCGGCAATGAAGTTTCTAAACCTATAATTCCGAAAGGAGCGGCATCCAAAGTATCGTCCTTTTCATCTTTAGCGTGAGGAGCATGATCAGTGGCTATTACGTCTATAGTTCCGTCCTGTATGGCTTCTATTACGGCTCTTTTATCCATTTCAGTCCTTAAAGGAGGATTCATTTTTGCGTTAGTATTATAATCAAGCAAAGATTCTTCGGTAAGAGAAAAATAATGGGGACAGGTTTCGCAAGTAACTTTTGCCCCTGTTTTTTTTGCCTGTTTTATAATGTTTACGGAACCAGCCGTAGAAACATGTGCAACGTGAAGTTTTACGCCGTAATATCCGGCAAGAATAACGTCTCTTGCGGTGCCTATATCTTCGGCAATGCTCGGCATACCTATAACTCCAAGGCGCTCCGACACAGCACCTTCGTTTATTACGCCTTTGCCGCGCAATTTTATATCTTCGCTGTGCGATATAACGGGTAAATTAAAAGTATCGGCATATAATAACGCCCTGCCCATAAGAGCCGAATCTTCTACCGGGTTGCCGTCGTCGCTAAGCGCTACCGCTCCGGCTTCTTTAAGTTTTCCTATATCGGCAAGGGAAGCGCCTTTAAGCCCCTTAGAAATAGCGCCTATAGGAAATAAATTTATTAAATCTAAATTTTTTGCCTTCTCTATTAAAAAACGGGTCACCTCTTCCGAATCGTTTGCAGGGTTAGTGTTCGGCATACAGCATATAGAGGCAAATCCTCCGGATATTGCCGCCTTCATTCCCGATTTTATAGTTTCTTTGTATTCGTAACCCGGCTCCCTTAAATGAACGTGCATATCTATTAAGCCGGGAAAAACTATTAATCCGTCGGCAGATACGATTTTAACTCCGTCCTTAGCGCCTGTCGGCTTTTTAGCCGGCAAATCTTTTATTATTCCGTTTTCTATATAGACGTCTCTTTTGACTTCCGTTTTAGTCAAAGGGTCGATAACTATGCCGTTTTTTATTAAAAGTTTATCCATTAAGTTTCTGATATCCTATTAAAATATAAAGACATGCCATTCTAACGGCAACGCCGTTTTCAACCTGTTTAAATATATGGGTCTTATTTTCGTTTATTATGCTGCCGGAAATTTCCACGTCTCTGTTTACCGGTCCGGGATGAAGCACCATAACTTTTTTATCGGCCTTCGACAAAAGCTCAGGCGTCAACCTGAAAAAATTTCTGTATTCTTCTATTGACGGTATAAAATAATAACTTGCTCTTTCTTTCTGTATTCTCAACATTATTATAACATCGGCATTTTTAACCGCTTCTTCCATGCTTTTTGCAATAAATACTTTGCCGCCGCCGTATTCCGTAATCCTCGGCAAAAGAGAATGCGGAGCATAAAGATAAATTTCGGCGCCTAACTTTGAAAATCCGTAAATATCAGACCTTGCGACTCTTGAGTGATAAATATCTCCGATTATAGCCACTTTAAGAGACTTAAAATCTTTTTTTGCTTCCGCAACCGTCATAATATCCAAAAGACACTGGGTGGGATGTTCGTTTATGCCGTCTCCGGCATTTACAACGGAAGCTTTTGTAATCTTAGATATAAAATGCGCCGCTCCGGATTCGGAATGCCTTATAACAAAGGCATCGGGTTTCATCGCTTCAAGATTAAGCAGAGTATCTTTAAGGCTTTCCCCTTTCACGACGGAACTCTGCGAAATTGCAATGCTTAAAGAATCAGCGCTTAATCTTTTTTGCGCTATCTCAAAAGACGTCCTTGTCCTGGTGGACGGTTCGTAAAAAATATTTACTACGGTTTTTCCCCTTAGCGTCGGAACTTTCTTTATGTCTTTTAGGGAAATTTTTTTAAATTCTTTTGCGGTTTCGACAAAATAATTAATATCGGATGCCGACAGGTCTTTAATAGAAATGAGGTCTTTTTTTTGAAAGCTCATATTTTTTCGACAAATTTTTTATCGCTTATACTTGTAATATTTACGTTAATTATTTCATTTTTTTCCGCTTTTATTTTCCTGCCTATAAAATCAGGGCAAATGGGCAATTCTCTTCCTTCTTTATCGATAAAAACCGCAAGTTTAATCTTAGCCGGCCTTCCGAAATCGAATATTTCGTCTATAGAAGCCCTGACGGTTCTTCCGCTGCTTATTACGTCGTCGACGAGTAAAATTTCTTTATCGTTTATATCAAAATTAATATCCGTGGAATCGCCCGATTTTTTAACGGCAAACGGGTCGTCCCGATAAAGCGTCATATCTATATAACCGATTTTACAGTCTATACCGAACCTGTCTAAGACGGCTTTTTTTATCAAATCGGCCAAAACGATTCCGCCGTTTTTGATGCCTATTATTCCGGCATTGCTAAAATCTAAATCTGAACCTATTATTTTATTTATAAAATCATTAAGAATTAAGCCTGTTTCTTTATCGTCAAAGACTATAACTCCATTTTTAGACATTAAACTCACCCTAAATTTTTAATAGGACATTCCGGAACTGTTTTAAAAAAACGATGCCAGTAAATATCGAAATGATTTTTAGGATTCCACGAAAAATATATAATAAAAGCCTGACCTATTACGTCTTTATACGGAACAAAACCCCAGTATCTCGAATCGAAACTGTTATCCCTGTTATCTCCCATAACAAAAAGTTCGTTCTTTGGAACGGTAACCGGTCCGTAGTTATCTCTCGGCGAATCGTAAGCGGGTAAAATCTTGCCGGATGCCCATTTAGCGTATTTGCAATTATAAAGACGATTATTAATATAAACTTTGTTGTTTATTATTTGAATCTTATCGCCGGGCGTACCTACTACTCTTTTAATAAAATCTATGCCGGCATGAAGATTGTATTTTCTTGCATAAGGAAATTTAAATACTATTACCTGACCGGTCTTAGGATGCGAAACGGAAATTGTATCTTCGGTAAAAGGAATACGGATTCCGTATATAAACTTATCGACCAAAATATGGTCCCCCGGTATAAGGGTAGGTTCCATCGAACCCGAAGGTATTTTAAAAGCCTGAACGACGAAAGTTCTAAATAATAAAGCTATAATTATCGCTATTATTATAGCTTTAAAATAATCCCATAATGTATGTCCTTTATCGCTCATAAAAAAAATATTTTAATTTCATAAATTATACCAGTTTTTTTTAATAATGTCTAATCCTTTACGGGGACAGTATAGATACGGGGACATAATTTAATTCTGTCCCCGTCACAAATTGATTAAACTTTCAATATCGACAGGAACGCCTCCTGCGGAATTTCGACGGAACCGATATTTTTCATTTTTTTCTTGCCTTCTTTCTGTTTCTCTAAAAGCTTTCTCTTTCTGGTAATATCGCCGCCGTAACATTTAGCGAGAACGTTCTTGCGTAAAGCCTTTATCTCTTCCCTTGCTATAATTTTAGAACCTATTTGCGCCTGAAGGACTACTTCAAACATCTGCCTCGGTATTAAAGTCCTAAGTTTTTCTACTATGTTTCTGCCTCTTGCGTAGGCTTTGTCCCTGTGTACTATAACCGATAAGGCATCTATCGGGTCTTTATTTACCAATATCTCAAGTTTTATCATATCGGCTGGCCTGTATCCGCTGAATTCGTAATCGAAAGAAGCATACCCTTTAGAAAGAGATTTAAGCTGGTCGTAAAAATCGAGAACTATTTCGGACAGCGGCAATTCATAAACTAACTGAACTCTGGTTTTCGTAATATATTTTAATTCTATCTGCCTTCCTCTTTTTTCTACGCAAAGGTTAATTATTTTCCCGAGATATTCGGAAGGAACATAAATATTTGCCTTAATAAAAGGTTCCTCTATATGTTCTACCTCCTGCATTGAAATATCTTCGGAAGGCGGAAATTTCATTGGATTAAGAGCGGTCTTAACTTCTCCTTTCATCGTTATTATATTATAAAGAACGGTAGGCGACGTAGATATGAGGCTTAAACCGTATTCCCGCTCAAGTCTTTCTACTATGATTTCCATATGTAAAAGCCCAAGAAACCCGCATCTAAAACCGAAGCCTAACGCAAGCGAATTTTCCGGCTCGAATGAAAAAGACGGATCGTTTAATTTCAATTTTTCTATTGAGTCCTTAAGCTCGGGATAGTCGTCGGAATCTATAGGATAGATACCGGCAAAAACCATGGGTTTCGGTTCTTTAAAGTCGGGAAGAGGTTCTTTGGTGGGATTATTTTTATGGGTAATGGTATCGCCGATTTTGAACCTTCCCGAATCTTTTATATTGGCGATTATAAATCCTACTTCTCCGGCGCTTAAAGCATTAAGTTCTTTCATAAACGGGCTGTAAACGCCTACTTTTTGAACTTCATATGAGATTCCGGAATGCATAAGCAGTATGGTATCGCCAGGAACCACTGTTCCGTCAAATATTCTTATAAGAGCTATAACGCCCTGATATGAATCAAACCAAGAATCGAAAATAAGCGCCTTTAGCGGTGCGTTCGGATCGCCGCTTGGGTGAGGAATTTTATCTATAACCGATTCCAATATCTCTTTAATTCCTATGCCTTCCTTGGCGCTTGCCAAAATTGCATCGCCGGCATCCAAACCGACTACTTCTTCGATTTCCTGCTTGGTTTTTTCAGGGTCTGCGCTCGGCAGGTCTATTTTATTTATTACCGGAACTACGGTTAAATTCATATCGGAAGCTATGTAAACATTGGCAAGGGTCTGAGCTTCAACTCCCTGCGTTGCATCGACTACCAAAAGAGCCCCTTCGCAAGCCGCTAAAGACTTCGATACTTCATACGAAAAATCAACGTGTCCAGGAGTGTCGATCAAGTTAAGAGCGTACTCGATTCCGCCGTAATTATATTTAAGTCTTACGGTCTGGGCTTTTATCGTAATGCCTCTTTCGCGCTCAAGTTCCATGTTGTCTAAAAACTGCGAAACTTTTTCTCTTTCGGTAATTGCGCCGGTAAAATCTAAAAACCTGTCCGCAAGCGTAGACTTTCCATGGTCGATATGGGCTATTATTGAAAAATTTCTTATTTTTTTTATGTCCATACGATTTATAATTTTTATAAGGTTGCGGCCGTAAGCAAAATCGTAAGCCGGGTTCTGTATATGCCGGTCATTTCTCTATGCGAACAACCCGAAGACCATGCAAGGCGAGCAGCCTTGATCTTCCTATTTGTTCTTGCTCCTAACGGGGCTTGCCATAAACATTATTTGCATAATGTCCAAGTGAGCTCTTACCTCGCTATTTCACCCTTACCTCTTTACCGTTTCGGCAATTAAGAGGCGGTATATTTTCTGTTGCGCTTTCCTTAAAGTTGCCTTCACCGGTTTAAAACGGCGTTACGCTCTTTGGAGCCCGGACTTTCCTCAAAAAACAAAAAAGTTTTTTGCGACCGACCGCTTTTGCTTACGACCGACAAATCATTTTAACAGCTTGATGTTTGTTCGTCAATATCTAACTTTTCTATATTATAATCTATAGCCGAATTTGCTAACTTATCGGCTTTAAAATTAAGCGTTCTCGGGATATGCTTAAATGAGTAAGCGGCATTTAAATTTGCGATTATTTTTTTTGCTTTATCGTAAAGAGGTAAGATATTTGGACTTTTTACCGAATAAACCCCGTTTAATTGATTTACTAAAAGTTGCGAATCGGATAAAAAATTAATATTGAATATTCCGGACGTATTTGTAAATTCGGCAAGGTATTCCAAGGCTATAATAAGCGCTCTGTATTCCGCTTCGTTATTCGTTAAAATACCGAGATACTGCTTCAACGAAATAGTTTTTTTATTATCTTCGTCTATAATGAAAATTCCGGCTCCGGATTTTCCGGGATTTCCGCGTGACGCTCCGTCGGTGTAAACCGTTAAATTCATACTCTTGTTTTGCTAGTTTTTTTAGATGTTTTTTGGGAAGAAGGAGATACTTCCGCAACGGTTTCCCGTGTAACGTTTTCAATGTAAAGAATCCTCGAACAGATTGGGCACTGCATGAAAACATTTTCGGATATAAGCTCGTTAAACTGCTGAGGCGGCAGCATTCTGTAACATCCGGTACAGGCTCCGGACTGCAGTACGGGAGTAATAGCCGGAAATCCTTTTCTTATTTTTATAGTTTCGTATATGTCTAAGTAGTTTTTTTTGATTTTACTTTTTGCAGTCTCTCTTCTGCTCAAAAAATCTTCTTTTGATAACTGGAATTCTTTCTCTTTATTTTTTAGTTCGACATCTTTTGAAGATAAACTAACATAGATGTCTTCGGACTCTTTTTGAATTAAATTAATCTTATCGTTCAAAGCCGCCTGATTTTCCGCCAGCATAATTAATTCGCCTTCGGCTTTCTTTTTTAAAGCTTCGGTGTCTTTTATCGATTTTTGAAGAGCATTATATTCTTTATTGGTTTTTATAAGTTTTTGCGTATCTTTCATTTTATTAAGCTTGTCATCGAAAGTTTGAATTTCCACCTCGGTTACGGATATTTTTTTATTTAATTCCGTCAAATCTTCATTTAATTTTTCATGCTCCGATTTTTTTAAATTAATCCCGCTACGCAGCTCTTCAATTTCATTATTAATTTTCTTAAGCGATTCCTCAAACTTTAACAGTTCCAAATCAATATTCTGAATATCCACTATAAAAGAAATCTGTTCGTTCAAAGTTATCCTCCTTATGTTTATATATTATTTAAATTTATTAATAGGGCTGTTTTCGCCGTTATTTTCAAAAACCGGAATATTGGAATCAAACTCTTTTGCTATTATATCTTTCGTTATTTCGGTAAAATATTTTTCGGTATCGAAATGGGACATTTCAATCAAGGATATTCCGCTCATATTTGCCCTGATTGCCGTACTGTGTTTTAATTCGGAAGATATTAGAAGATCGCAGCCCGCTTTTATAGCATTGTCTATAAAAGAAAATCCGCTTCCGGATACTGCGGCGATTTTTTTTATTTTTTTATTTAGTCTGCCGCAGTAATTTATAAAAACAGGCGAAAAAATATTCCGAATATTTTCCAAAATTTTACCCAGCGTCGCCGCGTTTTCTAAATTACCGGCTGCACCCGTTCCCGTTTCTTTTCCTCCGAAATCGTATAACGGAAAAATATCGAAAGCGGCCTCTTCGTAAGGATGGACCTTCTTCATTTCTTCTACCGCCTGCTTTATAAATCTTTCTTTTATCAATATTTCTACTTTAGATTCGTCGACAAAAGAAGTCTTTCCGGATTCTCCTATAAACGGGTCTGAGCCGGATAAAGGTTTAAAGGAGCCTTTACCTTTAGTCTCGAAAGAGCAATTTTCATAGTTTCCTATTTTTGGATTTCCGTATTTAAAAAGAACTCCCCTAACCGCTCTTACGTAGCCTTTGGGTATAAAAACCGATAATTTATAGAGATTTCTTTTTCCGGATACAAGGGGCATAATTTCCTTTGCCGACAGCTTATTCAGAATATAACGGCTCATAGAATATACGGAGGAATCGAAATTGGTATGCATAGCATAAACGCAGATTTTATTATTTATTAGAACTTCGGAAAATCTGCCGGACGGCGAGTTTAAGTCTATAAACCGCAGCGGATGGAAAAAGAGCGGATGATGAATTAATATAAGGTTAGAATTGGTTTTAAGCGATAAATCTAAGGACTTTTTAGAGAGGTCTAACGATGTTACTATGCCTGTTACCGGCGAATTTGATAATTTTACCTGATAACCCGAATTGTCCCAATCTTCTTGCAAATCGGGCGGTATCAGGTTTTCTAATTTATCTGTTACATCTTTTATAAATAATGACATTTTTAAAATGGTGGGCCCACCCGGGTTCGAACCAGGGACCAACCGGTTATGAGCCGGCCGCTCTACCAGCTGAGCTATAGGCCCTAAATCCACTACTTCACA
>JAJYPL010000035.1 GCA_021795355.1 bacterium | reverse complement strand
GGTAAACCGCAGGTTGCATATAAGGAAACGATTAATAAGAAAGTAGAATCCGAAGGAAAGTTTATACGTCAATCAGGCGGAAGAGGACAATACGGACATGTATGGCTTGAAATTGAACCGCTTGGAAAAGGCGCAGGATATGAATTCGTTAATAAAATTAAAGGCGGAGTTATTCCGCAGGAATATATACCTGCAATAAATAAAGGTGTTGCGGAGGCTTTAACTACAGGAGTTTTAGCAGGTTATCCCGTAGTCGATGTCAAGGTATCCGTATTTGACGGTTCGTTTCATGATGTGGATTCGTCGGAGATGGCTTTTAAAATTGCCGCTTCGATGGCATTTAAAGACGGGGCAAAAAAAGCTAATCCCGCTCTCCTTGAACCTATAATGAAAGTAGAAGTTTTAGTTCCTGAAGAATTTATGGGCGACGTTATAGGAGACTTAAATTCTAGAAGGGGAAAGATTTTAAATTTGGAAGCCCGCGCTGGAATCCAAGCTATAAATGCCGAGGTTCCGCTCGCTCAGATGTTCGGTTATTCTACGGATTTAAGGTCTAAAACTCAAGGACGGGCGAATTACACTATGGAATTTCTGAAATATGAGCAGGTTCCGAAAGTTATATCCGAAGAAATTATAGCTAAATCGCAAGGTAAATAGATATTATTAGGAGGAATTAAATGTCCAAAGAGAAATTTGACAGATCTAAGCCCCATGTCAACATAGGAACCATAGGCCACGTTGACCACGGCAAAACAACTTTAACCGCGGCTATCACCAAGGTTCTTGCAAGAAAAGGACAGGCTACTTTCAAATCATACGATCAGATCGACAATGCTCCCGAAGAAAAAGAAAGGGGTATTACGATTGCAACGTCCCATGTAGAATATGCAACCGATAAAAGGCACTATGCCCACGTGGACTGCCCGGGTCATGCCGACTACGTTAAGAATATGATTACCGGAGCCGCGCAGATGGACGGAGCCATACTCGTTGTTTCCGCCGCAGACGGCCCCATGCCTCAGACCCGCGAGCACATTCTTTTAGCCCGCCAGGTCGGAGTTCCTTATATAGTAGTATTCTTGAACAAGGTTGATATGGTTGACGACCCTGAGCTTCTTGAACTCGTAGAGCTGGAAGTAAGGGAGCTTTTAACCTCCTATAATTTCCCCGGGGATACCGTTCCTGTTATAAAGGGTTCCGCCCTTAAAGCCTTAGAAGCCGAAGGCGACAACGAATGGACTCAGAAAATAGTCGATCTTATGAATGCGGTCGATGAATATATACCCGTTCCGAAAAGAGACATAGACAAACCATTCCTTATGCCCGTAGAAGACGTATTTTCCATCTCCGGAAGAGGAACGGTCGCAACAGGCAGGGTAGAAAGAGGCATAATAAAAGTCGGCGAAGAAGTAGAGCTCGTAGGAATACTTCCAACCTCCAAGACCGTAGTAACCGGCGTAGAAATGTTCAGGAAACTTCTCGACGAAGGTCAGGCAGGCGACAACATCGGCGTTCTTTTGAGAGGCAAAAAAAGGGAAGAAATAGAAAGAGGTATGGTTTTAGCCAAACCCGGCTCTATAACCCCCCACAAAAAGTTTAAAGTAGAAGCCTATATACTTACTAAAGAAGAAGGCGGACGCCACACTCCGTTCTTTAACGGCTATCGTCCGCAGTTCTATTTCAGGACTACCGACGTTACCGGAGTCTGCACGCTCCCTGAAGGCATCGAAATGGTAATGCCCGGCGATAACGTCGCGATGTCCGTTGAGCTTATCACCCCCATTGCCGCAGAAAAAGAATTAAGGTTTGCTATAAGGGAAGGCGGGCACACCGTCGGAGCGGGCGTTATAACAGAGGTCATAGAGTAATATAGAATAAGGACGGAATTAACAATAGAACGGGGACGGAATTAATTCCGTCCTTAAAAAGGGGAAATATAAAATAAAGATGGAAATTCAAAAGATAAGAATCAGATTGAAAGCATACGATCATCGATTATTGGATCAATCCGTAACCGAAATAGTCGAAACCGCAAAACTTACAGGTTCTAAAATTAGCGGACCTATACCGCTGCCTACTAAAATAAATAAGTATTGCGTTTTGAGATCTCCTCATGTTGATAAGAAGTCGAGAGAAGAGTTTGAAATGAGGACGCATAAGAGAATTATCGATTTGCTTGAACCGAATCAAGCGACCATCGATGCGTTAATGAAATTAGATTTATCTTCAGGTATTGATGTCGATATAAAGCAGATTTAATTAAATCGCGGAGTATTAAAATTATGATAAAAGCAATAATAGGAAAAAAATTAGGAATGACGCAGATATTTAATCAGGACGGCATGATTGTACCAGTTACCGTTATAAAGGCTGGCCCCTGTACTGTTGTGGGAAAAAAGATTAAACAGTCGGACGGATACGATGCATTGCAAATGGGTTTTGAAGAAGCTAAATCATTCAGATTAAATAAGCCAAATCTCGGAAAATTTACAAAGAACAACTTAACCCCCTTAAAAATTTTAAAAGAATTTCGAGATTCAGAAATAGATAGCGTTAATATTGGTGATGTTATCGATATTTCAATATTTAACGATGTACAATCGGTATCTATAAGCGGAATTTCAAAAGGAAAAGGCTATCAGGGAGTCGTTAAAAGATGGGGTTTCTCCGGCGGAAGAGATACGCACGGTTCCAATTTCCACAGAGCCCCTGGATCAATAGGCCAGTCGTCTTATCCGTCAAAGGTATTTAAAGGTTTAAAAATGCCTGGACATATGGGCATGGATAAAAAAACTGTTTTAAATTTAAAAGTCGTAAAGATAGATGCCGAGGAAAATCTTATGTATGTTAAAGGAGCCGTTCCTGGAGCCGATAACAACATTATTTATATATATGCCGCCGATAAATCGGGAAGAAAACTGCATAAGTAAAATAATTTTTCATAGAAAGGGGACAGGCTTAAACCTGTCCCGGGAAAAGGGGATTTATTATAATGTCTGAAAGCGCAAACGTATTAAACATAGGCAATAAGAACGCAGGAAATATTTCGCTAAATGAAGAAATATATTCATATCCCGTTAACGAGCCTTTAATAAAAGAGTTTGTTTTATTAACTCTTGCTAATAAAAGGCTGGGATTGGCTTCTACAAAAAATAGAAAGATAGTTTCCGGCGGCGGAATTAAACCGTGGAAGCAGAAAGGAACGGGCAGAGCAAGGGCCGGTTCTACCAGATCTCCTCTGTGGAAAGGCGGCGGAACTATTTTTGGACCTACAAATGAAAGAAACTATAAAAAAGATATGCCTAAAAAAGCTAGGAAAGCAGCGGTTAAATCTACATTGTCCTATTTACTGAAAGAAGGTCGTCTTGTTTTTATAGAGGACTTTGAACTTTCAAATATTAAAACAAAGGAAATGAAGTCTATATTCGATAATCTTGGAATAAAAAAGGGATTGATGATACTGCCTGCATTAAATACGGACGAAAAAATAATTAAATCTACAAGGAATCTTAAGGATTACAAAGCAACCGGCGTAAATCTCTTAAATATTGTCGATCTCTTAAAATATGAAAAAATAATAATTACGGTTAAAGCTAACGAAGAATTAGAGAGGAATCTTGCGCTATGAAAGAATTAAATAATGCCGTAAAAAGAACGGTACAGTCGGAAAAAAGTCTAAAAATTAGAGAAATAAACAATACTTATGTTTTTAACGTAGATAAAGATGCAAATAAAAAAGATATTAAAGATGCCGTAGAAAAGTACTTTAACGTTAAGGTTGACGACGTAAATACCGTAATTACCAGAGGAAAGTTCAGAAGGGTAGGTAAATATACCGGTAAATTGCCGAATATTAAAAAGGCTTATGTGAAACTTAAAGAAGGTCAGAGAATATCGGCCTTAGAAGTATAATCGGGAGAGAGGAAAGATGCCATTAAAAAAATATAAACCAACATCAAGCGCTAGAAGATTTCAAACGGTTTCTGATTTTTCTGAGATTACGCGTGACTTTCCGGAAAAAGGACTTCTCGCAAAATATAAAAAAAATGCCGGGAGAAATAATTACGGAAGGATTACCACCAGGCATCAAGGCGGGGGGCATAAGAGAAGGTATAGGATTATCGATTTTAAAAGAGATAAAAGAAATGTTCCGGCACGAGTAATAGAAATAGAATACGATCCTAACAGGTCGGCAAGAATTGCATTATTAAGCTATATAGACGGAGAAAAAAGATATATATTGTGTCCTGTAGGATTAAAAAAAGGTGACAGCGTCGTATCTTCGGATAATGCAGATATTCAGCCGGGCAATTGTATTCCGCTAATTAATATCCCCGTAGGAACCATGATTCATAATATTGAAATGAAGCCCAACTCCGGCGGAAAACTTGTGAGAAGCGCAGGTACTTATGCAGAACTTTTAGGAAAAGACGGTGGATATGCTCAGATTAAAATGCCTTCTGGAGAGTTTAGAATAGTGCCGGAAAAATGTTGCGCCACTATAGGCCAGATCGGAAATATCGAACATGAAAATATAAGTATCGGCAAGGCAGGAAGGTCAAGATGGCTTGGCATAAGACCTTCGGTAAGGGGCGTTGCAATGAATCCTATCGACCATCCTCACGGAGGAGGCGAAGGCAAAACTTCCGGAGGTAGACATCCCGTTACGCCGTGGGGAGTGCCTACTAAAGGATATAAAACCAGAAAAAATAAGCAAACCTCAAAATATATTATATCTAGAAGAAAGGCAAGATAAGCGTTATAAAAAAATTGGGGGACATATTTTAAATCTGTCCCTAAAACAAAGGAGAAATTAAGTTGGCTAGGTCTATAAAAAAGGGTCCGTTTTCAGACAAATCGCTTTTGGAAAAAGTTGAAAAGGCATCTGATTCCAACGACAAAAAAATTATTAAGACATGGTCCAGAAGGTCAACCATAATACCTTCTATGGTGGGACTTACTTTTGCCGTTCATAACGGAAAAAAGTTTGTTCCTGTATTTGTCAGCGAAAATATGGTAGGGCATAAGCTTGGCGAGTTTAGCGCAACAAGAACTTTTACTATGCATTCAGGGGACAGAAAGGCAAAGGTTAAAACCGGCGGCGGTTCGTCCTCAAAATAAACAAAAAGGGGTAGAAAATGGAGTTTAAAGCAGAAGCAAAATATATTAAAGTGTCTCCTCAGAAAGCAAGGCTTGTGGTTGATTTAATAAGAGGAAAAAAAGTTTACGATGCTATTAATATATTAAAATTTACAAAAAAGAAGTCGGCTAATCCGGTTTATAAGCTTTTAAAGTCTGCCTTAGCAAATGCATCATCGACTGGAAGGGTTGACGTGGATAACCTGATAGTAAGAAAAATCAACGTCGATATGTCCTTGTCTTTAAAAAGGCTTATGCCGAAAGCTATGGGTCGCGGTGCGACTGTTAAGAAACGTATGAGCAACATAAAAATAGTTCTTGAAGAAATTTAAAACGGAGGTAGATTTTGGGGCAGAAAGTTAATCCAATCGGGCTTAGAATCGGAATCAATAAAACATGGGATTCCGGCTGGTATAGCGATAGAAATTATGCGAAATTTTTGCATGCCGATTTAAAGATTCGCGAATATTTGAAGAAAAAGCTTTATTCGGCAGGAATATCTAAAATTAATATCGGCAGAAAAGCGGAAAAATTAATCATCGATATATTTGCCGCAAGACCTGGAATAATTTACGGGAAAAAAGGCTCGTCAGAATTTGACAACATTAAAAACGAGATTGCGAAGATTAATAAAATAAAAATTAAAGATATAGAGATAAATATAATAGAAGTTAAAAAGCCTGAGTTAGATTCGGTTTTAGTGGCTGAAGGCATCGCTTCCCAGCTTGAGAAAAGAGTTGCATTTAAAAGAGCAATGAAAAAAAGCGTCACAATGGCATTGAAAAGCGGAGCTAAGGGTATTAAAATAACGTGCGGAGGAAGATTGGCTGGAGCAGAAATTGCAAGAACCGAATGGTATCGCGAGGGAAGGGTTCCTCTTCACACATTAAGGGCGGATATCGACTACGGTACGTCTGAAGCTAATACTACTTACGGAAAGATAGGCGTAAAAGTTTGGATATATAAAAGAGACGTATTATAATTAAATAATAGGAAAGGTGAATAATTATGTTAATGCCCGCTAAAACAAAATATAGAAAGCAGATGAAGGGTAGAATGAGAGGTAAGGCTACCCGCGGCAATACTCTTGCGTTTGGAGATTTTGGATTAAAGGTAATAGAATGCGGTTATATAACCGCCAGACAAATAGAAGCTGCAAGAATTGCTATGACCAGATTCGTAAAAAGAGGCGGTAAAGTATGGATAAGAATTTTCCCCGATAAGCCTATTACAAAAAAACCGGCCGAAACAAGAATGGGAAAAGGAAAGGGATCGGTAGAAGAATGGGTATGCGTAGCCAGACCCGGATTAGTTTTGTACGAAATGGAAGGTATTCCAAAAGAAGTTGCACAGGAGGCTTTGAGGCTTGCATCTCATAAATTGCCGCTTAAGACTATATTTATAGAGAGAGGAGAATTCTAAATATATGAAATTTACAGAATTAAACGCAATGAACGATCAAGAGCTTAAAGTTAAAGAATCTGATTTCAGAAAAGAAATATTTAATCTTACGATTCAGAAATCATTGGGCTCTCTTGAAAATCCTAAAAGAATTCAAGTGGTAAAAAGGTCTATAGCGAGGATAAAAACTATTTTAAACAATAGGAAGCGGGAGATATAATTATGAAAAAAAAATTAACCGGCATCGTGACGTCGGACAAGATGAATAAAACAAGAGTGGTTGTAGTTTCAGATATTGTAAAGCATCCTGTTTATAAAAAATACGTAAAAAGAGTTAAAAAATTTAAAATTCACGACGAAAATAATATCGCGCATGTAGGAGATAAAGTTTCATTTATTGAAACTCGCCCATTATCTAAGGATAAAAGATGGAATCTCGAGGCAGTTCTATAATAAAATTTTCTTAAATATAATTTAATTACTTGGGGCTATAACGATGATTCAAATGCAGACGGTTTTAAAATCCGCCGATAATTCCGGCGCAAAAAAGCTTATGTGTATTAAAGTTCTTGGAGGTTCTAAAAGGAAATACGCCGGTATAGGCGATATAATAGTAGTTTCTATAAAAGAAGCTATTCCGAATTCTAAAGTAAAAAAAGGCGACGTTTCTAAAGCCGTTATCGTAAGAACCGTTAAAGAAGTAAAGCGGCCGGACGGAAGCTATATTAGATTCGATAATAATTCTGCGGTATTGATAAACAATCAGAACGAACCTATAGGCACCCGTATTTTTGGTCCGGTAGCAAGAGAATTGAGAGCAAAAAAATTTATGAGAATTATATCATTAGCGCCAGAGGTCCTATAATATGACAATTAAATTAAAAAAGAACGATAACGTAATGGTTTTAGCTGGAAAAGAGAAAGGAAAATCAGGCAAGGTTATCAAAGTAGATAGAGAAAAAAACCGGGTCTATATCGAAAAGATAAATATGATAAAAAGGCATATTAAGCCTAGAAGCGCACAGGAACCCGGAGGCATAATAGATAAAGAAGCGTCGGTAAATATGTCAAATGTCGCTTTATATTGTTCTAAATGCAAAAAAGCGGTGAGATTTTCTATCAATATGGATGATAAAGGAAAAAAAATAAGGCTTTGCAAAAAATGCGGGTCTGAAGTTTAATTTTGGAGGATTGAAAATTGTCGTCAAGATATAAAGAATTTTATAAAAATGAAGTCGTGCCGAGATTATTCAAAGAAACCGGCTATAAGAACATAAACCAGATACCTAGATTGGAAAAGATAGTTATCAATATGGGTCTCGGGGAGGCAACTTCTAATTCAAAAATAATCGAACAATCTGTTGCGGAACTGAGTAAAATTGCCGGTCAAAAACCGGTAGTCTCGAAAGCAAAAAAGTCTATCGCCGCGTTTAAATTAAAAGAAAATCAGGAAATCGGCTGCTTTGTTACTTTAAGAAGCGATAGAATGTATGATTTCATTGATAAACTTATCAATATATCGCTTCCGAGAGTAAGGGATTTTAAAGGCATTTCAAAAAAAGCATTTGACGGCCGCGGTAATTATACTCTGGGGGTTAAGGAACAGGTTATATTCCCGGAAATCAGCTACGAGCTTATCGAGAAAATTAAAGGAATGAATATAACGATAGTTACTTCAGCAAAAAATAATGAAGACGGATATAAACTTTTGAAAAGTTTTA
>JAJYPL010000013.1 GCA_021795355.1 bacterium | reverse complement strand
GAATAACCGTCGTTATACTGCAAAGCTATATCGGTAATAACGTCGTCTTTTTTCGCCGTAATAAAAATAGGTTCTTTAACTAAAATATTTTTATTCTGATTAATATATTCTACGAAAGATTTAATACCTCCGTCATATTTAAAATCGTGGGATTTATCGTTAACTTCGTCTATTATATTTATGCGTATTCCGGCGTTTAAAAAAGCGAGCTCCCTTAATCTGTTAGATAAAATATCGAAATCGAAACTATTCCGCTCCATAATTTCAAAATCGGGCATAAACGTAACGGATGTTCCTTTTTTATTTGTTTTTTCGCATTTTTCAAGTCTGCCGAGCGGTTTTCCTTTACTGTAGCTTTGTCTATAAACATAACCGTCGCGGTAAATTTCTATATCTAACTTTTGAGAAAGCGCATTAACTACGGAAATACCGACTCCGTGAAGGCCTCCGGAAACTTTATATGACTTCTTATCGAATTTTCCGCCGGCATGCAGAACGGTAAGAACTACCTCTGCGGCTGAAACTCCCTGCGGTTCGTGAATATCGACGGGTATTCCCCTTCCGTCGTCTTCAATGGTAATAGAACCGTTTATATTAATCCTGACGAATATATTTTTGCAGTAGCCGGCAAGAGCTTCGTCTATACTGTTATCTACTACTTCATAAACTAAATGGTGCAGTCCTTCTATGCCTGTAGAACCAATATACATTCCCGGCAGTTTCCTGACGGCTTCTAATCCTTCTAAAACTTGTATATCGGAACTTTTATACTCTTCTTCCGTACCCATTAATAACCTCTTTTTTATTATTGTCAGTATCTCATCGGCATAAATACGCCTATTACGTTTTGAATTGAATTTTCTTTATTTTCGGCTTCTTTAGCAGTTTTTTCCGATGCTATATACGGCTCTATTACGAGAGGGGTATAGATAGTATTAAATCTTACTTTTAAATTTTCTTCATTTATATTTGAAATAAAATCCAGTATATACCTTGAATTTAATTTAATACTTACAGGTTCTCCTTTATAATTAATTTCTAATTCGTCGTTCCCTTCGCCGACGTTTGTATTAACGGTTTTAATAGACAGATTATTTTCGCTGAAACTGAGTTCTATTGAATGGCTTTTTTCCTCTGCAAGGAGCGATACCATTTTTATAGAATTATACAATTTTTTAGTACTTATTATTGAAATTTTATAACCGTCTTTAGGAAGTACCGTATTATAATCCGGAAATTTCCCTTCTATAAGCCGGGATATAAATTTTGTATTTTTACCGGCGTTTTCCGTTTGATTTTCAAATTCAAAAATTACGTTATTTGAATTAATTATAATTTTAATAATACAGTCTTTATCTAATTTTATAATCTCGGACAATACTTTTTTTGGAATTATTATACCTGTTTTTAATAAATCATAAATTCCGCCGCTTTTACCGCCATGATAATTTATTTCGTTTTGCGCTAAAGACAGCCTGTGTCCGTCGGTCGCAACCAGCCTGAGATAATCCTTACCTTCCGCTTCCGATAAAACAAAATAAACGCCTGTAAGGTTTCTTTTCGTATCTTCCGATGCGGCGGTTGAAAAAATTACTTTACTAATCAGATTTTTAAGAATTTTAAATTCAATATTAAAACTATCGCCGGATTTAAAATCTAAAATATTAGGAAAATCGCCGACGGGAACCGTAGTCAGTTTAAAAATAGATTTTTTATAATTTATTACGGCTATACCGTTCTCGTTCTCGGCAAAATTTATCGATAAATTTTGCCCGTCTTCAGAAAATTCTTTGATGATATTAAATAATTTTTTCGAATTTACGGTAGTTTTACCTTCGGATATTATTTCTGCGTTACAGTAGGCTATAATAGAAATTTCCAAATCGGTTGCGCTAATTTTAATAAGATTATTATCTGCGCTTTCTATCAGGACGTTAGAAATAATAGGCATCGACCCTTTTTTTTCGGAAATACCCTGGGTTAAAGACAGACATTCAATAAAATTCTTTTTTTTAATATTAAAATTTAACATATTTTGCGATGTTTATTATTATATTATAATTAATTTTAAAAATCTTAATAGTAATAGTAGCGTTTAAAAAGTTTAAAAACAACTAAGTAATTAAAATTATTAGTAGTTTTTTGTTTAAAAATATGTGTTATTATTGACGCCTTTTTGTTTAAAAATGTTTAATTCTTTTACTATAAAAAAATTAAACAGAAAATTAACATACTTTTAACCGTAATTATTTCTTAATTATTTTAATAATATTATTTAAAGTTTTTTCTAATCCTTCATTATTTTTAAGATTCTTCTTTACTTTATTAACCGCATAAATTATAGAGGAATGATCTTTTCCACCGAATTTATCTCCTATTTCCGGAAAAGACAGTTCAGTATAAGTTCTTATTAAATACATAGCAATTTGTCGCGGTTCGACAAATTCTTTTAATTTTTTATTTGATTTAATATCGGCGATTTTAATATTAAAATAATTACACACGGATTTTATAACGTTTTCAGCAGTAATAACTTTCTCATTTTCTTTTAATAAATTAGAAGTGGCTTCGATTGCAAGATCGATATCTATAAGCCTTCCCGTAAAAGAAGAATATGCGGATATTTTAATCATTGCCCCTTCTAATTCCCTGATATTAGAATTAATTTTATTAGCTAAAAGATTTATAACTTCGTCCGGAAAATTTATATTATTTAAAATAGCTTTCTTTTTAAGGATTGCCACTCTTGTTTCAAAATCCGGAGGCTGAATATCCGCTATTAACCCCCATTCAAATCTCGACCTTATTCTTTCTTCCAAACTTACTATATCTTTAGGTATTTTATCGCTTGAAACCACGATCTGTTTTTGGTTTTCATATAGCGCGTTAAAAGTATAAAAAAACTCTTCCTGAGTTCTTTCTTTACCGGCGATAAACTGTATATCGTCAATAAGTAAAACATCTACGTTTCTATATCTGTTTCTAAAATCTACCATTTTATCGTCCCTAATGGAAGTAATCATTTCATTTGTAAATTTTTCGGAAGATACGAGATAAACGTTTAAATTTTTTTCTTTTATTATTTTATTGGCTATAGCGTTAAGCAGATGTGTTTTTCCAAGTCCCACGTCGCTGTATATAAACATAGGATTATAAGTCTGTCCGGGCAGATTAGCTACGGCGACGCTTGCCGCATGCGCAAACTGATTGCCGGAACCTATTACGAAATTTTCAAAGGTATATTTTTCGTTTATATTAAGATATTCTTTTTTTAAACTTTTTTTATTTTCGGTATTTTTTTCTTTAACTTCGGTTTTTAAGTTCACCGGAGCTAAATTTATATTGCCTTCGATATTATTATTATTTTTACAGACGAAATTATTTTCGGAAGTTTCGTTAATATTATAAATCATATTAAGGTCTTCGTCGTTGTTTAAATTTTTCCATATATTTAAAATAATTTCACGATAAGATTCGTTAATAATATCCTTAAAAAATTTATTCGGTACGGAAAATATAAGCGTATTGTCGTTTAAAGATATATCGGCAGGATTAAACCATATATTAAAATTGCTGTCGCCGATCTCTTTTTTTAATTCGTTTAATAGAGGTTCGATTTTATCCATAATAAATTAAACAATGTTATCAACAGTTGTTGATAACTCAAATATGTCTTTAATTACAATAACTTATATTAAAAATTTAGTGCTAAATCAGGCTTTATTTTTTAAATTTTCATGGAAATATTTTCAGTATAAAATTTAACAAATCAACATTATCAAATTTTAAAATATATTTCAATTATATTTCAATAAATTTTTTCTTATAAAATCAATGCGTTAAATATTTTAATATTACATATAGCCTTTTATTACCGCAAGTTAAGCAATAATCAAAAATAAAAACTGCTTGACATTCGTAGTATTATTTGGTTTAATTAAAATTTATCCCATTAAAAATTATATTATTAATAAATAAAACGGAGCAATCGTTATGAAAAGAACTTTTCAACCAAGTAAATTAAAAAGAAAAAGGACGCACGGTTTTTTAAGCAGGATGAGCACTAAAAACGGAAGATTGGTTTTGTCGAGGCGCAGAAGAAAGGGCAGGAAAATACTTGTTCCGGTAATAAGCTCTAAATAGTTTTGCGCATTTTAAGCTTTATTGAATATAATGTCTGAAAAAAATTTCAAATTAAATAAAGACATTAAACTAAAAGACAAAAGCCGCATAAATTATATTTTTAAACAAGGACTTAAAAAGCCGCAAAAAATTTCGGTTATTTATTATGTTGAGTCCGATAGTTTTAAATTTTTAATTACGTTTAAAAGAAAACTTCTTAATTCCGTAAAAAGAAACAAATTTAAAAGAATAATAAAAGAATTTATAAGGCTAAACCGGCATAATCTTAAAAAAATGGATTGCGCCGTGTTATTAGTTAAAATTCCTCCTTCTAAAATTCATCTGTTAAAAGAGCTTGATTTTTTAATACAAAATGAAAATTTTAAATAGATTTTTTATAGCACTTATTAATTTTTACAGAAAGCTTATATCTCCAATATTGCCGCAAAGCTGCAGATTTTACCCGACTTGTTCCGAATATGCCGCAGAATGTTTTCAAACTTTCGGTTTTTTTAAAGCTTTTTTTTTATCTATATACAGAATTATCAGATGCAATCCTTTGTCAAAGGGCGGATACGATCCGGTCGATAAGCATGCGCATTAAAATTAGCCGTCATGCCCTCATTATTTAATTTAATTTGATTTAAATATATATACAGTAAAAGGAGTTTTTTTGGAAAAGAGAATAATTATAGCTTCAATTTTATCGGTAGTATTAATAATAGCATGGGGCTATTTTATGCCTCACGGGCAAAATGCGCCGGCCGTAAATAAACAAACTGCCGCGGCAAATAAAGTTTCCAGTTTACAACATAAAGCAAGCGTTAAAAATTTAAAAAAAATTATTCCTCTTAAATCCAAAAAAATAAAAAAATTAATTTCTATATCAAATTCGCTGAAAAGCATTAAAACAGTATCGTATAAAGGAAATACGATTCATGCAAATTTTAATAAATATACCGGCGCGATAAACGGCTTAAATCTTTTAAACTATTCTTACACTGAAAAAAATTCTAAAAATAAGGTTAATCTGTCTAATTCTAAAAATATTTCCGAATTAATTAACTTTGTCCCAAAAAATCAAAACGTTCCCATAAAACTCGTCAATATAATTAGGAAAAAAGATTCGGTAAAATTTATCTATAATATAAACGGCAAGGCTATACTTACAAAAGAATATAAGTTTAACGACGATAAGTATTTTTTAGCGGCGTCGGTTTATATTAAAAATATCGGCAATAAACCGTATAAGCTTAGAGGCCGGTTTATTCTTTCCGCAGGCTTAAAGCCGGCTTCGTCGAAAAGCCCTAATTTTGTTAATTTTACCCCTGCGATTTATATTAATAAAAGCTTCCAAACCCCGGCTATTATAAACAAAGAAAAATTTACCGGAAATATTTCTTTTGCAGGTTTTAATTCCAAATATTTTTTACTTTCGGCTTTATCGCCCGGCAGTAATATAACGGCGGAAAAAAAGGGCAATATAATTTCTTTTATTATTCCCAAAACACTGTCGGCGGCTTCCGGCAAAACCGCAGAAACGTCTTTAAAAGTTTACGGAGGGCCTAAAAAATTATCCTTGCTAAATCCTCTGGGGCATAACCTTAGTTCTACTTTAAACTTCGGCTTTTTCGGATTTTTTTCTATAATTTTACTGCATATACTCGAATTTTTCTACGCCTACGTTCATAATTACGGAGTTGCGATTATACTTCTCGTTTTAGCCATAAGGATAGTATTTTATCCGCTTACCTATACCGGCTTCAAATCTATGAAGCAGATGCAGAAATTAACGCCGAAGATTAACGAAATGCGCGAAAAATACAAAGACAATAAAGCCGAATTAAATAAAAAAATTATGGAGCTTTATAAGGAAAGCAGGGTTAATCCGTTCGGAGGCTGTCTTCCCATGCTTTTGCAGATTCCGGTTTTTTACGGTTTGTATGAAGCGCTTTTAATATCGATACAGCTCAGGAATGCGCCCTTTATCTTATGGATACACAATCTTTCGGTTCAGGATCCTTATTATATCCTGCCTATATTAATGGGCATATCTATGCTGATTTCCCAAAAAATGAACCCTATGGTGGGAGATCCGGCGCAGGCTAAAATAATGCTCATTCTCCCCGTCGTTTTTACGTTTATTTTTATCCATTTCCCCGCAGGTCTTCTTTTATACTGGACGGTCAACAATCTTTTAACCATTGCTCAGCAGTATATTATAAATAGAAAATTTGCATAACATTCTTTTTACGGCGTTATGTCTTCTTTAACATACGAAATAGATACGATTTGCGCTATTTCCTCTCCTGCCGGGGAAGGAGCAATCAGCATTATCAGGGCATCCGGCAAAGACTGTCTGCATATACTTAAAAAAATTTTCAAGCCGTACCGTAAAGATTTTTCGGATATAAAACCCCGTTTTTTATATACCGGCCGCATTTTCGATTTTCAAACCGAATCGTTCGTGGACGAAGCGGTATGCGTTTTCATAAAAGGTCCGGATTCCTATACCGGAGAAGATATGTTTGAAATATATCCCCACGGCGGAGTATTCAATACGAAATATATACTGGAAATAATATTGAAATCGGGCGCAAGGCTTGCATATAACGGCGAATTTACCAAAAGAGCCTATCTGAACAATAAAATCAGCCTTATAAAAGCTGAAGCAATTCTGGAAATAATCAAGGCTAATTCTTTAAAAACGCTGGTTATTGCAAATAATGAATTGAGCGGCCTATTAGAAAAAAAAATAGAAAAAATTAAAGAAGATTATATTTATCTGCTTGCCTCATTAGAAGCTTTAATCGATTTTCCCGAGGAAGAATTCGAAAATATTAATACCGATTTTATAAAAAAGTCCGAGGAAGCGGCCGGATTGATATGCGGACTTATAGAATCTTACGAGAATTACGAGCTGAATAAACACGGTTTCAGCGTAGTAATAGCCGGAGCGCCTAACGTAGGAAAGTCTAGCATATTAAACAGGCTCGTCGATAAAAAAAGAGCCATAGTTTCGGATGCGCCCGGTACGACAAGGGATTATATCGAAGAAAACCTGTTTTTATCCAATAAACCCGTTAAAATTATAGATACGGCCGGTTTGAGGGAAACGGAGAATAAGATAGAATATGAGGGCATAAAAGGGAGCTATAATCAGATTAAAAATGCCGATGCCGTTTTATACGTTTTCGACGTTAACGATTTAGCGGAAAACGAAATTTTAAGAGATGTATTGGAAGAAAAAAAGGATAATTTAATTCCGGTTATAAATAAATTAGATACTTTTAAAGGAAAAGACATAAACATAATAGAAAAAAACGTGATGAGGACTTTCGGATTTATTAACAATCCGGTTTTTATAAGCGCCAAGACCGGCGACGGTTTTGAAGCGATGAAAAGGGCGGTGCACGATATTATTTTAAAAATCGAAGGCGGGATTAAAGACGATGTCGGCATTACAACCGTAAGGCAGAAAAATTTATTAGTAAAATCTTTAAATTTATTGGAAAATGCAAAAGAAAAATTCATAGAAGGCCGCCCGCTCGAATTAATATCGATAGATTTAAGAGACGGCATTAACGCCCTTGACGAGATTGTCGGGGGAGTAACCGGCGAAGACGTTCTGGATATGCTTTTCAAAGAATTCTGCATAGGCAAGTAGAACGCGGCGGTTAATATTAAAGTTTATCGTTTTTAGATTATAATAACATAGAAACGATAAATTAAAACTTTTAAAACAAATAATTTTGCAATATAATTTTTGCTATGGAAACTAAAAATAGTATGAATAGTTTTGACGTAATTGTGGTGGGCGCTGGACATGCGGGTATAGAAGCTTCTCTTGCAGCTGCGAGGATGGGCTTGAGCGCCGCCGTTATTACGATTAATTTGGATAATATAGGGCAGATGTCCTGTAATCCTGCTATAGGCGGTCTTGCCAAGGGGCATCTCGTGCGGGAAATTGATGCGCTCGGCGGCGAGATGGGAAAGGCCATAGACAAAACCGGAATTCAGTTTAGGACGCTTAATACTAAAAAAGGTCCTGCGGTTAGGTCGTCTCGTGCTCAGGCCGATATGTTTAAGTATAAAACTTATATGAAGTCGGCTTTGGAATCGGAGCAAAACTTAACGATTATTCAGTCTATGGTTGATTCGCTGATAGTAAAAAACGGGAAAGTTTTAGGAGTAGTTTTATGGACGGGGGAAGAATTGTCCGCGGATGCCGTTATATTAACTACGGGAACTTTTTTAAGAGGGCTTGTTCATATCGGTCTTTTTAATTATAAAGCCGGAAGAGCAGGGGATTTTGCTTCGAATAACCTTTCTTTAAGCCTGCTCGAAAACGGTCTTGAGCTTGGAAGGCTTAAAACAGGAACGACGCCGAGATTGGACGGAAGGACAATAAATTTTTCGGACCTTGAAGAGCAAAAGGGAGAAGACGATTTTATTCCTTTTTCTATAGCGGATAAAAATATAACCAATGAAATCAGCTGTTATATTACATATACCAACAAAAACACGCACGACGCAATTTTAAAAGACTTGGATAAGTCTCCTTTATATTGCGGCGTTATTCAAGGAATAGGTCCGAGATACTGCCCTTCTATAGAAGATAAAGTCGTCAGGTTTAAAGACAAAGAAAGGCATCAGATATTTTTGGAAAGGGAAAGCCTCGATTCCATTGAATACTACCCTAACGGACTTTCGACGAGTCTGCCTTTGGAGACCCAGCTTAAATTTTTAAGAAGCATTAAAGGGCTTGAGAATGTAAAGATAATGAGGCCCGGCTATGCCATAGAATACGATTACGTCTTGCCCACCCAGCTTAATCATTCTTTAGAAACTAAAAAAATCGAAGGGCTTTTTTTGGCAGGACAGATTAACGGAACGTCGGGTTACGAAGAAGCTGCAGCACAGGGTATTGTTGCCGGAATTAACGCCGCTTTAAAGATAAAAGGCGAAGAACCTTTAATTTTAAGAAGGGACGAGGCATATATAGGCGTTTTAATCGACGATTTAATCACCCTCGGTACTTCTGAACCATACAGAATGTTTACGTCTCGCGCAGAATACAGACTTTTATTAAGGGAAGACAACGCAGATTTCAGGCTGTGCGAATTCGGTAAAAAAGCAGGACTTTTAGACGACGAAAGATATGATATATACAAAGAAAGATTAGAAGGCTTTAATAAGTTAATTTCCTTTTTAAAGACTTACGAAAAAGGCAGGTATTACGACCTCTTGAAACGCACGGATATTTATCTGGAAAATATAGCGCCCGAATTACAAGAAGAGCTAAATAAATTTAGCAAAGATATAATGAACAGGGTTGAGCTTTTTGTTAAATACGAGGGCTATATTTCGAGACAAAAAGAGGAGATCGACAGGTTAAAAAAGTTTGATGATTTTAAACTTGAAAGCGATATGAATTTTAATTCGATTCCGGGATTGTCCATAGAAGTCGTCGAAAAACTTAATAAAATACGCCCGAAGACTATATCGGAAGCAAGCAGGATTTCAGGTATAACTCCTGTGGCGGTCGGTATTTTATTAATGAGATGCCGAAAATAAAATAATATTAAAAATCTTATTGTTTCACGTGCAACATACCCCATTTTTTTCTTGACATATTTTTTTTAAAATAGCATACTTTTAATATAAGCAAACCATAAAATTAATTAAACATAGGAGGCTGTTTATGCGAAGTGAGCCCGACAGTAGCGATTATTGTTTGAATTCAAAAAAAATCGATAATAGCTTTAATACTTCATTAGCCTTAGAGTGTTTATTTAATTTTAGCTTTCCTTTATAAACTTTGTAATATTAATATTCCATCTCTTTCTAATGAACGGTTAAAGCTGTTTATTAAGTAAGGAGACGCAATATGAAAGATGATTACAAAGACAAACTCGACAGCCTCCCCGTAGATATTAAACTTAGAGCGGCAGACAGGCTTAAAATCCATCTTATGAGACAAAAATACGGGTATTTTTCCCGCCTTTGTCTTTTAATGGCACTTATAGGTCCAGGAATACTCGTTATGATCGCCGACAACGATGCCGGCGGAGTTATGACTTATGCGCAGACCGGCTCTATATTCGGAATCGGCTTTTTTATTCCTTTTATGATAGTAATGCTGCCGGTGGCGTATATAGTGCAGGAGATGACCGTAAGGCTCGGCGCCGTAACGCACAGAGGGCACGCCGAAATGATATGGAAAAGATACGGGAAATTCTGGGGCGCTTTTTCGTTAATCGACCTGATAATAGCAAACGTATTGACGCTGATAACGGAATTTATCGGAATAACAATAGGAATGCGCGTTTTTGGCGTCCCTCCGCTGATTTCTTCAATATCGGCCGTTCTTATTATAGCGTCTATTCAGCTTTTTTTACGCTATTTTGCATGGGAGTGGATTAGTTTGAGCATAGCAGCGTTTAACTTGGTATTTGTTCCATTAGTTTTTTTTGTTCCGCATTTACACTGGGGAGCGGTTGCAAGAAGTTTTGGGACTTGGCATATAAAAGGAGGCGTAAGTTCTTTATTTATTTATGTTGTACTTGCTAACCTAGGTACTACCATTGCTCCATGGATGCTTTTTTTTCAGCAGTCTTCAGTCGTAGATAAAGGTCTTACCGTGAAAGATATCAGGGACGGTCAGTTCGACACATTTATAGGATCGGTATTTATGGTAATAGTTGCAATAGCCATTATACTTATTACGGCCGGAACAGTTTACGGCTTGACGCAGACTCCTAATCTTGACATACAGACTATTCTTTCGGCAATCTCTTCAAAAATGGGACCTCTTGCCATGAGACTTTTTGCTCTCGGATTAGTAGAAGCAGGTCTTATTGCGGCTATAGCAATATCCGCAAGCACTTCCTGGGCAATGGGGGAAGCTTTCGGCTGGCCTAAAAGCATTAATATGCCTCCGATAGAGGGCTGGAAATTTTATCTTCCGGGCGTTATAAGCCTTTTAATCGCAGGAGGCATAGTTTTAATACCTAATGCCCCTTTAGGTTTTTTAAACTTAACGGTCCAGGTAGTAGCGACTATTTTTATGCCTGCGGCTATGATGTTTTTACTGCTTCTCTTAAATGATAAAGAGATTATGGGAGAGCATATAAATAAGCATTGGCAGAATATATCGGCTTTTACTATAGTAGGATTTTTAATAATTATGAACTTTATGTACGGTTTAACGGTGGTATTTCCGCATATATTAGGATAATAAGAAATAGCAGGCAATAAAATAATAAATGATTAAGTATATTGATATAATCGGCTTTAACGGCAAGAGGTGCGATATGAAAAATAATAAAAAGACGTCAAAAGATATTAATCTTGACGAAGACTGGGAAGATTTTATAAAAGAAGAAGGGTTAATAGATTATAATAAAATACCGGTGCAAAAAGCAGAAATAAAAGGATGGGTTCAAATAGCCTTTTGGTTTCTTAGGATTTATATACTTGTAATGATTATAATGGTAATTATAGGGTTTTCGAGAATAAAATAGTTAATTATGGAAATAAAATATTCCGTGTGTCCTCACGATTGCCCCGATACATGCGCTTTAAAAGTTGAAATTGAGGACGGTAAAATCGTTAAAGTCGCAGGCGATCCGTCGCATCCGGTCACAAAAGGAGTTATCTGCGAAAAAGTAAGGGCTTATCCTGAGCGTATTTACGGAAACCGGATACTTTATCCGATGCGCAGAACGGGAAAAAAGGGCGGCGGCGAATTTGAGAGAATAAGCTGGAACGATGCCGTTGATGAAATTGCTGAACGTTGGAAAGAACTTATTTCTAAATACGGTTCGGAAAGTATTTTGCCTTATTCTTACGGCGGGACGGAAGGCATAATTAACAAAGCAAGCATGGACAGACGCCTTTTTAATAAAATAGGCGCTGCCTCCCTTGACCGCACTATCTGTTCCGCGGCCGGAAGTTTAGGTTATCAGTTTGCATACGGAGAATCTAAAGGAGTAAATCCTTTAGATTCGGTTAACGCAAAGTTGATAATATTCTGGGGAATAAACGCTTTAGAAACAAATATGCATCAGGCAGTTTTGGCAGACGCCGCACGGAAAAACGGAGCTAAAATAATCGCCATAGACGTTCACCGGAATAAAACCGCAATGTGGGCGGACGATTTTTATATGATTCTGCCGGGTTCTGACGGAGCGCTTGCTCTGGGCATTGCGCATATTATATTAAGAGATAATTTAGAAAATAAGTTTTTTTTAGAAAAATATTCTTTCGGATTCGATGAATTTTGCAAAAAGGCTGAAGAATATCCGCCGGATAAAGCCGCCGGCATTACAGGTCTTTCAAAAGAGCGCATAGAATATTTAGCAAAACTTTACGCAGAAACTAAACCGTCGTTTTTAAGAATAGGGAACGGACTTCAGCATCATAAAAACGGGGGTATAAATACATGGCTCATTTCATTACTTCCCGCTTTAACCGGCGCATGGTCGGACAAGGGGGGAGGGGCTTTAAAATCTAATTCAGGATATTTTCCATTAAACGAACAGGCTTTAAAAAGGCCGGATTTATTAAAAAAATCCGTAAGAACCGTCAATATGGTTCGGCTTGGAAAAGCTTTATGCGAACTTAAAAATCCTCCTGTTATGTCGCTGTACGTTTATAACAGCAATCCCGCAGTTGTAGCTCCCAACCAAAACTTAGTGATTAAAGGGCTTGCAAGGGAAAACTTGTTTGCCGTCGTTCACGAACAGACTATGACGGATACGGCAAAATGGGCGGATATTATACTTCCTGCAACGACAAGTTTCGAACATTCAGATCTTTACGTGAGTTACTGGCATACTTTTATTCAGTGGGCAGACCCGGTAATACCAGCAGCAGGAGAGGCAAAGCCTAATATCGAAGTATTTAAACTTATCGCCGATGCTTTAGGTTTTAACGACGAATGTTTTTTAGATTTCGAGCAGGATATCGCGCGGCAGGCTCTTGATATTCCCTACTGGAAAGAAAGAGGGATAACTTTTGAAAAGTTAAAAAAAGAAAGGTTTATTAAGATCGAAACGGAAGACCATCCTTTTAAATTCGACAAACTTAACACTTCCTCAGGTAAAATCGATTTTAAAAGTAAAAAGGCTGCGGCTTACGGACTTTCGGAAGTGCCGCAGTATAATCCTATTAATGAGTATGATTATAATTCGCCTAAAAGCGGTTTTAAAAACGGCAATTCCGCATCAAATCCTAATTATCCCTTAACCTTCGTAAGTCCGCCCAATCACTTTTTCTTAAATTCGTCTTTTGCCGGCGTTTCTTCTTTAAAAGCAAAAGCTGTCGAACCCTTTTTGGAAATTAATCCTCAAGATGCCGAAGCCAGGGGAATTAAAGACGGAGATTTAGTCAGGGTAGAAAACAGGCAGGGCGGTTTATCCATTAAAGCCAAAGTTTTAAATTCCGTTCTGCAGGGCGTCGTCGTTTCCGTAGGTTTATGGTGGAAAGACGATTACGTAAACGGTTCGGGCGTAAACGCTTTGACCCCCGACGATTTGTCGGATATAGGCGGCGGCGCTACTTTTTTTTCCTCGCAGGTCGAAGTTAAAAAAATTTGAAAATTTTCCTTGCTATTTTTTAAGCATTTGCTATAATTAAAAAGTTTTGACTTTATTTACAAGTATTTTTGTAATATATATTTAATGATGCGGAGGATTAAGTTTTGATATTAAATGGATAACCTTAAACATAAAGGGATATTCAGATATTTTTTTAATTGTCTGACTATTTTATCCGCCGCGTTTTTTACGGTTTTAAGCATATATTGTTTTAAAAGCGAATTTATCGTACAATCCTCTTTTATAAATTTTTCTTTCAAATTTGACGCTCTTTCCCTATTTTTCGTAATATTCATATCTTCTATTTCCCTGTTTATTTCGATTTTTTCGATAAAATACGGGGATAAATACGACGATAAACCTTCCCTGTTTATCTATTCTTTTTTATTTATAATATCTATGCTTATTCTCGTTATAAGCAACGATATGCTGACCTTTTTGATTTTTTGGGAATTGATGTCCATTTTTTCTTTTTTATTAGTTATTTACGAAGGAAGCGAAGAATCAAGGAAAGCGGGTTTTTTATACTTTTTAATGACGCATATAGGCACTATTCTTATAACCGCCGCCTTTATAATGCTTTATTTAAAAACGTCGTCTTTTTCTTTCGATTACTATAAAGGCGCGGCGGGAATTATAATACTGGCCGCAGCAATAACGGGATTTTCAATTAAAGCCGGCATTATGCCGTTTCATACATGGCTGCCTTACGCTCATCCGGTTGCGCCCGCAAATATCTCGGCAGTTATGTCTGGTGTTATGGTAAATATGGCTATCTACGGTATTTTAAAATTTTTATTCGTTTTCAGTGCGGGATCAAACTCGTTTCTTGGAATTATACTTCTCGTCATAGGGGCTTTATCGGCTCTTTTGGGAATAATGTACGCCATGGCGCAGAAAGATATTAAAAAACTGCTTGCGTTTTCCACTATAGAAAATATGGGAATAATTTTTATGGGAATAGGCGTATCGTACTGGGCGCGCATAGAAAATTTTAAATCCCTTGAATATCTTGCAATGCTTGCAGTTCTTTTGCATATAATAAATCACGGTTTAAGCAAAAGTTCGCTTTTTATGGGTTCGGGGCTTATAGACAAATATACGCATACGAGAAATATGGAAAAACTTGGCGGACTTTCAAAAAAAATGGGGCAGTTGTCCGTACTGTTTCTTATCGGCGTAATGTCTATTTCGGCCATGCCCCCTTTAAACGGGTTTTTAAGCGAGTGGTATTTGTATATTTCTTTAATAGGTTCGGTTTTTACCGGAAACCTGTATATGGTTTATTTTTCGATAATAGCCATAGCTCTTCTGTCTCTTGCGGGAGCCGCAGGAGGCGCCGCTTTTACAAAATTATTCGGAATAACTTTTCTTGGAAAACCGAGGACGGCTAATGCCGAAAATGCAAAAAAATCGCATGTTATTGAAAGAATAGGAATTGCGCTGCCTATTCTTTTGTGCATTTATATCGGCGTTTATCCGTATCAGATAATTTCGGGTTTAAATTCCGTTATTTTTTATTTGACTGGGGGAACGGTAAACCCGAATCCGTTTTCGGCAGTCGGCGCAGTAAAAATTCATTCGTTTTCTTTATATGCTCCGGCTGTAATAGCCGCTGTGTTTACCGTCCTGCTATTAATAATTCTTTTCTATTTTAAGTTATTTGCTTCGGATAAAAAAAGAGTGTTCGAAACATGGGCATGCGGACTTGACGAAAAAAATCCTAAAGCCCAGTATTCCGGCAGCGGATTTTCCTCAAGCATAATGAAAGTCTTTTCCTCTTTTTATTCGTCGTTTTCGGAAATCGACTTTGAAAAGGACGTAAAAAAATATTTCAGGTCTAAATCGGTTTATACGGAAGAAGTTAACGATATCGTCGAAAAATATATATATATTCCGGCCGGCAAATTATATTTTAAAATTTCCGATTTTTTTAACAGAGCCGCTAATTCGGCAAATATAAACGTTTCGCTCGGATATTTATTTTTAACTTTAATAGTCTGCTTTATTATTTATATATTTATAATAAGATAAAAACAAAAAATTATGAATTTTAACGGACAGCATTTAATAATAGGCGTAGTACAATTTTTTATAGTGGTTATACTTGCGCCTTTTTTTGCAGGTTTCATTCATAAATTGAAACAGCGCGCAAGAGGGCAGAAAGGGATAAATATATTTCAATTTTATATAAATTTTAATAAATTATTAAAAAAAGAGATAGTTTTATCCAAAGACGCGACGTTTATATCGAATATAGCCCCTTATATAGTTTTTGTAACGTATTTAATTATACTATTAATGCTGCCTGCATTTTACAGATATTCTCTGCTCGGCATGTCTTCGGACGTAATTTTAATCGCTTATTCTCTTGCCCTCGCGACTTTTTTTATGACTCTTTACGCAATGGATCAGGGCAGCGCTTTCGGCGGACTCGGCGCCGCAAGGGAATGGTTTTTAACGGTCCTTTCGGAGCCTTCATTAATATTCATTTTTATATCGCTTGCTATTTATACAAAACAGGGCAGAATTACGGATATTTTTTATTTTATCCAGAAAGGCGCCGAAAACGCTTTTTTGACGGGCAGCGGTTCAAGCGCCGTATCCGTCGCCATACCTTTTTTGCTTTTTATTTCGCTTTTTATAGTAAGCATATCGGAAAATGCCAGAATTCCAATAGACAATCCTGAAACGCACCTTGAACTTACTATGTTTCATGAAGCAAATATCTTAGAGGCGAGCGGAAAGCATCTCGGATTGTATGAATATGGAAGTTACTTGAAACTTACCGTTTTTTTAACCGTAATGTCCCTTATCCTGTTTCCGTATATGGCGGTAAATATTTATCAAATCCCGATAGCTTTTATAATTTACGTTTTGAAGATGATAATCTTATGCGCTCTAATTGCGGGCGTAGAAACAGTTAATCCGAAAATGCGGGTTTTCAGGGTGCCGAACATTCTTTCGGTTTCGTTTATACTGTCTTTGATAGCGATGATATTGTCTATTAGGAGATTTTAAAAATGATAATGGAAAAAATAGCCGAACTTTTTATAATTTTAATACTTGTTTCGGTAGTGTTAAACGTAAGTTCGCCTTTTATAAAATTTGCCATAAAGCTTTACTCTTTTCAGTCCCTTATGCTTGCATTTTATATTTTAATGGGTGCAGTTCATTTTAATTCGGTAAATTTATACGGCTCTTTTGTCATTACTATAATTTTTAAGGTTATTTTAATACCCTATTTTTTATTTAAAACGCTTAAAAAAGTTAAAATGGATAAAGAAATAGATATGTATATAGGCATACCCGAAGCGGTAGTTTTTGCGGGTTCTTTAACATTGCTTTCCAATTTGATAGCCCAAAAAATAGTTAAAACCGGCATTACTTTCGGTTCTTTCGTGTTTACTATATCGCTTGCAACGTTTTTAATAGGGGCGATGCTTATGATAACAAGAAAAACTTTATTTTCGCAGATTATAGGATTTTTAACGATAGATAACGCAATTTTTTTGGCGGCAAACAGCATTACTCACGGAATGCCTCTTTTAGTCGAAATTGGCATTCTTTTCGATCTTTTCGTCAGCATACTTATATTGTCGCTTCTGATATTAAACTTAAGGAGAAACGTTGCAGCATAAACTTTTAGACCTAATATTAATACTTCCGGCGGCGGCTTTAATATTTTCAATTTTTACCGACGTATTATGGATGTCTTATCTTCAGCTGGCGGTATCCGTCCTTGTATTTTTAACCGTCGGCGCAGTAGCCCTTTCTTTTAATTCTATAACCGTTTTTCTCGGGGGTTTTTTCTTCATAGATTATATTAATTTAGTAATACTTATAACCGTTTCGACGCTCGAACTTTTCGTCGCGTTTTATTCTTTCGGATATGTCAGGAGCGAAATAGCCGGCGGCGTATCGAAAAGAAAGTTTAAGTTTTATTATTTTTGGAAAAATTTATTTATTTTCAGCATGATGGTTTCGATACTGTCTAATAATCTCGGCATTTACTGGACGGGACTGGAAGCTACGACGCTTGCGACTGCTTTATTAGTTTCTTTTAACAGGACTAAAGAATCTTTCGAAGCTACATGGAAATACGTCATAATGTGTTCGGTCGGCATTGCCATAGGGCTTTTTGCGATAGTTATATTATATTTTACCACTTTTCAGGTTTACGGCGAAAGCATGCGCTCTTTATCTTTTATAAATATTATGCAGGCAGGCGCAAAACTAGACAAAAATTTTCTTATACTGTCTTTTATTCTTGCGCTCGTAGGATTTGGAACGAAAGTAGGATTTGCTCCTATGCACAACTGGCTTCCCGATGCGCATTCGCAGGGTCCAAGCCCAGTCAGCGCATTATTGTCGGGAGTTTTGCTTAATACCGCGCTTCTGGGTATTTTGAGGTTTTATCAGATAAACGGTGCCGCCGGCATATATTATCCGCGGTATTTTCTAATCGGCTTCGGTTTTTTAACTATTACGGTATCGGCTTTTTCGATAATAAAGCAGACAGACTACAAGCGCCTGTTCGCATTTTCTTCCATGGAAAATATGGGTATTATAGCGCTAGGTTTCGGAATAGGCGGAATTGCGGTTATAGGAAGCCTGCTGCAGATTTTTTTTCACGCTTTGAATAAAGGACTGCTTTTTTTATCTTCGGGAAACGTTCTTGCGGCTACTCATGAACGAAGAATAGATAAGATAAGAAATTTATCAAAAAATTTTCCGATTACGGGAATAGTTCTTCTTTTCGGGGCAATGGGAATCAGCGGTATGCCGCCGTTTGCTATGTTTCTTGGAGAAATATATATTATGACGGGCATTTTTAGAACCGATATATGGCTGGGATTTTTAGTTTTTATCCTGCTTATTTTAGTTTTTATAGGACTTTTCGGAAAAGTTCTTAAAATGTACGTCGGAAAGGCAAATGCAGGCAACGAAGAAGAAGGCGGCGAACTTAAAAGCGGCGGTGCCGATGCGGCGCATAAGGCGGTTAACGAGGCTGCGCTTCATCCTTTTATAGTCTATGTTCCGTTAATAATTCTTTTGTTTTCTTCTTTTCTACTATTTTATATTCCGTATCCTTTTTTACATATAGTAAAATCTGCGGCGGCTGAATTTGGAGGAAAGTTAATTTTTTAAATGAATAAAATTATGATAGATAAACACGATATAGAATCTGACGATTTTGCAAATTCGGCGGAAAATCTTAAAACGTCGGGAAAATATCTGCTCGGCATCGTTGCGGCGGACGAAAGAGTTTTAAATTCTAAATTCAGCGTCAGATATTTTTTTGGAGGAACGGAGGGCATAGAGGAATATTGCGTAAAAACCGATGAAAGTTTTCGGTCTATATCTAAAATATGTCCTGCGGCAAAAATGTACGAGCGTGAAATATACGATTTATTCGGACTTTTACCGGAAGGGCACCCGGACTTAAGGCCTTTAATGCTTTATCCCGAAAACTGGGATTCCTCCGTTCATCCTTTGAGAAAAGATTATAACGGCGTAATTCCCGAAATGAAAAAATACGGCGGGTATAAATTTAAAGAGGTTTTGGGGGAAGGCATTTTTAATGTATTGGTGGGACCGGTTCACGCGGGAATTATAGAACCAGGACATTTCAGGTTTTCTTTAGCGGGAGAGCCTGTTTTACAGCTTGAAATAAGGCATTTTTGGAAACACAGGGGCATTGAAAAAGTTTGCGAAGGCAAAGATTTCAAGGAAACACTCGATATAATTTCAAAAATTTCAGGAGATAACGGCGTCAATATTGCAATAAGCTATCTTGAAGCCGCGGAAAGCATCTTAAATATCGAAATAACGGAAAGGGCTAAATATATAAGAGTAATTCTTGCAGAGCTTGAAAGGATGTGGAACTATGTGCGGGATGTTGCGTGGATTTTTATGGATATCGGATTTGCCCTGCCGGCGCAGAATCTGTTTGGGCTTCAGGAAGAATTGATGAGGCTCAATAAAAATTTAAGCGGGCATAGGTTTTTGTTCAATTCATTAACCGTGGGCGGCGTCAATTTAGACCTTGATTCTGCGAAACTTAAGGCAATAGAAGAGACGCTCAAGAAAGTCGAAAATATCATAAAAGATTCTGAAGAATTTATTTTAAGTTCTTCTTCAGTTTTAGACAGGCTTGAATTTACCGGAAAAATTAACAAGAAAACGGCGGAAGAGCTTTCTCTTTGCGGCATAAGCGCAAGAGCGTCGGAATTGCCGCGCGATACCAGAGCGGAATTTCCTTATCTTATATACGGCAGGCTAAATTTAAAGCCGTATATTCTTGACGGCGGAGACGTTTTTGCAAGAACGGCTTTAAGAATTAAAGAAATTTATCTTTCAAAAAAAATAATTTCTGATTTATCGTCCAATCTGCCCGAAGGAAATATTGCCGTTTCATTCGAAAGCAAGCCAGAAGCTTACAACTATGCGGTAGGCAATTCGGAAACTTCGAGAGGCAACGCTTTTTTCTATATAATGGCGGACGATAAAGGTAAGATTTTCAGGCTTAAATATATCGATCCGTCGTTCAGGATTTGGCCGTCCATTCAGTACGGCGTGCTGGGAAATATAATTGCCGATTTTCCTTTGATAAATAAAAGCCTGAACCTTTCATACGCAGGAAACGATATGTGATTTATGGTAGTAAACTATGTTATTTAATTAATGTCATTGCGAGCATATCTTTTAATAGTAAAAGATGGAAGCAATCTTAAGTCGTTATTATACTTACAATATAGAAGTGCGAGATTGCTTCGTCGCTTTGCTCCTCGCAATGACACATTTTCCGATAGAATAGGCGGTGATAATATATGTTTTTAAAAAAACTGTTATTTAAAAATAAGACGCAGGATATAGCTCCGGAAAGCGGAACGGGATCGGTTTTAATTAAAGGGGATGAATTAAAACGTTCTGTTGACAAAGTATTCGGAAGAAGTTTATTCGTCAGGCTTGTGGACAGCGGCTCCTGCAACGCCTGCGAAACCGAACTGTCGGCGCTTTCAAACCCTTATTACGATTTGGAAAGATTCGGCGTAAAGTTTGTCGCATCCCCGAAGCATGCGGATGTTCTTATAGTAACTGGATGCTTAACCAGAAATATGCTTAATCCCCTTTTAAAGACATACGAGAACATTCCTTCGCCTAAGTTTGTTATTACCGCAGGCGACTGTACTGAAACCGGCGGACCTTTTAAAGATTCTTATTCCGTATGCGGACCGGTTTCAAAATATTTAAACGCCGTAATTCACGTCAAAGGATGCCCGCCGGAGCCCGAAGCGGTAGTATCGGCATTTTTAAAATTCATGGATATTGTAAAAGCCTCTGCGGCATGCTGATGAAATATATGCGCCGAGCTGTGCGTCTGCTGCCGCTCGTATATTTGTGGCATTCAGATACGATAATTAACTCTATTTTTAAAAGCATACGCCGCCTTTACCGAAAATGAGACTATAACGTCAATTAAAAGGCTTGTGCCTATTGCTATTGAAATTGTCTTTTATTATTTGTTTATTTATCAAATGTTTCTTCTAAATCTTCAATTATCTCTTCTTTTGCTTCCGCTGTTTTTTCTTTAAGTATTACAAGTATTATACCGCCTAATATTAAAATAGCCGAAATGAAAAAATTAAACGATATTTTTTCATTTAAAAATATTATGCCTAAAGCCGCTGCTATCGCAGGCGTTAATAATTGAACGGACGATGATAAAACGCGGGATAATTTTGTTACTACCTTATACCATAACATATAAAATAGCGCTGAAAATATTGCTCCTGATAAAATACCCATAATTATAGGATTTAAATAAACATAGGGTTCTTTAATATACCGCCAATTAATAAAACCGCCTTTAAAAAACGCAAATATAATAATAAAAGGAATTAAATAAATTAATGAATAGATGAAATTTGAAGCTGTTCTTGATAAATATTGTTTTTCAAATCTGCCTTTTAGCGTATAAATTCCCCAGCCTATTCCAGAAATAATCATCATAACAGCCCCAAAATACCCAATAAAATTTTTGGGAACGGACAATCCTTTATATACAAGCAGAACAAAACCTCCCATTGAAAGTAAGACGCCTAACCACTGAAACAAAAAAAGCTTTTCTTTGTGAATTAATATTGCATCTCCTATTATTGTGAATTGGACTGCGGAAAACACCAAAAGCGCTCCCACAGCAACACCTACTTCAATATAACCGATTGAAAAACAAAATGCATATACAAATAATGCAAATGCAGATAAATAATTGGGCTTTGGAAGTTTAATTTTTTTATAAGAAATTATTAGAAAAAGCACTAACGCTCCGCTTCCAAGACGCAGCAAACTATAAGATAATGGACTTATTATGTTATTCTGCAGAGCAACTCTTGCAAGTAAAGAGTTTACCGCAAATCCAAAGATTGTGGAAAAAGTCAAGAAAGCAATCCATATATAATTTAATTTATTTGATTTATTCATGCTTTTGATCTTAACGCCTTAAATCCTTCTATGCGATTATTTAATTTAATATGCTTATTTTTATTTATATAAATTTCAATTAATCAAAAATGTTGAAATTTTAAATTTAATAATTAAGATACCGACTGGTTTGTATTTTAATATTTAAAAAAAAGTTTGTCAAGTTATTGAAATAATGATGTAATTTTTTCGTTGCCCATTAGTTTTAGTGATAAACTCATTAGACACATTGTCTAATATATTATAAGCCGCCTTTTGGGTTATTGTTGATATTTGTCTGATACCTATATTTTACAATAACTTGAGGGTGGTTTTCAAGTTTCTGACGGTGGTTTAAGGAATGTATTTTATCTTTTGTTTTCTGTAAAGAAATTTTAACCGCAGCAGCAGTAAAAAGTTGGCAAGGATACAGAGGAAATTTAATTTTAATTATAAAAAAACAGATAAATAGCATAAAATGCTAATAAATTTATGTTATAATCAAATATAATAAGAGGTCTGTTTATGCTATATATCCGCTAAAATATATACGGCAATTATTCATAAAGAAAACGATATATATTGCCGATTGCACGGATATTTTCAATCGTGAGTCGTTCGCGGCTGCACATAAGAATATTACTTAAATTATACTTTGATTATTCGCAGGAGAATTAAATGTGTTGTATTATTTTAACCTCCATTATAAGATCAAAAGAAATCAATTAAAAGGAATTTCAAAATGCCTGCATATAAAAAAGCCCGTAAAATCTTTGAAGATATTAAAAGATTAAGGCAAATACTTTATATTGCATCAAAATACGGATTTGGCGACCTGACCGAAAGATTGAGTCTGCAACGATATATTCCGCTTCATGAGCGTATTATAATTAAAATAATAACAGGCAATAAAAAGAAAAAAATAGACGAACCTATTGAGAAAAGGTTGAGGCTTGCATTTGAGGAACTGGGTACCACCTTTATAAAATTGGGGCAAATTCTATCTTCAAGGCCAGATCTGGTCACTCCTGAATTTTCAAAAGAATTTTTTAAACTTCATGATGAGATGATTCCTCTTGATTACAACACTATAAAAGCAGTGGTAACTCAAGAATTAGGGAAAGATATTGAGAGCATCTTTAAAAAGTTCAACAAATCTCCACATGCCGTGGCTTCAATTGCCCAAGTTCACAAAGCTGTTTTAAAGAATGGCAAAGAGGTCGTCGTAAAAGTAAGAAAACCCAACATCGGCAGAACTATAGAATCCGACATCTCGGTTCTTTCTTTCCTCGCCCCTTTGATTGAAAAATTTATTCCAGAGTCAAGGATGTTTAATCCGGCGGGCATAGTGAATGAATTTTCAAAAGCTATACGCAAAGAGCTTGATTTTAATATCGAGGCTTATAACTGCATAACTTTTGGAGAACATTTTAAAAATAGCAGCGACGTGCGTATTCCAAAAATTTATCAGGAATATACAACAAGAAAAATATTAGTTATTGAACTTTTAGAGGGCAAAAGGATTAACGACGCAGATTTACAAAAACTGTCCCCCGCTTTCAAAAAGCTGACGGCGGAAAAAATAGCTAATGCCTATTTTAAACAGATGCTTGAAGACGGGTTTTTCCATGCAGATCCGCATCCCGCCAATATACTCATAATGGATGACGGTAAAATAGCATTTCTTGACTTTGGCATAGTGGGAAAAATTGACAGAACAGCTATTACAAGCGTAATGAATACATTTGAAGGGCTCATAACGAAAGATTTCAGAAAATTAGTAAATCAGTATGTAAATCTTGGGTTTTTTGATTCCAATATTGGAGACTTTAACGAGTTCAAAGAAGAATTTACTAAACAACTAAGCGATTTTTTAAGTCCATATTATGGTAAATCCCTGAAGGAAATAGATTTAAGCGCTTACATTTCTAAAGTTTCAGAGATATTCGGCAAATTTAAAATTAAAATCCCGCCGGATTTATTTCTTATAAATAAGACGCTAATTCTTTTGGAAGCATTAATAAAAGACCTTGATCCGGATTTTAACCTTATTGACGCAGGTTTAAAATATTCAAAAAATGCAGCTAAAAAACAGTTATTGGAAACATGCCGATTAAAGCGATTTAAAGAAAATTATTACGATTTTTGGGAACTTGTTAATATTTTCCCCAAACAATTAAAAAATATCCTTGACAAGTTTGCCAGAGATTTGGTTAGAATAGAGATAAGGACACCTGATATTGAAACACTTTCAAATAGTTTGAATAAAACCTCAAGCAGAATTTCTTTTAGCCTTATTATTGCGGCGCTGATAATAGGCTCATCCTATTTGATGAATTCTGCCTCGGCAAGCCACGGCTCTCTTATCCAAACACTTGGGATTATCGGCTATATTGTAGCTGTAATATTGGGGTTGTGGCTCGTTATTAGCATAATTGTGTCCGGCAAATATTGATTAGCCCAAATGGAGGATAGAATTTTCTCAAATATCCCTTCATTTTCATTATGCATCACAGGTTTTCACAACAGCGGATTCCGGTATTTGGAGTTAAGATCATCAGATATAAATCTATATAATACCTTATCTTAAAATAGTCTTTTCTTTTACTTCCGCTTTTTTCTTTAAGTATTACAAGTATTATACCGTCTAATATTAAAATAGTTGAAATGAAAAAATTTAAAGATATTTTTCATTTAAAAATATTATGCCTAAAACTGCGGCTATCGCAGTCTTTATATTTTTTGTTATCTATTTTATCATATATTTATATTAAAAAAATCTTGACCTTATACCAAGGTATAAGGTGTAAAATATAAATATTGAGTTTATTATTAATAACATATGTTCGCAACATTTATTGCGAACATTATAAATACGGGAGAAAAACATGAAAAAGATTAAAATTAACGTCGATGGTATGACCTGCGAACACTGCGTTACGTCTTTAAATAAAGCGGTAAATAAAGTAAAGGGGGTTGTTAAAGTAGATACGTCTTTAGCTAAAAAAGAAAGTTTAATTTTAGCGGCAGACGATATAAAAGTCGAAGATATTAAGAAAAGCATAGAAAATGCAGGATATAAACCTTTATCGCATGAAACCGTTAATGTTTCGGAAACCGAACTAGAAAAAAGCGGAACGGAAACCGGCAATGCTGCCGAAAAAAAACATAATTACGATTACGATTTAATAGTAATCGGCGGAGGTTCTGCGGCTTTTTCCGCCGCTATTAAATTTGCCGACGAAGGTAAAAAAGTTTGCGTGATAGAAAACTGGATTATAGGAGGCACATGCCTTAACAGAGGATGCGTTCCGTCGAAACATCTTTTGGAAGCTGCCAGAATATATTACGAGCCGTTGAGCAATAAATTTAAAGGCATAGAAACAAAACAGGCGCGTATCGACGTAAAAGAACTTATAAAAGTGAAAACCGAACTCCTTGACAGTCTTAGAGAAATGAAATATTATAACGTATTAAAGGGTTACGGCAATATTACTTTTATAGAAGGCAGAGGAAGTTTTGCGTCAAAAAATTCGGTAAAAGTTGTTCCCAACGATAAAAATAAAGAATCTTTTAACATTACTTCCGAAAAGTTTATTATAGCTACAGGTTCAAAAAACCAAATAATAAATATCGAAGGATTAGAGGATGCGGGTTATATTACAAATGAAGAAATTTTAAAACTTGATTATCTGCCGGAAACACTTTTAATACTCGGTACAAGGGCTGTATCGCTCGAATTTGCCCAGATGTTTAGAAGGTTCGGTTCAAAAGTTGCCGTGATAGGGCGTTCGGGAAGAATTTTGCTTAACGAAGAGCCTGAAATTTCGGAATCGCTTATAGAAATTTTAAAAAAGGAAGGCATAGAGTTTTTACTTAATTCAAAAATTAATAGGCTTTATAAAGAGAACGGAAAAAAGTTTGCCGAAATTAAAACGGAAACAGGCATAAAAACTGTAAGTTTTGATGAATTTTTAATGGCTACGGGAGTTATAGGCAATACCGAAGGTTTAAATTTAGAAGCGGTAGGCGTGGAAACCGACGAAGACGGCTTCGTAAAGGCGGACGATGAATTAAAAACAGCTAATCCCGATATATATGCCTGCGGCGACGTTACGGGTTTAACGAGGCTTGTTACGACCGCGGCTTACGACGGCAAAATTGCCGCGGAAAATATGTTGCACATGAAACATTTAAAAGTCGATTATTCCGCAGTCGCACATACGATATTTACGGATCCGGAAGTATCGTCCGTCGGGTTGACCGAAGAAGCCGCCGTCAAAAAAGGTTACGACGTAATAAAAACCGTTTTTCCGGTGGAATACGTTCCAAAAGCAAGGTCTATTTTTAAAACCGACGGTGTTATAAAGATGATAGCCGATAAAAAAACCGGCAGGGTTTTAGGCGTCCATATGGTTGCTCACAACTCGTCGGAAACGATTCAGCAGGCAAGCGTCTATCTTCAAAACGGTTATAATATTCAGCAGATAGGGGAAGAGATAGGGGTCTATCCGACTATGGCGGAAGGACTTAAATTGGCGGCGCAGACTTTTACCAAAGACGTAAGCAAACTTAGCTGCTGTGCATAATAAAATGAGATTGGTCAGCTTCGCTTGACGTCGTCTGTAGTACTGACAATGACTGCGCAAATAGTCATTGCGAGCGAAGCGGACGAAGTCCAGCGAAGCTAACCAATCTCATTGTCTAATTTGTGACGGGGATGGAATTAAATTCCATCCCCGTGTTAATAAAATGATGGAAGATAAAAATATAAACATAACGATTTCGCATATAATTAAAGAGGCTGAAGGCAGGCAGGGAGCTTTATTTTATATATTAAACGGCATAAACGAAGATCTCGGCTATATACCCGGTGAAGCGGTTTTACAGATTTCTGAAAGCCTGAATATTTCAAAGGCGGAAGTTTACGGATTTCTTAGTTTTTTCAGAAATTATAACAAAGAACCAGAGGCAGCCGCTAATCCGTATCGTAAAATCGTCGTATGCAGGTCGGAAAGCTGCGAAGCGGCAGGTTCAAAAAGGTTACTGGAACATATAAAAACAAGTTTAAATATAGATTTCGGCAAATACAGCCCCGACGGAAAGTATTTTCTGGATTACGTTTATTGTTTCGGACATTGCGCGGCTTCACCGGCGGTCAAAGCGGACGGTATTCTATACGAAAAAGTTACCCCGGAAACTTTCGACGAAATTATAAACGCTTTAGAATTTAATAAATTGCAAAACCTATCAGAACTTAAATCTGCATATCTCGTTAAGAAGCCTGACCCAGTTAAATCTTTAATATTTGAAAGATGCGGAAGTTTAAATACCGTATCTATCGGCGATTATGTAAATTCGGGCGGATTCGGCGCTTTAAAAAGGGTTATAGAAGGCGTAAAAGCCGGCGGAGAATCTGGAAAACAGTTTTTTATAGGCGAATTAAAACGCTCTAAACTAAGAGGCAGGGGAGGGGCGGGGTTTCCTGCCGGAATTAAATGGGAAACGGTTTTTAAAGAAAAATCGGATGTTAAGTATATAATATGCAATGCCGACGAAGGGGATTCCGGAGCATATGCGGACAGGATTATTTTAGAGAACGACCCTTTTTCTGTTATTGAAGGAATAATTATTGCCGGTTTACTAACCGGAGCGGAATACGGCTGCATATATTTAAGAGCCGAATATATGGCGGTTAAGAGTATAATCGAAAGTGCTCTTGAAAGATTAAAAGACGGCGGTTATTTGGGAGGCGATATTTTAGGCTCCGGTTTTAAATTTAATATAGATTTAATTACTGGAGCGGGAAGCTACTTATGCGGGGAAGAAACCGCCCTTATGGAGAGCATTGAAAATAAAAAGGGGACGGTAAGGCAGAGACCGCCGGTACCTGCAGTGAAGGGATTATACGGGAACCCCACCGTTATTAATAACGTGCTTACTTTTGCTTATGCGGCTTATATTATAAAAGACGAACCGAATTTAGAAATTTTTTTGTCTTTAGGAACGGAAAATTCAAAAGGCACGATGCCTTTTCAAGTTTCCGGAGCCGTTAAAAACCCTGGAATTTTTGAACTTCCTTTCGGCGTAACCTTAAGGGAGCTGTTAAATCTTGCGGATGCAGAGAGCAATACTAAAGCGGTTCAGATAGGCGGACCTCTTGGCGCTTACTTTCCTTTAAACGAAGAGTTTTTAAGTTTAGGTCTTTCCTATGAAAGCGTTTCCGGCAAAGGCGGATTGCTTGGCCACGGAGGAGTCGTAGTTTTCGGCGGCGAAACCGATTTTAAATACAGGCTGTTAAATGCGTTAGATTTTTTTATAGACGAATCGTGCGGAAAATGCGCTCCCTGCAGGATCGGGACGGTGAGGCTGAAAGAATTGTTTGAAAGAGCTTTAAAGAAGCAAAATGCAGAAGAAAATTTAAAAATAATAGACGAAATTCTTGAGTCTATGAAATATTTGTCTTTATGCGCTTTCGGAGCGGGCGTTCATATGCCCTTAAGAAGCCTTTTGACTTATTTTAAGAATGAAATTATGGAAGCCTAAAATTTAATTATATACAAAGAAATGAACGGCGAAAAACAAAACGATCCGGAAAAAATTACGATAGAAATTGACGGCAAAACCGTTAAAGCGGATAAAGGAATTACGGTACTTCGGGCGGCTAAACAAAACGGCGTATATATTCCTGCACTTTGCGATTATAAAGATTTATTGCCGTATGGTTCCTGCAGGCTTTGCGGAGTTATAGTCGAAGGCAGGAAAGGATATTTCGCTTCCTGCTCCTTATATACAGAAGACGGCATTAAAATAAAGACTGTTTCCGACGAACTTTTTTCTTTAAAAAAGACTTTAATGGAGTTGTACCTTTCAGACCATCCAAACGACTGCCTGACCTGTTTTAAAAACGGTCTTTGCGAACTTCAAAAGGCGGCGTCTTATTTTGATTTAAACGGAATAAGATTCAGGGGAAAAAGCCACCTTAACCTTTCTATAGATAATTCAAACCCATATTTTTTATTCGACCCTAAAAGATGCATAGTATGCGCAAGATGCGTCAGGGCTTGCGCAGAAATTCAGGGTAATTTTGCGCTTACAGTCTCCGGAAGGGGCTTTAATTCCGTTATAAAAGCGGGGTGGGGCAAAGACGGCAGTTTTTTTAATTCCGAATGCGTTTCTTGCGGCGCCTGCGTAAAAGCTTGTCCTACGGGCGCGCTTATCGAAAAAGGAGTTGCAGATTACGGCAAACCTTTTAAAAGTACCGGAACGACATGCGGCTACTGCGGAGTCGGATGCTCTTTTAACGTCGAAACGAAAGGAGATAGCATTATTAGGGCGGTTCCTGCGGACGACAGCCTTTCAAATTATGGGCGTTCCTGTATTAAAGGCAGGTTTTCTTTCGGCTACGTCAAAAGCGCAGAGAGGCTTAAGTACCCGCTAATAAGGGAAAATATCGGTTTACCTTTCAGGGAGGCTGCGTGGAAAGAAGCCTTCAGCTTTATCGCCGAAAGATTTAAAAATATCCAGCATAAATACGGAATAAACGCCGTAGGCGCAATCAGTTCGTCAAGATGTACCAACGAAGAAAATTACTTGATGCAGAAACTCGTCAGGGCGGCTTTTCATAATAATAACATAGATACATGCGCCAGAGTTTGCCATCAGCCTACGGGTTACGGTCTCGGCGTCGCTTTCGGGACGGGCGCGGGAACGCAGGATTTAAGTTCCGTTTTACACGCAGGCGTTATAATGATAATCGGCTCTAATCCTACGGAAGCTCATCCCGTCGTAGGTTCTTTTATAAGACAGGCGGCTCGTTCCGGAGCAAAACTTATAGTGATAGACCCAAGGAAAACCGAGGTTGCAAAGTCGCCCCACATAGCCGCCAGCTACCACTTAAGGCCGCTTCCGGGAACTAACGTGATACTTCTTAATTCTATGGCGCACCATATTTTAAAAGAAAATTTAATTAAAAAAGATTTTATAGGATCGAGATGCGACGAAGAATCATTTAAATTATGGGCGGATTTTATACTTGACGAATCTAACTCGCCGAAAGCCGCATCGAAAATCAGCGGCGTTCCCATAGAATATATCGAAGGAGCTGCCCGGCTTTATGCGGAAGCGTCAGCCGCGTCTATTTTTTACGGTCTCGGAGTAACCGAACATCTGCAGGGTTCTACCGGAGTTCTTGCAATAGCGAATTTAGCTATGGCAACTGGAAATATAGGCAGAAAAGGAGCGGGTGTTTCTCCTTTAAGGGGGCAGAACAACGTTCAGGGAGCGGCGGACATGGGGGCAGAGCCTTCGACATTGCCTGGCTACAGGCATATTTCCGACGAAAAGACGAGGGCTTTATTTGAAAAAATTTGGAACGTAAAATTGGACGGCGCACCCGGCATGAGGCTTCCCGATATGTTAAGGGGCGGGTTGGAAGGCAGATTTAAAGGCATATATATAATGGGTGAAGACATAGTTCAAACTGATCCTGACTCAAACAGAATAATAGAATCTTTAAAAAATATGGATACGGTAGTCGTCCACGATTTGTTTAAAACCGTAACAGCGGAATATGCCCACGCCATACTACCGGGTTCTTCTTTTTTAGAAAAAGACGGCACTTTTACAAACTGGGAAAGAAGGGTGCAGCGAGTAAGAAAAGTCATAGAGCCGGTTGCCGGTTTGCAGGACTGGCAGGTAATATCCGGACTTTCAAAATCGTTAGGCTATAATATGTATTATTATAATTCTTCGGAAATAATGGATGAAATTGCGATTACTACCCAGCAGTTTTCGGGGCTTAGCTATGAATTGCTCGATAAAAAAGGTTCAATTCAGTGGCCGGTTAATTCCGAAAACCCGGAAGGAACTCCTATTTTGCATACAGAGAAGTTCGTAAGAGGCAAAGGCAGATTTACTATAACGAAGCATATAGGCTCCAAAGATTTTATATCTGAAGAATACCCTTTTATTCTGACTACCGTCAGAAATCTTTTCCAGTACAACTGTTCAAATAATACCCGCAGAAGTTTTAACAGTTTATGGTACGGACAAGACGTTTTGGAGATTTCCCAAGAAGATGCAGAAATTTTATCGATAGCGGACGGCAGTTTAGTGACAGTAAAAAGCAAAAAGGGTTCGGTTACCCTTAACGCAAAAATCAGCAAACGAGTTATGAAAAGGGTCGTAGCCACTACCTTCCACTTTCCGGAATTTAAAACCAATGTTTTAACCAGCGAATATGCCGACTGGTCAACCGAAACCCCCGAATATAAAGTAACGGCGGTAGCTATAAGCAAAGCTGACGCTCCTTTTGCTTCAAGGAATTACAATCCTTTATTTAAAGGAGACGAAGAAATTAAGTCTATGTTTTTGGACATCTGCAAAATTTTTGCTCCGTATCCTCCGGAAATTGCGGCGGAAGAAATTCAAAACCACGTCAATAAATACTGGGAACCGTTTTTGCGCAAAAAACTTTTCGAGATCTACGCCTGCGACGAAAAAAGTTTTAAAACCGCTATAAAAAAAGCGATATTTTAATAAATGTGTTTTACGATATTTCCAATGTTTTTGTAATTTATATAATAGAAACCGCTAACATTAAAATCCCCAGTAAAATTATAAATGTACCCTGATAAATTCTTAATGTTTTAGCTGCGGAATTTTTGGAAATATAAGCTCCTGCTTTAGAGCCGATTAATGCGCCTACTCCTAAGGGTATAATATAAACAGCTAAATTAAAGGGGTTCTTAATGTAGTAAAAATGAATTAGTCCGCCGATTAAAGAAATAATTGCCATAATAGATATAATGGTCGAAAATGCAATTCTCGGAGGTATTTGCTCGACGGCGGTCAAAAAAGTTCCTGTTATTCCTCCTATGCCGATTCCTATAAAGCCTGAAACGAAACCGGCTATTAAAGAAAAGACGTTTATGGCAACAGGACTTTTTATTTCGTAATCGTATGCAGTTCCGTTCGTCTCTTTATGCTTTTTTCTTATATGCCCGCTAAAATAACTTTTACTATCGATTTTGTTATTTTTTAATGCATCTTCGCCCTGTTTATCGCAATAATTAATTTTAACTGCCGCCTGTTTTTTTGTCGCAATTAGAGAAAATATTCCTATGCCTATTACTATTATCGAAAAAATCCATTTAAATTGATTTGTAGGAATGTAATTGCTTAAAACCGAACCTGCTATAATGCCTATCAGCGCAGGAATAGAAACCATTATAAAAAGATGCCTGTCAATAGCTCTGTCTTTGTAAAAAATGTATGAGCCGCCTGCAGTGCTTATCATTATTGTAAAAAGCGATAAGCCGCTTGATTCTAACGGAGACAAATGCATATAGAATATAAAAAAAGGAACTAATAATATACCGCCGCCGATGCCTATAGCGTTTCCTATTATGCCGACTAAAAGAGCAGTTATAAAAAGCGTGAAATATATGATAATTAGATTTAAAAAATGCATATTTATATTTTTGGATAGCGGTTAATATCCCAATTATTTCATTATTTGCGTTGTTTAATTACGATGCCAAATTTTAGTAATATGTGAACAGTTAAAATCGAAACAGGCGTTCAGTTGCGCCATAAACTTACAAGCTATCTTTTGAGTCGCAAACCTTTATCGAAAGGGCGGTTATTTTGCCGCATTTAACTTCTTTGATTGTTTTTTAATGATATCGAATTGCCAGGCAAGTTCCATGATTATTTGGTTATTAGACGTTATGGTAATCTTTCCCAATAAATCTTCCCTATGTGAAATTATCCCTATAGATAATTCTTCGGATATCGCAAAACTGGCGTACGGCAACATTTTATCTAATTCGTTTTGAAAAACGTAAAATACATCGATATTATTTTTTGCCTGTTCATCCATAATTTCTTTCATTTTGGTAAAATCATCCTCGTTCTTTAAAAGAAATACTCGTTCGATATGAACGCCTCTTTTTGCCTGCCTGTAATTTTGCTGCGTATGTTCGGTCACATCCTTGCCGTATCCCCAATAAAACGGTTCTATAAGATTGCTTACAACCTTAAACGACTGCCCCGGTTTTAATTCTTTCAATACAATTAATTTAGCGGCGTAAATATCGTGAAAAATAAAATCTCCGCCTTTTTCCGCCTGCTTTAAGAGGGTATGAATTTTTTCAAAATCTTCTATAGCTATTTGCGTCGAAATATCCGATTTTTTCTTTTTAAGCTTGTTATACAGCATTATAGTTTCATTAATAGCGATTTGTTCCCTTAGGGGAAGCTCCAGCGACGGAAAGGCGGCCTTTAATCTTTTTTCAAGATTATCGATGGCTATTACAATTTCCGCAAGAATAACTGCTAATGCAAAAGCCAATACGATTACTATTTTTGTGGAAACGTTTAAATGGAAATATGCGCCTAACCAAAATGTGAGAACTATAAATAAAATGCCGAATATTCCTATTAACAGGCGCAAAAATATAACCCTCGACATTACATTCCCCCCTAATATTAAATTAATATATTAATTAATGATATGTATATTATACAAGATTTTATTATATCGGGCAATATTTCTTAGCTTCATCAGCAGCTATTTTTATCTGCTTTGCGTTCAGGCGGCGTTTAACCGCCTTTCAAGGCAAATACTTTAAGGATCGAGAAAACTTTTTTAATAGTTACGTTTTACCCGGTATACATTTACTTTATTTAACTTTTGAGCATTTTTTTTACAAAAAGGTTTATTTATTTTTTATACTCCCGTCTGCATTTGCGGGTTATTTTTGTATTGCTGATTTAGTTTTATTTAAAAAATATATGATATAATCTATATAGAAAATTAATATTTATAACTTAAATTAAAGTTAATTAAATACTTAACTACTTTACTTTATAGAATAAAAATAAATTATGTTTGATTTTAAAATAAAATTACATAGGAACTATTTGCCCGCCTATGCATCAGATCAAAAACTATTTATACTTCTTCAAATAGATTCAGAAAAAAACGAATATTTATGTAAATCGTAAAATAGAATTGACCCCTTTCGTCATTTAAAATTGACCCCCTCTTTAAAGCTAAATTAATTTATAATCTTCTTCTGTAGAATTAATCATAACCAACAGAAGGAGGCACTAAAGAG